>CAMPIO010000001.1 GCA_946886405.1 uncultured Pseudoxanthomonas sp.
TCCGCTGCCGAACGTGGTGCTGTTGCCGCGGGCGATTTTGCCGCTGCACATTTTCGAGCTGCGCTACCGGCAGATGACGGGGGATGTGCTGAAGGGGGAGATGCAGGTGGCGATGGCGCTGCTGTTGGCACTGGTGATCCCGCCGTTCGCGGCGCGCCTGGACCGCGAATTCGCCTCCATCGGTCGCCTGCGCAGCGTGCCGCGCATGCTGGGCGTGCTGGCGCTGGACATCGTGACGGCCAATATCACCGTCGCGCTGCAGGTACTGGGGCCCGAACGGAACATCCATCCCGGCTTCATCTGGGTGCCGCTCGACATCGCCAACATCCACGGCATCGCCGCGCTGACCAGCATCATCACGCTGACGCCGGGGACGGTGTCGTCGGCGCTGTCGGATGACCGGAGCCACCTGCTCGTGCACGTGCTCAACCTGGACGATGCCGATGCGGTGATCCGGCAGATCAAGACGCGCTATGAAGCGCCCCTGATGGAGATCTTTCCGTGACGCCACAGGCCCTGGTGATGTACGCCATCGTCGCGTCGATGCATGTGGTCGGCCTGGCGATGCTGCTGGCGCTGGTGCGGCTGGTGCGCGGCCCCAGCGTGCCCGACCGCATCCTCGCGCTCGACACGCTGTTCGTGGCCGCGATCGCGCAACTGGTGCTGTTCGGCATGTACCTGGGTACGGCGGTGTATTTCGAAGCGGCGCTGATCATCGCCATGCTGGGCTTCGTGGGCACCGTGGTACTGAGCAAGTACGTGCTGCGCCGGGACATCGTCGAATGAGCTGGGTCTTCGCCATCCTGCTGGTGCTGCTGCTGGCCGTGGGCAGCTTCTTCATCCTGGTCGGGTCCTTCAGCCTGTTGAAGCTGTCGGAGTTCTTCAAGCGCCTGCACGGCCCCACCAAGGCCAGCACGCTGGGCGTGGGCTGCATGCTGATTGCGTCAGTCGGCTACCACGCGCTGAGCGGCACCGACCCGCAGCCGCGCGAACTGCTGATCACCGCCTTCCTCTTCATTACCGCGCCGATCAGCGCGCACCTGATGGCCAAGGCCGCGCTGTCGCTGCACATGGCGGAGCGTCCGCCGATGCCGGGTGGCGAGCCGGCCAAGCCCATCGATGCGGTCGACGAAGACGCCGGTCAGGACGCCTGATCCACGATGCGTACCGCCCTCGTCTTCGGTGCCAGTGGCCAGATCGGCGAGGCGCTGCTCGCCCGGCTCGATGCGCACGATTGGCAGGTGTTCGCGGTATCGCGGACACCGCGTCCGCCGTCGCCGAACGTGCAGTGGCTGCGTGGCGAGTTCGCCGGAATCGATGGGCTGCCCGATCGCGTCGACGTGATCTTCAGTACAGGCCCGCTGGACGGCTTCGCGCAGTGGTATGCGCGCGGGCTGGTGGCGACACCGCGCGTGGTCGCGTTCGGATCCACCAGTCTCGACACGAAGCAGACCTCCGGCGATGCCCATGAGCGCGACATCGTGGAACGGCTGCAGGTGGCGGAGCGGCGCGTCTTCGACACCGCGTCGGCGAATGGCGCAGCAGCAACGTTGCTGCGCCCGACGCTGGTCTATGGCGCAGGCCGCGACCAGACGCTGGCGCGGATCGCGGCGATGGCACGGCGCATGGGCTTCTTCGCGCTGCCGCGTGGCGCGGAGGGCAAGCGCCAGCCGGTACACGTCGATGATCTGGCCGCTGCCGCACGGGCCGTGGTGGATGCGCCGGCAACGCACGCGCAGGCGTACGCGCTGCCCGGCGGCGAAACGCTGGCCTACCGCGACATGGTGGCGCGCACGCTGGCGGCGCTCGATCCGCCGGCCAGACTGTGGCAGGTGCCGATGCCCGTGTTCGGCGTGGCGTTGTCGCTGGCCCGCGCTGCGGGCGTGATGCGCGGGCTCACCGACGATGCGGTGGCCCGCATGCGCGAGGACCTGGTGTTCGACATGGGGCCTGCGCGCGCTGACTTCGGCTACGCGCCGCGGGCATTCATCGTCGACAAGCGCGCGGTGGGTTCGTAGAGCGGAGCTTGCTCCGCTGCTCTTCGCAGAGTCAGGTCGATACCGTGCACGGCATCAGCCAAGCAAGCTCAGCTCGGCTCCACTCAATACTTCCAGCCCATCTTCCGGTAGAACTTGCTGAGCACCCACACCGGGCCGATCAGCAGGTAGGTGAGATCGGTCAGGAAGCTCGGCTTCTTGCCTTCGATCTTGTGGCCGATGAACTGCGCGATCCACGCCACCACGAAGACGCCGACGGCGAGGTAGAACAGGTTCTGCAGCCCCAGCAGCGCTTCCAGCCAGCGGGTGAGCCACGCCATCGCGATGAAGATCGCCAGCATGCCGAAGCCCAGTGGGCGCGAGAGCTTGTAGTAGTACATCCACGCGCCGAACATCGCCAGCGCCGCCCACATGCCGGATTTCACCCAGGTGCCGAACACCGGGATGCACCACAGCAGCGCGACCACCGTCCACAGGATCGCGGGCACGGCGAACACATGGATCAGCTGGTTGGTCTCGTTGACGTGGTCGCCGGAATAACTGGCGAACCAGCGGTCGACCGGGCGTTGCGCGGTTGCGTTCATTCATCCCTCCCGAGGATGGCAATGCGGCAGGGTATGGAGCATACCCCAGCCCGACAGGGCGTGCCGGGCCGGCCATCGCGACGCTGGCTCTGTAGGAGCGGGCCATGCCCGCGATGCTTTTACGCACGCGGGTCGAAGAGCATCGCGGGCATCGCCCGCTCCTGCAAAGCCGTGTGCGGTCAGTCGACGGTGATGCCGGCGAGTTTCTGCAGCGCTTCTGCGTACTTGGCACGCGTGCGCTCGATGACCTCGGCCGGCAGCGCCGGACCGGGCGCGGTCTTGTTCCAGTCCAGCGTTTCCAGGTAGTCGCGCACGAACTGTTTGTCGTAGCTCGGCGGGCTGGTGCCGACCTCGTACTGGTCCGCGGGCCAGTAGCGCGAGGAATCCGGCGTCAGCATCTCGTCCATGATGTAGAGGCGGCCATCCTCGTCGGTGCCGAACTCGAACTTCGTGTCGGCCAGCAGGATGCCGCGCTCGGCCGCGACATCGGCCGCATAGCGGTAGATGCGCAGGGTGGCGTCGCGCACGCGCTCGGCCAGTTCGGCGCCGACGGTCTTCACCATGGCGTCGAAGTCGATGTTCTCGTCGTGGTCGCCCACCGCAGCTTTCGTCGACGGCGTGAAGATCGGCTCGGCCAGCTTCTCGGCCTGGCGCAGGCCGTCGGGCAGTTCGATGCCGCTGACCTTGCCGGTGCGCTGGTAGTCTTTCCAGCCGCTGCCGATCAGGTAGCCGCGCGCGATGGCTTCCACCGGGACGGGCTTCAGCTTCTTGGTCACTACCGCGCGCTTGGCGTACAGCGACGCGTCGACGCCGGCCGGGAGTACCGACGCGACGTCGATACCGGTCAGGTGGTTCGGCATCAGGTGCGCGGTCTTGGCGAACCAGAAGTTGGAAATCTGGCAGAGCATCTCGCCCTTGCCGGGAATCGGGTCGGGCAGCACCACGTCGAACGCGCTCAGGCGGTCGGTGGCCACCATCAACAGGCAGTCGCCGGCAGGCGCATCGGCGGGCAGGCGGTCGCGGGGCAGGTCGAACACGTCGCGGACCTTGCCGCGATGGCGCAGGGTGAGGCCGGGCAGATCGGATTGAAGCAACGTCGTGGGCACAAACACTCCTTGGGGAGTTCCGGAAACCAGCGAGGCGTACAGCGTCGTGGGGGCGTGCGGCAGGCCGTGCGCCCGTGCCCCGGGGTGGCCCTTCACCCGCTGCTGCGGGGCCAGGTACCGGACCGGGCCGCGTAGTGTACGGCGCTTGGGGGCCGCGTGTGCCGTAAAATGGCCCACTTGCTGAAGAAGGCGGGCTGGATGAAGCGCTGGTACGGGAAACTGCTGGGATTCGTGGCGGGTTGGCTGCTGATGCGCCATCCGTTGGGCGGCCTGGTGGGCCTGATCATCGGGCATGCCTTCGACGAGGACTGGTTCAAGCTCAGTCGCGACAACCCGTATCGCGTGTTCGAGCTGACCAGCGACGCCACCGATGCCGAGGTGGACCAGGCCTACCGCCGGCTGATCTCCCAGTACCACCCCGACAAGATGGCCGGCGCCGCGGAAGACCTGCGCGTCCAGGCCGAACACAAGGCGCGCGAGATCAACGCCGCCTACGACCGCATCAAGACCCTGCGCAAGCGCAAGTGAGCCTGTCCATGTCGAACTGCATCATCGCTCCGTCCATCCTTTCCGCGAACTTCGCCCGCCTCGGCGAGGAAGTCGACAACGTGCTGAAGGCCGGTGCCGACTGGGTGCACTTCGACGTGATGGACAACCATTACGTGCCCAACCTGACCATCGGTCCGCTGGTATGCAGCGCGCTGCGCAAGCACGGCGTCACCGCGCCGATCGACGTTCACCTGATGGTGGAGCCGGTGGACCGCATCGTGCCGGACTTCGCCGAGGCCGGCGCCAGCATCATCAGCTTCCATCCCGAAGCCTCGAAGCACGTGCACCGTACCGTGCAGCTGATCAAGTCGCTCGGCTGCAAGGCGGGCCTGGTGCTGAATCCCGGCACGCCGGTCGACGTGCTCGACTGGGTGTTGCCGGAACTGGACCTGGTGCTGCTGATGTCGGTGAACCCGGGCTTCGGCGGGCAGGCGTTCATCCCGTCGGCGCTCGACAAGCTGCGCGCCGTGCGCGCGATGATCGACAAGACCGGCAAGGACATCCGCCTGGAGATCGACGGCGGCGTGAAGGCCGACAACATCGGCCAGATCGCGGCGGCGGGCGCGGACGCCTTCGTCGCCGGTTCGGCAATCTTCAATGCGCCGGACTACAAGGACGTGATCGATCGCATGCGCGCCGCGGTCGCCGACGCGCGCGCCTGATCGGCGCGTAGAGCGGAGCTTGCTCCGCTTTCCCGGGGGATATGCCGAAGCGGAGCAAGCTCCGCTCTACACGGAAAAGGGCGATGGCCTTCGCCACCGCCCCGGAAGATTGGAGGCTGATCCTGCCTCCGCCCGTCGTCCCTGCTATGGCCTTCTACGCTACGGCGGGCCTGTGACCGGAAGATGACGATGGCTGGGATGTTGTAGGAGCGGCTATGCTCGCGCGTCCCTCAAGGAACCTCCCATGACCGCACCCCGCTGGCGCCTGATCCTCAACGGAAAATCCGCCGGCGACGACGACCTGCGCGACGCCGTGCGCACGTTGCGGGATGACGGCATCGCACTGGACGTGCGGGTCACGTGGGAAGACGGCGATGCCGAGCGCTACGTCGCCGAAGCGATCGCCGATGGCGTGGATACCGTCATCGCCGCGGGTGGCGATGGAACGTTGAGCGAGGTAGCCACGACGTTCGCCCATCGTGATGAGGCCGCAGGTGCGCTGCCGTCGCTCGGGCTGGTGCCGCTGGGGACCGCGAACGACTTCGCTGCGGCGGCCGGTATTCCGGATGAAGCGTTGCCCGCCTTGCAACTGGTCCGCGCCGTTGCCGCCGTACCGCTCGACCTGCTGCGCATCGAGGCCGCAGACGGTACGCATTGGTGCGCCAACCTGGCCAGTGGTGGCTTCGGCACGGCGGTCACCGTGGAAACCGACGAAGGCCTCAAGAAGATGCTCGGCGGTCTGGCCTACCTGATCACCGGCATCGCCAAGCTGGGACGCATCGAACCGATGACTGCGCGTGTGCGCGGCCCGGAGTTCGACTGGCAGGGCGATTTCATCGCACTCGGCATCGGCAACGGGCGCCAGGCCGGGGGCGGGCAGGCCCTATGCCCGGATGCGCTGGTCGATGACGGCTTGCTGGACCTGACCATCGTGCCGGAGCTGTCCGGCGAAGTCGCCGCCACCGTGGGCACGCTGGTGAAGGACGGCAAACACGCCGCGCTGGACCGCGTCGCCACCCGTGCGCGTCTGCCCTGGGTCGAGCTGGAGGCCAACCAGCCGATGACCCTCAACCTGGACGGAGAGCCGGTGCAGTCGCGGCGGTTCCGCGTCGAATGCGTTCCGGGCCGTGTCCGCATGCATCTGCCAGCGGCGTGTCCGTTGCGCCTGTAACCAGGCGCCCAGTGGTCGGCGGGCCGATGCGTCGGGTAAAGTACGCCCGTGTCCCATCCCGCGCTCCCGCTTTCCAAAGATTCCGCACGCCATGGCTGGCGATGGTGGCCCGTTGCCGTCGCCCGTACCGTCACCGTGTCCCGGAAGGAAAGCCCGCTTGATCTCGCACGCCCAGTTCCAGCAGTACGCTGCTGAAGGCTTCAACCGCATCCCCGTTGTCCGTGAAGTGCTGTCCGACCTGGACACGCCGCTCTCGGTCTACCTGAAACTCGCCGACGCGCCGCATACCTACCTGTTCGAATCGGTGGAAGGCGGCGAGCGCTTCGGCCGCTATTCCATCATCGGCCTGCCGGTGCGCCGCGTGGCCACCTTCCGCGGCCACACCCTGCAGGTGCACGACAACGGGCAACTCGTCGAGACGCGCGATGTCGCCGATCCTTTCGCCGAAGTCGAAGCCCTGCGTGCTGCGTATGCCGTGCCCCAGCTGGAAGGCCTTCCCGGATTCACGGGCGGCCTGGTCGGCTGGTTCGGCTTCGAGTGCATCGGCTACATCGAGCCGCGGCTCGCCACCGGCGAAAAGCCGGACGAACTCGGTACGCCCGACATCCTGTTGATGCTGTCGGAGGAGGTCGCGGTCTTCGACAATCTCAAGGGCCGGCTCTATCTGATCGTGCATGCCGATCCGCGCGAAGCCGATGCATGGGAGCGTGCGCAGTCGCGGCTGGATGCGCTGACCACCAAGTTGCGCCAGCCGGGTTCGTATCCCACGCCGATCACCCGCGATGTGCTCGACGAGAGCCACTTCGTCTCCGGGTTCACCCACGATGGCTTCATCGCCGCAGTGGAGAAATCGAAGGAATACATCCGCGCCGGCGACATCTTCCAGGTGGTGCTGAGTCAGCGGCTGAGCGTGCCATTCAGTGCGCGGCCGGTGGACGTCTACCGCGCACTGCGCGCCCTGAATCCCTCGCCGTACATGTACTTCCTCGACGTCGGCGACGTGCAGGTCGTCGGTTCGTCGCCGGAGATCCTCGTGCGGCTGGAGCAGGGCGAGGTCACCGTGCGTCCGATCGCTGGCACCCGCCCGCGCGGCAAGACCCACGACGAAGACGTCGCCCTCGAAGCCGAACTGCTGGCCGATCCCAAGGAGCGCGCCGAACACCTGATGCTGATCGACCTGGGGCGCAACGATACCGGTCGGGTGTCGGAAGCCGGCACGGTGCAGGTGGGCGAGCAGTTCGTCATCGAACGCTACAGCCATGTCATGCACATCGTTAGCGAAGTCACCGGGAAGCTGCTGCCCGGTTTGAGTTACGCCGACGTGCTGCGCGCGACGTTCCCGGCCGGCACCGTCAGCGGCGCCCCGAAGATCCGCGCGCTGGAAGTGATCCGCGAGCTGGAGCCGATCAAGCGCAACGTCTACGCCGGCAGCATCGGCTACATCGGCTGGCACGGCGATGCCGATACGGCCATCGCCATCCGCACCGCCGTCATCAAAGACGGCCGCCTGCACGTACAGGCCGGCGCCGGCATCGTCTACGACTCCGATCCCGAAAAGGAATGGGACGAGACGATGAACAAGGGCCGCGCGCTGTTCCGCGCCGTGGCCGAAGCGGCGAAGGGCTTGTGATGGAGGTCGCCGCCGCCAGTGCGAAGATCAGCCTTCGCAACGATTACAGCGAGGGCGCGCATCCGCGCCTGCTGCAGGCGCTTGCGATGGCGAGCGCCGAGACCAACCGCGGCTACGGACTGGACGTCCACAGCGCGCGCGCTGCGGCGTTGATCCGTGATCGTCTCGCCCGCGATGCCGATGTGCATTTCCTTGCCGGCGGCACGCAGACCAACCTCGTCGCACTGGCGGCGTTCCTGCGTCCGAACGAAGCCGTGATCGCGCCGGCCAGCGGTCATATCGCCACGCACGAGACCGGCGCCATCGAGGCCAGTGGGCACAAGGTGCTGACGGTCGCCACGCCGGACGGCAAGCTGAGTCCGGCACTGATCCAGCCCTGTATCGACGGCCACAGCGGCGAGCACATGGTGAAGCCGCGGCTGGTCTACCTCTCGAATACCACGGAGTGGGGCACGCTCTACAGCGCGATGGAACTGCAGGCGCTGGGCGAGTTCTGCCGGGGCCGCGATCTGCTGCTCTACATCGATGGCGCGCGCCTGGGTTCAGCACTCGCTGCGCCGGGCAACGACGTCGACCTGGCGCTGCTGTCGACGCAGGCGGACGCCTTCTACATCGGCGGTACCAAGAACGGTGCGTTGCTGGGCGAGGCGCTCGTCATCGTCAATCCCTCCCTGCGCACCGATTTCCGCCATGTCATCAAACAGCGCGGCGCGATGTTGGCAAAAGGCATCGTCGTGGGTGCCCAATTCGAGGCGCTGTTCGAGGACGGCCTGTACTTCGTGCTGGCGACGCATGCGAACGTCATGGCCGAACGGCTGCGCGAGATCCTGCAGAATGCGGGCGTTCCGCTGGCCGTGGACTCGCCCAGCAACCAAGTGTTTCCGATACTGCCGGATGCGGTCGTCGAGCGCCTGAAGGAGCATGTGGAGTTCGAGACCTGGGAGCGGCGCGGCGATGGCACCAGCGTGATCCGGCTGATGACGTCGTGGGCGACGCCGGAATCCGTCCTGGACGCGTTCGCGGTGGCTTTCTCACACGTTCGCCATGAGGGGGCGAGCCCATGAACCTGCATGGAACCCCGCTGCCGCGGTTGGTGCGTTCTCCAAGCAGGTCACCCACAGGAGAGATTCCATGAACCTTCGCTACCTGCTGCTTGCCGCCACGATGCTGGTGTCGCCCCACCTGTCGGCCCAGGTCAACGCGCTTCCACCGACGCGTCATGTGCTTGTGTACGGAGATGCGGAAGCACGCGCCATCCCCGACCGGTTCAAGATCGCGATCCAGTTCGAGGCCACCGACCTGAATCCCGATGTGGCGCGCCAGACGGTCGAGCGTCACGTCGCCGATACCCTCTCCAAACTCAAGGCCGCCAACGTCCCGTCGGATGAGATCGTCGCGACGTCCCTCCAGATCGGTCCCAGACAGCGCTATGACCAGAAGCTGCAGGAGCAGGTATTCGTCGGCACCCAGGTCAGCCGATCGCTGACGGCGCGCTTCTCGAGACAGGATGAACTGGAACGCTTCCTCTCGACGGTGCAGACGTCGCAAGCGCTACGGATTTCAGATGTGACCACGCAGTTGAGCACCGAACCTGCGCTGCGGCAGGCGCTTCGCGAAAAGACCATTGCCTCGTCCCGCGAAAAGGCCGAAGTGATCGCGCGTGCCTACGGGGCCCGTCTCGGTCAGGTCTACAGCGTGTCGGACGTCGCTCCCCAGTTCGAGTACGGCATCCGTGAGGGCGAGTGGCCGGCGCGTTACGAGTGGACGGGTGGCGGAACGCTGGACAGCATCACGGTGACAGGGAGCCGTCTGGATCGCGGACAGGCTGCCCTATCGCTGCAGTCCGGCTACGTCACCTACACCGACAAGATCTATACCGTATTCCTGCTGGCGGACTGACCCATGCTGTTGATGATCGACAACTACGACAGCTTCACCTACAACCTGGTGCAGTACCTGCAGTCGCTGGGGGCCGAGGTGAAGGTGGTGCGCAACGATGCGATGACGGTGGACGAGATCGCGAAGCTCGCGCCGGAGCGCATCGTCATCTCGCCCGGTCCTTGCACGCCGAACGAAGCCGGCGTTTCGCTGGAGATCATCGAGCGATTGGGCGCAAACACGCCGATCCTCGGCGTCTGCCTCGGCCACCAGAGCCTGGGGCAGGCCTACGGCGGCAACGTCATCCGCGCGGGCCGCATCATGCATGGCAAGACCTCGCGCATCCGGCATGAAGGCAAAGGCGTGTTCGCCGGGCTGCCGGATGCGTACGAAGCGACGCGTTACCATTCGCTGGTGGTCGAGCGGAGCAGCCTGCCGGACGCGCTGGAAGTCACCGCCTGGACCGAGAACGACGACGGCAGCTTCGAGGAAATCATGGGGCTGCGTCATCGCGAGTATCCGGTGGAAGGCGTGCAGTTCCATCCCGAGTCGATCCTGACCGAGCATGGTCATGCCCTGCTGAAGAACTTCCTGGAGAGATGATCTCCGACACCTGCCTCTGTAGGAGCGGGCCATGCCCGCGATGATTCTCCTGCCGGGCACCCAGCGCATCGCGGGCATGGCCCGCTCCTACAGGCAACCGAAGATGCCACTGACCCCCCAAGAAGCCCTGCAACGCACGATCGAGCATCGCGAGATCTTCCACGACGAGATGGTCGATCTTATGCGCCAGATCATGCGGGGCGACGTCTCCCCGACGATGACGGCCGCCATCCTGACCGGTCTCCGCGTGAAGAAGGAAACCGTGGGCGAGATCGCCGGCGCCGCCACCGTGATGCGCGAGTTCTCGCGCACCGTGGATGTCGCGGATCGTACGAGCCTGGTCGACATCGTCGGCACCGGTGGTGACGGCTCGCACACCTTCAACATCTCGACCTGTTCGATGTTCGTCGCGGCCGCAGCGGGTGCGCGTATCGCGAAGCACGGCAATCGCAGCGTGTCGTCGAAGTCGGGCAGTGCGGATGTCCTGGAGGCACTGGGCGTCGACATCGAACTGCAGCCGGAGCAGGTGGCGCAGTCCATCGCACAAGCCGGTATCGGCTTCATGTTCGCGCCGGTCCATCACCCGGCGATGAAGGTGGTCGCACCGGTACGCCGCGAGATGGGCGTGCGCACCATCTTCAACATCCTCGGCCCGCTGACCAATCCGGCCGGCGCGCCGAGCATCCTGATGGGGGTGTTCCATCCCGACCTGGTCGGCATCCAGGCGCGCGTGTTGCAGGAACTCGGCGCCGAGCGCGCGCTGGTGGTGTGGGGCCGCGATGGCATGGACGAACTGTCGCTGGGCGCCGGCACGCTGGTCGGTGAGTTGCGCGATGGCGAAGTACGCGAGTACGAACTGCATCCGGAAGACTTCGGCATCGCCATGGCAGCCAGCCGCAATCTTCGGGTCGCGGATGCCGCCGAGTCGAAGGCCATGCTACTCGGGGTGCTGGATAACCGGCCCGGTCCGGCGCGCGAGATCGTGGTGCTGAACGCAGGTGCGGCGCTGTACGTCGCAGGTGTGGCGGACAGCATCGAAGACGGCATCGCCCGCTCGCGCGACGCCATCGCCAGCGGCAGGGCGCTGGAGCGGCTGCAACAGTTCGTGACCACGACGCAGGCGCTGGGTCGGCAGAACGCGAGGACGTGACATGGCAGGCGATGGATTCGCGGCACTCCCCAAGCCGCCGTATTACGCGGTGATCTTCTCTTCCCAGCGCAATGCGCATGACGATGCGGGGTACGGTGCGATGGCCGAGCGCATGGTCGAGCTGGCCGTGCAGCAGCCGGGGTTCCTTGGCGTGGAGTCCACGCTTGGGGCCGACGGCTTCGGCATCACCGTGGCGTACTGGGAGAGCGAGGATGCCATCCGTGCCTGGCGCCAGCACGCCGAGCACGCGGCGGCGCGCGAGCAGGGGCGGCGCGACTGGTACGACCACTTCGAGCTGCGGGTCGCCAAGGTCGAGCGCGCCTACGGTTGGGACCGCGCGAAAGCCCCTCTGGAAGAGTAGCGGGTGCGACAATGTGTCGTGCCCTGCACCGGCACGGGAACCGAACCAGGATTTACATGAGCGACATCCTCACTACCATCCTCGGCCGCAAGGCCGATGAGATCGCCGAACGCAGCGCACGCATTTCGCTGGACGAGCTGCGGGCGCGCAGCGCCGATGCGCCGCCGACGCGCGGTTTCGCCGATGCGCTGAACGCGATGATCGCGCAGGGCGATCCGGCGGTGATCGCCGAGGTCAAGAAGGCCAGTCCGTCGAAGGGCATCATCCGCCCGGATTTCCGTCCTGCCGACATCGCGGTGAGCTACGAGTTCGGTGGCGCGGCCTGCCTGTCGGTGCTGACTGACGTGGACTTCTTCCAGGGTGCCGACGACTACCTGAAGCAGGCGCGCGACGCCTGCACGCTGCCGGTGCTGCGCAAGGACTTCACTGTAGACCCTTACCAGGTCTACGAAGCACGCGTGCTTGGCGCGGACTGCATCCTGTTGATCGTGGCGGCGCTGGACGACGGGCAGCTGGTCGATCTGTCGGGGCTGGCGATGGAATTGGGCATGGATGTGCTGGTGGAAGTGCACGACATCGACGAACTGGAGCGCGCCCTGCAGGTGCCGGTGCCGCTGGTCGGCATCAACAACCGCAACCTGCGTACGTTCGAGGTGTCGCTGCAGACCACGTTGGCGATGAAGGATGCGGTGCCGAAAGATCGTCTGCTGGTGACGGAGAGCGGCATCCTGGTGCCGGAGGACGTGGCCACGATGCGCGCCGCAGGCGTGGATGCATTCCTGGTCGGAGAGACGTTCATGCGCGCCGAAGAGCCCGGCGAGGCACTGCGTCAGCTATTCTTCGCTGCATGACGGACGCTCCCTATCCGACGCCGCGCCCGGACGCCCCGGTCGTCGTCTTCGATTTCGACCACACGCTGTACGACGGCGATTCCGGTGGTCATCTGGTCAAGTGGCTGATCCAACGCAACCCCTTGCGCTCGGTGGTGGCGCTGGCCGCCACCGTCGTGCTGGGGCCCATGGTGGCCTTCCTGCCGACGCGCCGTCGCGGGATTTCCGGCTATATCTGGATCGGCACGTTCGGCCTGCATGGCCGGCGCAGTTTCGATGCGCTGATCGACCAGTACGTCGCGACGCATCGCGATGACGTCCAGCAGCGCCTGCTGCCGCATGCCCTTGACGTCTTCCGCGACCATCGCGCGCGTGGCGACAACGTGGTGGTGGCCACCGGTGCACCGCCTGAACTGGCGCGTGCGATCCTGAGTTTCGTCGCGCACGAGGATGTGCCGGTCATCGGTACGGCCGTCGGCCCACGCTTTGGCGCGGTGGTCGCCACGCGCCACTGCCACAACGAAGAGAAGATGCGCATGTTGCGCGAGCGCGGCTACGGCGAAGTTGCCGTGGCGTACTCGGACAGCAGTGCCGATCTGCCGCTGCTGAAAGCGGCGCGCGCGCCCGTGGTGGTGAACCCGAAGGCCGCGCGGGTGGCGATGTTCCGCCGCGTCCTGCCGCCCGGCACGCCCATCCTCAACTGGGGCTGCAAGGACCGCGGCGGGGCAGCGGCGTAGGGCGGGCCCTGGCCCGCCGTCGCGGACCGGCCGCGTTGGGGATCCCGTGCGCAGTTGCTGCGACAACAGGGCACTGGCGGGCCCAAGCGCACCCTGCGCGGATCAGATCCGTTCCGGTGCGTTCCAGTCCTTGACCAGATCCGCGAACTCGATCTCGGCGAAATCCTGGTACTCGCCCGCGTCGTAGAAGCGGCCGTAGCAACCCTTGCAACTCTCGAACCAGATATGCGGCTGCAAGGGATCGACCATGCGGATCAAGGGGCGGTTGCCGATGCACGCCGGGCAGGTGATCCGGTCGACCTGGTTGTACTGCTCGCCCAGCGTGGGGTCGCCGACATCGATCTCTTCCGCGCGATCCTTCAGGGTCTCGTGATCGACCATTTCGAACCAGAGTCCCTTGCACTGCGTGCAGCGATGGACATTGGCTTGCGGAACCGTGATCAGTTCCATCGTGCCTTGGCACTTGGGGCATTGCATGCGGGAGCCTGCGACATGGGGAAGCGTGGCGCCTGTTGTAAGGTGCCGCCGCGATCCGGTCAACGGGGCGGTGCCTCGGGTTCGCCGCCGCGCTGCGGCCCGTGGTCAGTGTGCGGGGCCCTGCAGCTGCGGAGGCGGCGCGGCGTGCGCCGGCATGCCGCGCTCCGGCAGCGGCCCGGCAGGCATGTCGCCACGCGGCAGGTCGGTAGTGCGTGCGACAGGCGCCTGGTCCAGGTCGAGCTCGACACGCGGCCAGCCTTCCCGCGTTGAGAAGCGCGCCTGTGTGCCTTCGACATGGATCGTTGCCAGGCTGCGCGACGTGATGCCCACCGTGTGGCAGGCGTCGGTGAACTGCGACAGGCGGGCTTCGCTGGTGTAGTCGGGCAGATGCCGCTTCAGGGCGTCGTAGAGAGCGTGCTGCGGATGGGCCGGGTCGCGGGGTGTGGTCGGTGTGGCGGGAGCGGTTACCGGTTCCCCGCCGTGAAGGACAGTGTCATCCCCGAAGCGTGCGCGCCGGGAAATCCGTTCGTCGTCCCGTACGTCTCGGTCATGTGCCGCGGCGGTGCTGTCGGGACTCTGCTTCCGGCCATTGTCCCCGTGACGCAGGGTGATGAGCCGTTGGCCGTCGCTGGCATCGATCAGGCCGACATTCCGCCCACCAAGATTCAGGCCGGTGCTCTCCAGCTGCGCCGGGTCCAGCCCCAGTCGGGCCATGTCGAGTTTGATTGTCGGCGGTCGGATCCAGTGTGCGGTGTCCTGGCCAACCTGTTCGATCAGATAGGCGCCGTAATAGTTGCGGTAGTCGGCTTTGCCCTGCGCGCCGAGCGTTTTGGCGGACTGGTCGAAATGGCACTGCGCCACCGGTTCGACATTGATGCCGCCGGCCTTGGGCAGGCGGGTGTCGGACATGTGCATGTCCTGGTCGAGGACGATGCCGCGGGCGAGCTGGGGCGCATACGCGCTGTCTCGCGAGACGCATCCGGTGTTGGGAACTGCCCGTCTCAGCATTTCTTCGCGGGAGATTTCGCCGCCATTGGTGTAATGGATGCGGCTGGCCAGCGCATTCCAACCCTCGATCTCGGCGATCGCTTCGTCGCGCCGGGCGGCGCGCTGGTACAGGGAAAAATGGGGCGTCACATCAGCGCTGCCCCCGGGGCCGGCGGCGCGTATCTCTTCCGTGATCTGGGCGGCGACGAAGTGCAGGGTCTTTCTCGACTCCTCAGCGTTCAAGGCATGCCCTGTTTCGTGACCCAGCGTGCTGGTGATGACATCGATTCGATCCCGGCGGTTCTGCAGGTCTGGCCTCGTGAAGGTATCCATGCTGACATAGACGGCCTTCTCGCTACTGTCGTAGTGCCCGCCTTCGTTCGCCCCGGCTGGAGTGAGGCGGATATGCTCGAGTCGCCCGGCCTCGATGGCTTGGGCCATCCGCTCCTGGAGATAGGGTGCGGTAGCGATGGCTTCTTCTATATCTGGGCGTTTGTCCGCGGGAAGCCCATCGGTCAGACGTTGCAAATGCGAAGGCAAGCTAGTCATTGCGCGGACCTCCTGAGATTCGCAGCCAACTGGCGCAGGCCCGTTCCGCCTCAGTGCCTTCATCCAGATAGTAGAGGTAGACCCCTACACCGAAACCCGTACGGTTCTCAGGAACGTCCCGGCCAAACCCCCAGGAAGGCTTGTTGCCGAACGTGGAGCGCGTCGCTGCACGTTCGTATCCCAAGGCGACGATGTCGTTGGCGAGTTCCTCGAAATCCATCGTGCAGTAGGTGGGCTTCTGGTCGGTCCATGGTTCGACACCGTTGTCGAGCGCGATCGTGATCGTCGGCGGGTCGCTCAGTGCATGAAGACGGATGGTCTCTATGTAATACGTCCATCCCTCGGTCGTGATGCCGAAGTACTCATGGCCATCGCGCACCCTCGGATTCTTCACCATGCGGACGCTGAAGATCGACCCCAGATGCGGGTGTTCCATGTCTTCCAGCGTCTCAAGGCTGTCCAGCAGCGCCAGTATCTGCTTTCGGAGCGTGGCCGACGGAATGTGCGGGCCGCGTTCGATTTCGACGGTGGCTTCGTCAGCCACGGGCGTCAGGGGCGCGGGAGATGCAGCTTCGGGAGTTGAGAGGGTCGGTGTTGGTGACGGCGTGGGTGCTGTTGGCGCGGAGTCCGTCGCTGCCGACGCGGGTGCAGGCTCCGGAAATTTCCCGGGTGGGCGGGCTTCGCCGCAGGCTGCCAACGCGCCTGCCACCAACGTGGAGGTGGTGATGATCCGCTCAAGTGGGTTCATTTCATCGTCCTGGACGGCAAGGGATGCGGGTGGATGCGTGCGATCGGGCTTGCGCTTGGCCTGCACCGGCACGCCACCGGGCAACAAGGGGCCCAGCTCGCGGACGGTACGCTCGTTGACGATGGCCAGGTCGCGAAGCAGTTGCAGCGCATCGTGGCGTAATCTCAACCCGAACCCGGTGCTGGCGGCCTTGTCGTCCATGATGTTCAAGCGCGTTCCCTCGCGATGCATCGAAGCGATAGAGGTCATCCCGCCGACAGCGATGCGCGGGTGCGCTCGTCGCCGGCCACACGGACGCTGACGTCATTCCTGTGGGCGTGCGGTGCTTCAAGTGACAACGGCTGGACCTCGACCTTCGGCATCAGCCGCTTGGTGAAGTAGCTGTCCTTGTAGTAGCGCACCTTGCGGCACAGGATGGGGTGGGCCAGACCCTCGTACAGCACGATCTCCTTTTCCGGCCCCATCGCCTTCAGCTCCTGCGGCAGCATCAAGGCGCGTCTCTCCAGCACCTCGTTGTCGGACACGTTGCGTCCCTGGCCGTGCGAGCGCGTGCGGGCGCGGCGCTTGATGGTGGTGTAGCCCAGCATCTCGGAGTAATCGTTGGCGTCCTGCTGCTCGCGTGGGGCGTAGATGATCTGCAGCGCATGGTTGGTGATGATGGTGCGCGACAGTTCCTTGCCGTAGACCGCGTCCAGCTGCGCCATCGACTGGATGATCGGCAGTAGCCGCAGGTTGTAGCCGGCCATGTAGGCCACGGCCTTGGCGATGATGTCGACGCGGCCGATCGCGGTGAACTCGTCCATCAGCAGCAGGCACTGGTGCTTCAGCGTCGGGTCGTTCTGCGGCAGCACCTTGGTGTTGACGTTGATCAGCTGACTGAAGAACAGGTTCACGATCAGCCGGCTCTCGGCCAGCTTGTTCGGCTGGATGCCCACGTAAATCGTCATGCGTCTGCGGCGCACATCGTCCAGCCTGAAATCATCGGCGCTGGTGGCCGCGTCCAGCACGGGATTAAGCCAAGGGTTCAGCGGCTCGCGGAACGAGCCGATGATCGAGGCGAACGTGACGTCCGCCTGCGAGAGTAGACCCGCGAATGCGGTGTGCGCTTGGCCGCTGATGAACGGTGCCTCGACCAGCTTCTGCAGATACGGCTTCAGTTCGCCGCCATCCCCCGACGCCAGGCGCAGCACGGCGCCCAAGGTAGGCTTCTCTGCAGCGCGATCATGGTCATGCCGTTCGAACAGGTAGAGCGCGAACGCGAGGAAGGCATTGCGTGCCTGGCTGACCCAGAATTTGTCCTTGTCGTCGCCGTCCGGATACAGCATCGCGGCGATGCTTTGCAGATCGGAGACACGGAAAGCGGGATCCGGCGAAACGTACGTCATCGGGTTCCAGCGGTGGCTGCGGCGGTCTTCAGCGAACGGATTGAAGAGATAGACCTCGTGGCCAATCGACTGACGCCAGCCCGAAGTCAGGTCGAAGTTCTCCTGCTTGATGTCCAGCACCACGGCCGACTCGCGGTAGTCGAGCAGGTTGGGAATGACGATGCCGACGCCTTTGCCTGAACGGGTCGGCGCAGCGAGGATCACGAACTGCTGTCCTGGAAGGCGCAGCAGCTTGCCATTCATCTGACCGACGACGATGCCGTTGTCCTTGTTCGACAGGAAGCCCTTGTTCGCCAGATCGATCATGCCGGCGAAACGCGCGCGGCCGTGCAGGTTCCGGTAGCTGCGAAGCTTGTAGACCATCAACGATAGTGCCGCCCATACGAGCAACATCACGCCACCGCCTACTGCGCCAGCCGTCTTGATGCGCCATGCGTACGGCTGCACGCGAGGATGGTCGAGATGCCTGAGATAGTCGAGATAGGTGCCTGCACCGACCAGGCCTCCGTCGAGACCTAGGAACAGCAGCGCCAGATAGCCAGAGAGATAGATGGCGCCAATGGTCGCGAGCGCGGCCAGCACCAGAATGATCACAACACGTGTACTGCCCAAGTTGGCCCCCTTTTTCGTTCCTTGATGAATGCCTGGTGGCGTCAGCGTCCGCCGCCGCTGGTTCCTTCCCGTTTCTCTGAGGTATCGATGAGCACGTACTGATCGTTCTTCGGCCAGCGCGGCAGGCCGTCCTGCAGTTTGATGCACGGTTGCCCGCTGCAGGATGTGATGGTGACGTGCTGCAATGCTTCGAGCACTTCCGCATCCACCTTCGCCAGTTCCGACCGCTGTACGTTGTGCCATGCCACGTAGCTGCTGCCTGCCACCATCAGGAGGCAGCCCACCGCCAGTGCGCCCAGTGACTTCGCGCCGAGGAAGCGTGCGCGTTGCGCAAACCTTGCCTGGTCGTGGTGAAGTTGCTCGACTACCTGGCGGAGCTTCGATACGGTCTCGTTGATCCCCTGCGTGGCGGCGGGCACTTCGTGCGCCAGCGCTTCACGCATCGCAAGGCGGGCGTGCTCTCCCATCTCACGCCTGCCTTCCTCGAATGTCTTTCTGGCTTCAAGGGCGGACGACCGGAGTTCCTGCGCGGAAACCTCCTGCGCGTTGGCGGCCTTGTTGCACTGTTCCGTCAGGTGCGCCGCCAGCAAAGCGGCGTTGGCGACGAAATCTTCCATCTTCGACCGTTCCATATCGTTCCTTGCAGCGCGAGGGTTCAGGCAACTCCGACGTCAGCATGATGCATGACATGTTTTCCATTCAAGGTGCCGACCGGAGGCGTGGTTGGCGGTAGGAGATTTCTGTATGGGAACGAAGTTGCACATGTATCCATTGACGGCATCGCGCATTCATTCATCGCAGTGAAGACTGATTTCACATTCGATGTGACGCGGTTCCTGCTTTCACAATGGCCTTCACATTCATGATCGTAGCTGTTGCGTCGATTTAATCGTATTGCAACAAGTCCCTTGTTTTATAGGGTTTAGGTCGATTCCTGAACGTGCGTTGAGAATCACATAAACATGTTTACGTTTCTTGTCGTGTTGACTGTGCAAAAACCCGTGGCTATGTTCGGCTCGACTGGCGTGATGCAGTGCGCGGCCGCAATGTGCGACGCACGTTAAGCGCTTGAAGGAAACACAAGGAGCTTCGACGCATGGAGGCGGTGACAGGGGGCAGTGCGCAGGAAGGTTGCCTGCGCGACGCAATGAGCGCGGGATCCTTTGTGATTCCCGCGCATGCAGGAGCGCGTTGCCGCCCCGTGACATTCTTCAGTGCCGTGACGCGTTTCTTGGGAGACGCGCATTGGATGTGGGTTGCTGACGATTGCAGAAAGGTGGATTCGTGATCCGGAATGTCGTTTCTCGCAGGATGATGGCGTGGTGCGTGGTGATGCTGGTCGCAGGATGTGCGACCCCGCAGGCGGCCGATATCAATGGCCGCTGGCGACCGGTCAACCGGTTCGCTGAGGCGCCACAGGCTATTCCGCTGCAGCAGGCCTATATCTTTCAGCCATCTCCTGCGGACGGCACGCTCAAGAACATGTTGACCCGCTGGGCGAAGGACGGAAGTCTCACGCTGGCGTACCTGCATCCGAATGACTACACATTGCACGCGCCGATTGCGCAGATCCGTACCGGAAGCCTGGAGGATGCTGCTGCCGCGCTATCCGCTGCGTACGCGGACCAAGGGGTGCGCGTGGTGGTGGAGCGCCCCCGGATCATCGTGAGCCAGGCGTCACTGCCGTCGGCCGACGTGGCGCCCGCCGCGCCGCTGGGCGATTGAAGGCGACGGCTCGCGCATGTTCAAGAAGAAGACGTCCTCCCCCGAGATCGATCGCGCCGTGGCGCATGGTGTCAGCTTCGAGATGACGCTGGCCGAGCGCGCGCGCAAGAGCGAAAGGCGTGCGTGGCTGGTCGCGTGGTCGGCCATCGTGATGTCGTTGATCCTGGCAGGCGGTTACTTCCTGTTCCTGCCTCTCAAGGAGAAGGTGCCCTATCTGGTCATGGCGGATCCGTACACGGGCACCGCAAGCGTTGCGCGCCTCTCGGGCAATTTCCAGGATCGTGACGTCACCACAGAGGAAGCGATCAACAAGAGCAACGTCGCCCAGTTCGTTCTGGCCCGGGAATCCTATGATTCGGGCCTGGTTGGCCAGCGCAACTGGCGCACGACGCTGTCGATGGCGGGACCTGCGGTCGCGCCTGCGTACATCGCACTGCATTCGGAAAGCAATCCGGAGCGGCCCTTCCGCCTGTACGGCAGCGCGAGTTCCGTGCGCACCCGGATCCTCAGCATCGTCCTGATCGGCGGCGGTGCGGGCACGCGCCCCACGGGAGCGACCGTGCGATTCCAGCGGAGCCTGTACGACAAGGGGCGCGGCCAGGTACAGCCCCTGGACAGCCGGATCGCGACCCTCGAATTCACCTACAACCCGGACCTGCGCCTGAGCGAGGAAGACCGGCTGTTGAACCCGCTCGGATTCCGCGTCACCAACTATCGCGTGGACGACGACTTCGCCGCAGCGACCGTGCCGGAGCGGGAGTTTCCCGCACCGCCCGCCGCGCCGCCGGCCGCGCCCGTACCGGCGGCAGCACCGCAGCAGGTTGCAGAGTCCGCTGCGTCGGGGATGCCGCCGGCCATGCCCAATGAGAACGATGTGTCGACGACCCCGCAACCTGCGGAGCAGTCGGAGCCCGAGACACGACCCGGAGTGCCACAACGATGAGGTTGAAGGACGCATTGCTGCGGTTGGCCGCCATTGGTCTGCTGCTCATGACGCTGCCTGCGGTTGCGCAGGTGATCGAGGAGTACACGTACTCGCCGGACAAGGTGTATCCGGTGCGCACCGGCTTGGGTATCACGACGCAGATCGAGCTGTCACCGCACGAGGAAATACTGGATTTCAGCACGGGTTTCAGTGGCGGATGGGATATCAGTCGTCGCGGGAACGTGTTCTATCTGAAGCCGAAGAACGTCGATGTGGATACCAACCTGCTGGTGCGCACCGCAGCGCATTCGTACATCTTCGAGCTGAGGGTCGTGGCCACGGACTGGCGCGTACTGGATCAGGCCCGCGCTGCGGGCGTGCAGTACCGCATCAAGTTCGCCTATCCCGGTGACACCAGCTTCGCCGGCACCGTCAACAAGCCGCAGGACGTTGCGTCGGAACTCAACACCGAGGTCGAGCCGGGACGCGCCTACCACTTCAACTACGACTACGCCCAGCGCAAGCGCGGTCCCGCCTGGCTGGTGCCAACGACGGTCTACGACGATCGTCGATTCACCTATATCCGCATGGGCGACCGTACGCGCTTCCCGAGTGGCAACTTCCCGGTCGTGTTCGCGCGTGACAGCGAGGACGGTGACGAGTTCGTCGTCAACTCGACCGTGCAGGACGACACCATCGTCGTCCACGGTACGTATCCCTACTTGGTCATCCGCCATGGCGACAATGTGGTGGGCCTGCGCAGGAGCCCGGAGTAATGAACCAGACGCCGCACGACCATCCTGACATGGGCCCCGAACGGGCAGCTCCGCAGAGCCCCTACCAGACATCGCGTCCTGCGCCGGATCCCGACCTCGACGCGAACGCGCCCTACCTGCGTTCCGCCGATGTGCAGCGGTTGAACCGAAAGGCATTGCTGTTCCTGGCGGGCATCATCGTGCTGATGCTGCTCGTCGTCTTCTGGATATTCAGTGGCGGCCTGTCCTCCAGGGACGACGGGGAACAGGTGTCAGCCAAGGGGGAACAGGTAGTGATCCCCGCCGCGCCGCGCGACCTGCCGGACTTGCCGCCGGAGGCGCCACCGGTGCCACTCGAGCCGGATCTGCCGCCATTGCCGGTGGTCGGCGAGACGGACCAATCGACGGCGTCGATGATGGCCATGCCGTCCGGATTGCCGGATCGGCAGGAGCCTTCGCTGCGCGAACGCCGCATGCTCGACATGGCGAGCACGTTCGGGGAAGGGCAGACAGCACAGGCGCCGCCGCAGGATCCCGGCATGGCCGAATACGCAGCCCTGCTGTCCGGTCAAGCCGGGCAGGGACCTGCGGCGCCGCGCGAGGCCCCGGATGGGATGACCAGTGCAAAGCCGCTCTACAACCCCAACACACTGCTGCTGCGCGGCACCTACATCCGCTGCGTGCTTGAGTCGCGCGTCATCACCGATGTGCCTGGCTACACCTCCTGCGTGGTGACCGAGCCAGTGTATTCGGTCAATGGCAAGCGTCTGTTGCTGCCGCGTGGCTCGAAAGTGATGGGCAGCTACAACTCGGAAGCCATCATCGGTGAGCGTGCCGCCATCGTCTGGGACCGAATCACTACGCCCACCGGCATGGATGTCAACATGCGCAGTCCTGGCACCGACATGCTCGGTGCCGCCGGCAATCCCGGACACTATTCCGCGCACTGGGCGCAGCGCATCTCATCGGCCCTGCTGATCAGCATGCTCAGTGATGCGTTCAAGTACGCCGGCGCCAAGCACGGCCCGCAGGAGACCTCGATCGTCAACGGCGCCATCGTCCAGAATCCCTACGAAAGCAATACCGCCAGGACCATGGAGCGCCTGGCCAACATGGCGCTGGACCGCAACATGGCGCGTCCACCGACGGTGACGATCAACCAGGGCACCATCGTCAACGTTTACGTGGCGCGTGATGTCGACTTCTCCGCGGTGATGCGCTGACCGGCGTGCAGGCATGGATACGCAGAACGAGCCCCTTGCCCGCGTCTCCAACGAGTTCCTGGACTACCAGTACCAGGTGCTCGGGATCGGCGAGCACATGCAATCCTCGGATGTCACCGAGATCTGCATCAATCGCCCGGGCGAGCTCTACCTCGAAACAGCGCGGGCAGGCTGGCTGAAAGCCGACGTGCCGACGCTGACCTTCGAGCGGGCCCGGCAGTTCTGCACCTCGGTCGTCAACGAAAGCAACACCGGCCAGCGCATCACCGACATCGATCCGATGGTATCGCTGACGTTCCCGACCGGACAACGCGCCCAGTTCGTGATCCCGCCGGCCTGCGATGCTGGCAAGGTGTCGATCACCATCCGTCTGCCCGCGAAGTTCGGCAAGTCGCTGGAGCAGTACGAACAGGACGGCTTCTTCAGCGAAATCCTCGAACAGCAGCAAGTACTTGGCGATCACGACCAGGAGCTCCTGGAGTTGCGGCGCAGCCGCAACTACGCCGAATTCTTCCGCAAGGCGGTCCACTACCACAAGAACATCGTGGTCGCCGGCGCTACCGGTAGCGGCAAGACGACCTTCATGAAGTCGCTGGTCAACCACATTCCCGACCAGGAACGCCTGGTGACGATCGAGGATGCGCGCGAGCTGTTCATCCGGCAGCCCAACGTCGTCCACCTGCTGTACTCCAAGGGCGGACAGAGCGCCAGTAACATCACGGCCAAGAATTGCATGGAAGCCTGCCTTCGCATGAAGCCGGACCGCATCATCCTGGCGGAGCTGCGCGGCGACGAATCCTTCTACTTCATCCGCAATTGCGCGTCTGGCCACCCGGGGTCCATCACCAGTTGCCACGCCGGTAGCACGGCGCAGACCTGGGACCAGCTCGCCCTGATGGTCAAAGCGTCTGCCGAAGGAGCAGGCCTGGAGTTTGAGGTCATCAAGCGCCTGTTGAAGATGACCATCGACATCGTCGTGCACATCAAGGCGCACGCCGGACGCCGTTACATCACCGGCATCGACTTCGATCCCGCCCGTGCCTTGGCTGCCTGAAGGACGCACATGAACTCGATGCACCCATCACTGGACGGACTGGCGATCACCAAGGCGACTGGTGCGCACTTTCCGTGTGGTGGGAAAGGGAGGCTCTGCTGATGTTGCCTGGCATGGAACTGATGGGCTGCACCGGACTGGCGGTTCCCCCGACCGTGATGGAGCACGTCGTGAAGGTCGAGTCCTCCTTCAATCCCTATGCGATCGGCGTGGTGGGGGGGCGACTGGCGCGGCAGCCACGCAATCTGGCGGAAGCACTGTCGACGGCCCGCATGCTCGAGGATCGCGGCTACAACTTCTCGCTCGGGCTGGCGCAGGTCAATCGCTACAACCTCACGCGGCAGGGGTTGGACAGCTACGAGAAGGCGTTCGACGTCTGCCCCAACCTGTTGGCGGGTTCTCGCATCCTCGCCGAGTGCTACTCGCGCTCCGGCAATGATTGGGGCAAGGCCTTCAGCTGCTACTACTCCGGCAACTTCACCACAGGCTATCGCCACGGATACGTACAGAAGGTATTCGCCTCCTGGCAGCGGCAGGCAGGCAAAGGCACAGCGCAGGCGATTCCCGTGATCGATCGACGGACTGCCACGCAGGTGCCGCGCACGACATCACGGACAGCATCGGTAACCACTTCACGCACCGCGACGGCAGGCCAGACATCGTCACGTGTGGCGCGACGCGTCGAGGAGGCGAGGTCCGAGCGGCCTCACCAGCAGCGCGTTGCCGTCAGTGCAAGTGACGCGCCGCGACTTGCGACAAGCACGGCGCCGCTGCCGTCAGCGCCCACCGTGCCGCCTGCCATCGCGCAGGCATCGGCCGACGCACCCGTCACGGTGCAGGCCTACCACCAGAACACCACCGTGACGCCGCAAGCGTCGCAGGTTGTGCAGGCATCCGGGAGGGATGACGCTTTCGTCTTCTAGCAGTACCCGCCAGGGATGGCTCATCGGCACGCGAAAGTGCCACCACCGTTGCAATCACCATTTGGGGTCGACTATGAACAACATGCAGATCAACCAGGCGAAGCAGGCATCCAGCGCAATGATCATGGTGATCATTGCCGCCACCGCGCTGGCATTTCCCGAACTGGCACTCGCCCAGGACGCCACGGGCGCACAGGGACGCGTCACAAGCTTCTTTACCAACATCAATTCGCTGCTGAACGTGGCGTCGATCGCCATCGTGACCATCGCGGTGATCTTCGCGGGCTACCAGATCGCGTTCAACCACAAGCGGGTCGGCGACGTGGCGCCGGTACTGATCGGTGGCTTCCTTATCGGCGCCGCAGCGCAGATCGCGAAGATGCTGCTGCCGTCGGACGTCACTTCCACCGCGATGGTCGTGGGCCAGATGCTGACACCGTATGCATAAGAACGTGCTGTTCAGGGGCTGCACACGCCCGCCCATGTTCATGGGGGTTCCCTATGTGCCCTTCACGATCGGGGCGGGTGGCTGCCTGCTGCTCACGTTCTACTTCAACATGTTCTTCCTGGCCCTGTTGCCGGTGGTCATCTTCATCATGCGGCAGATGGCACGCCGCGACGAGATGATCTTCCGGCTGCTCGGGCTGCGATGGCAGTTCCGGACCAAGGTCCGGAACCTCCGTCACCATGAAGGCATGTGGGTGTTCACGCCCAACAGCTATCGCAAGCGCTTCGACGACTCCATTCCAGACTGACGCCATGCTCGCGCCCGACCTGTCCATCGCCGAATTCATCCCCCTGTCCGCCCACGTGTCGCCCCACGTGGTCAAGACGACGGGTGGCGACTTCCTGCTGACGTGGCGACTGGACGGATTGCCATTCGTTGGACGCGAGGAGTGGGAGCTGGAGCATCGGCACAATACGTTCAACCGCATGCTGCAGACCTTGCGGGCACCCGACTTCGTCAACGTCGCGTTCTGGGTCCACGATCTCCGGCGTCGCGGCCGCATCCGGTCCGGCGCGCGCTTCGGCCAGACGTTCAACCAGGAACTGTCGGACGGGTACTTCGACGCGCTGTCCGCGCAGAAGATCATGCAGAACGAGCTCTACCTCACGATGATCTACCGGCCCATCGTGATGGGGAAGAAGTTCGTCGAGAAGTCCGCCAACGTGCCGCGTCTGCAGGCAGAGCAGGATCAGGCGGTAGACAAGCTCATGGAGCTGGCGGGCAACGTGGAGGCTGTGCTCAAGGACTACGCACCGATACGACTCGGCATGTATGAGCCCGACACGGGCGGGGTCTTCTCCGAAACGCTGGAGTTTTTCGGCTTCGTGCTCAACCGCATCTCCGAGCCGGTCCCGGTCCTGCGTGCGCCGCTTTACGACTACCTCGCGGTGAGCCGGCACATGTTCTCGTCGAAGACCGGCGACTTCGTCGTCAGCACGCCGGACGGCCAGAACCACTTCGGTGCCATCCTGAACATCAAGGAATATACGGACGGCACCTGGCCCGGCATTCTCAACGGGTTGAAGTACCTCGACTTCGAATACGTCATCACCCATTCGTTCAGCCCGATGGGGCGCCAGGATGCGCTGAAGGTGCTGGATCGCACCAAGGGCATGATGATCTCGTCAGGCGACAAGGCGGTAAGCCAGATCATCGAGCTGGACGGTGCCATGGACCAGGTCGCGTCCGGCAACTTCGTGCTGGGCGAGTACCATTTCATCATGACCCTGTACGCGGAGGATCAGCAGCGTCTCTCGCAGAACGTGGCAGTGGCGCGCGCGGAACTGTCCAACGCAGGCTTTGTGTCGGCCAAGGAAGACCTGGCCGTCTGCTCTTCCTTCTATTCCCAGCTGCCGGGCAACTGGCGCTATCGCACGCGCCTGGCGAACGTCAGTTCGCTGAACTTCCTCGGCCTTTCGCCGCTGCACAACTTCGCCACCGGCAAGCGCGACCACAATCCTTGGGGCGACAACGTCACGGTGCTGCAGACCACGAACGGCCAGCCCTACTACTTCAACTTCCACGCCACGCATCCCGCCGAAAATTCGCTGGGCGAGAAGGCCATTGCCAATACCATGGTCATCGGCAAGTCGGGCACCGGCAAGACGGCGTTGATCAACTTCCTGCTCAGCCAGGTGCAGAAGTTCGATCCGGTGCCGACGATCTTCTTCTTCGACAAGGACCGCGGTGCCGAGATATTCGTACGTGCCTGCGGAGGGAACTACCTGGCGCTGGAGAATGGCCAGCCCACGGGCTTCAACCCGTTCCAGTGTGAGCGTACTGACGCCAACGTGCAGTTCCTGGCAGGGCTGGTCAAGGTGCTGGCGGCAAAGAGCCATTACACCGCGCGTGAGGATGAGGACATCTTCCGGGCGGTCGAAGCCATGCTCGACATGCCGCTTCACCTGAGGTCGATGACCAATTTCCAGAAGAGCCTGCCCAACATGGGCGATGACGGACTCTACGCGCGACTGCGCAAGTGGACAGCCGGCAATGCCCTCGGCTGGGTCTTCGACAACCCCGTCGACACCATTGACCTGAGCCGCGCCAGCATCATCGGCTTCGACTATACCGACGTCATCGAGAATGCCGAGATCCGTGTCCCGGTGATCAACTATCTGTTGCATCGTCTGGAGGAGCTGATCGACGGCCGTCCGCTGATCTACGTGATGGACGAGTTCTGGAAGATCCTGGACGGTGGTGGTGCCCTCAAGGACTTCGCGAAGAACAAGCAGAAGACCATCCGGAAGCAGAACGGCCTGGGCATCTTCGCCACCCAGAGCCCGGAAGATGCCCTGGCCAGCGACATCTCGGCGGCGCTGATCGAGCAGACCGCCACCCTTATCCTGCTGCCGAATCCCAATGCGGCACGCGAAGACTATATCGACGGGCTGAAGCTCACCGACGCGGAGTTCAAGGTCATCAAAAGCCTGGACGAACGCTCGCGTTGCTTCCTGGTCAAGCAGGGGCACGCGTCGACCGTATGCCAGCTCAACCTGCGCGGCATGGACGACGCGCTTGCGGTGATATCGGCCAGCACCGACAACATAGAGATCATGCATCGCATCGTCGATGACGAGGCATTGCGCCTCGGCATCGACAAGGCCGACCTGCTGCCCGAGCAGTGGTTGCCGCGTTTCCAGCAGGAGAGGAAGGGATCGCGCAGCCGTCGGGAGACACCGGCGCCCTCGTCTTCACGGGAGGACCGTTCCACCGGCCCGCGCTCCACGCGGCCCACCCACTCCAGCATCCAGCGCTGACGGATAGCAGAGGACATCACCATGAGCCAGTCGACATCGCACACCGCCAACTACCTTGCCATCGCACTCCTTGCCGTCGGTCTCGGCGCAACCGCCAGCGCCCAAGCGCAATGGCGGGTGGTGGACAACGCCGCCAACACCAAGCTGCAGGACATGAACGGCCGCATCGGCACGACCAGTGCCAGTGGCAACGGCAATGGCACGGTGAACGGCAACCTGCGCGAGCTTTACCAGCAGCAGGTGTTCGAATCGTTCAACGGCAACAACGAGGACAGCAAGGCCGCGCCGGAGCCCGAAGAAAAACTGCAGCATGCGCAGCCCACCAGGAGTGGCGTGAACATGAATGCGGACAACCGCTGCAAGCAGGCGACCAGCGGCATCGCGCAGCAGCAGTACCAGTTGTGCCGCGAGATCGTGAACACCGAACTGGCGAAGTACAACTACTCGCTGAAGATGTACGAGGTGACCACGCAGCGCCAGCGCTACCTGGACGAACTCAAGCGTCAGCGCGCCAACATCCAGAGCCATGAAGTTGGCAAGCTGCAGGACAACACGAACCGCATCCTCCTGCTGATGTCGCAGATGGAGATCGACCGCCAGCAGCAGCAGACGTACATGGATGCCTACGTCGCCCGCATCGGGTACCTCCAGGAAGCCAGCAAGACCCTGTCACAGCAGGCGTTGGAGGGCAAAGGAAGCGCGTCGGCTGGCGTCGGTGGACTCATCGGCGGTGCGGTGGGCATCGGCACGCTGAAGTTGGCGCTGGACGCAGCACAGTCCAAGCGTCGTCATTGATCTCAGGCGGGATGCACGCCCCGACACAGGACGCGTCGTAGCAGCACGAAGGAATGAACATGGTGGATTTACCTTCATTGGGTAGCGGATTGGCGGCGGTGCTGCGCGAAATGGGCGCGGCGCTGGGCGCCGTCGAGCGCTGGGCGTTCTTCAGGCTGGTGTTCGACTGGGTCGACGAGGAGATCAACATCTTCCGGGACAACCTGCTTGGCGAGATGGCCGAATGGGTGGGTGGTGTCGCCTTCGTCCTGCTCACCCTCTGGGTATTGCTGCAGGGCTATCGCATCGTCACTGGCCAGTCGCGACAGTTCATGATGGAGCTGGTGGTCAAGTCGCTGAAGTGGGTGCTGATCATCACCGTGGCCACGACGTTCGCGATGGGAAGCAGCAACATCCACCAGCTCCTGACCGACGACATGCCGCGCGCGATCAACGAATTGGTGACCGGCGACGACGAGGGTCCCGAGGACTCCATCGACGACAACCTGCAGCAGATGGAGCTGGCGATGGTGGCCATCGATGCGCTCTACACGAGCTTCGACGAGACGCTACAGGAAGCCAAGACCCGCACCATGTGGTTCACCGGCGTGGGCGTCGCTGGCCCATCGCTGATGGGCGGGGCCATCCTCCTGATGTACAAGATGGCGATGGCGCTGTTCGTCGGGCTCGGGCCGTTCTTCATCCTGACACTGGGGTTCGAGCAGACCAAGGGCATGTTCCAGAAGTGGATCTGGTACGGCGTCGGCACGATGTTCTCGCTGGCGGTGCTCGCCTTCACCGTATCGATGATCTCCAAGCTGTTGGGCGTGGTGGCGGTGTCGTTCGCCGCGCAGTACCTGACCTTGTTGGCAACCAGTACGTCGCCGCAAGGTATCAGCAGTATGGCGATGCAGCAGGGCGGCCTGGGTCTTCTGATGACCCTGTTCCTGGTCACCGTACCGCCCATGGCGGCGGCGTTCTTCCAGGGAACCATTGGTCAGTTCATGGCTTACAACGCGTTTGGGCAAGGGCAAGGGCAAGCGATGCAGCCGACGCGGCCAGGTGGCGGATACGTTCCGGCGTCTGGAGGAGACGCGAGTAATCCGACCAGCGCAGCAGTGCACAGCCACCGAGGGACGCTCGCATGAGTGGGAAATGTCTTGAAGGACTTCTGGCGGCCGCTACTTTGGTAGCGTCCGGAGTGCTTTGGTCTGCAACAGCGGGCGCGCAGACCGCGTGCCCTCAGGGTGTGACGCCGGGTAGTTCGCAATGCCTGCCCACTCCTCAGGGTGGAAGCCAAGCGATTCAAGCGCCGGCTCCTCGCTGGAAGCTGACGTGGGGAGCCATTGCTCTTGATCAAAGTACGGTCTCAATTGGCACAGCAACCGGACAGGTCTCCCGCCGAGCCGCGCTGAAAGAGGCTAAGGAGAAGTGCGAGTCAATTGGAGGAAAAGACTGCAGGATCATCCTTTACTACGAAAATCAATGTGCTGCGATAGCAGAGCCTGTGGCGGATATCGAACCAATGATCGCGTCATATAAGGTTGGCCTCTCATCGCAGGAAGCGATAGATAGGGCAGTTCAAGAATGCGAAACAAAAAACAATGACGGGAGCTGCAAGCCAATATATTCAAGTTGCACAACTCCTATAAGAGTCAGATGAGTTTGAGTAGCGATATGGAGTTTATTGGCCTGACTATATTTCTTCTATCGACACTGGGGCAGTCCCCCGTGGCGAAAGCCCATACTGCATGCCCCCAAGGAGTAACGCTTGGAAGTTCACAGTGCTTGCCGACGGGACCAGGCGCTACGCAGGCTCTTTCGCCATCGCTGCATGGGTGGAAAACGACGTGGGACGATCTCGCATCAGATGCGGAAGTTACTGTAATGGGTACCTCCTCTGATCAATCATCGCGACGCGAAGCGGAAGGCCGCCATAGCGAAATGCCAATCGATGGGTGGGCAAGACTGCAAGATCACACTGGCCTAAGAAAACCAATGCGTCTTGATCGCAGGGCCGGTGGCCAATCTCGAGAGCTTCAAGCCTATGCATTCCCGAGGACCTATGGTTGAGATAACAAGCAATTTCGCACTTTGGGAATGCGCTCTCACAAACCAGGAAACGCGCGCTAGATCATCTACTCGAATTGTACTTGACCCGTACTCGTCAACTTGGCCTGACCCATAACCCTCAATAAGGATGTTGGATGAAGCGAGAGAGTACGTTTCTGTTTAGCTGCACGGGGCCACCTGTTCCTGGTCGCCGTACCACTCATGGCGGCGGCGTTCTTCCAGGGAACTGTTGGTCAGTTCAAAGCTTGCAACGCGTGCTGGCAGGGCGGGCGGCTCAGCCGAATCCGGCACAGCCAGACGTTCTGTATCCCAATGCGCCAGCGGTGGCACCCAACACAAGTATTACGACTGCGGCCCCGCAGACTCCGCAGAGGACATACGGATGATTGAGTTGATGAGTCATAGCTCGCTGCGCCTCGCCCCCATGCTTCTGCTGACGTTTGTTGCCGTATCGGCAGAGGCTCAGATGGCATGTCCGCAAGGCGTGACGCCTGGAAGCTCGCAGTGCTTACCCAGTGGTGGTGGGGGTGCAGCGCCTCCTCCAGCCCCGCGCTGGCGGCTTACTTGGGGTGCCATGGTCGAGGATACGGTTACTGGTTATGTTGGCACATCTACTGGCCAGTTCAGTCGCCGGGCGGCGCGCCAAGTAGCCATGAGGAAGTGCGTAGGAATGGGCGGCATGAATTGCAAGCCGATCTTTGACTACAAGAACAACTGTGCGGTTGTTGTAGAGCCTGTGGAGTTCATCCATGGCAGTTCGATTGCCGTATATCGAGACGGATCAAGCGTGGAGGATGCGTCAGGCGTCGCACTTGCATACTGCAAGCAACAAAACGGGCGAGAGTGCAAAGTGAACTACGCGAACTGCACTAGCCCAGTACTTGTGAATTGAACGTCGCTTTTACAGTTCGATAGGGATATTGAATGAACGTCAGGAATGTCTTGCTTTTAAGTTTCATGGCCGTTTCGGGCTGCGCATCCATCCCGGCGAACTTGGCAGCCAAGAAGTGGGTTGGACGGAGCATGGGTGAAGCGAGTTCTGTTTTCGGTGAGCCCGTCCACTTGAAGGCGCAGGACGATGGACGAACGGTGGGGGTCTGGCATCTCGAGCGCTATATGGAGGAGCTCAGGCCCGTTGGAAACGTGATGGGGCGTGATGCTGGTGGAAGGCCCGTGCTTCATCCCGTCCATGAGATGAGACAGAACAGGTACGCATGCGAGGTAACGCTGGTAAGCGAGGGTGACCGGATTGTTTCCGCCAAGGTTCGGCCGATCGCCGGCATGGGGCCGCTGTTGGCGGGAGGTTGCGCTCAGGAAGGGCTATGAGGATGACCAAACGAATCAACGACCGGATCCCTGAAAGTGAACGCCAATGCATCTGCCCGACATGTAAAGACGCTTGCGTCGGCAGTGCGCATCGCAGGCAGGTTCGAATGCGACGCCGCGTGCCGCACGGTAGCGCTGTCATGAAGACGCGTCAGCCATGGCGTGCAGATGACTCTTTCAGCGTACGCGCGCGCGTGGCCGTCAGATTGATGGCGCGTTCACTGCTTCCCGCTGCGCTGTTATGGGTTTCCGCATGTTCGCAAGGACAGGATATGAACACTACGACTGATGCCCCAACCGAAGAAGGTGAGCCCCTCCGGAAGCTCAATCCGGCGCCGAAGCGCGGCTACGTCGTCACCATGACGTTGAAGGACGCGCCTGGACCGTTCGCCTCCATCGAAGGAGTTGCGCAGTACACCGTGGAGAATTCGGCCGAGTGCGGGAAGAAGATTCCAATAGCGGGTGTGTTTCCCCGGATCAGCACCAATGAGCCCTTCGTGCTGACCCGTGTATCCGAAAGCGAGTATCGGGGGATCGTGTATGCCGACCTGGTGCTGGATGAGGATTACTTCGGACGCGGCGTATGCCGATGGGCGTTTGTGGAAGCGCGCGTCCGGCTTCGGGCAACGGATGACGAAAGGGACGCCAGATTCGTACCCAGCATTGTCGCGGAGTCCATTGTTGCTGGTGAATCCGATACGAGGTATTTCTGGAAAGAGCTCTACCCGCGTGTCAAAGATTACGATGCATATCCGGTATTCGGCGAAGCCAGTCTCGATAGTGTTCCTTCGGATAAGCGCGGAGAGTTCTTCACGATCACCCTGAATTCTGAGGAGGCCGCGCCATGAGTTTTGGGTCGCAAGCCTATGCAGGACTGGCGGATGATTCCTATCGGGATCGGTCCGCAGGCATCCGTCCGAGTGGCGAGGAAGAGAGGGTCACGATCGAGGGTGTCGACTACAAGATCCTTGAGCACGTCGACAGCAAGAGGACCGGATATCAAGGCACGATCTATCGGCGAGTTGACGGCGGAGAGATCGTGGTCGCTCATCGTGGCACCGAGCAGACATGGAAGGATGGCGTCGTCACCGACGGTTCGATGGTGCTGAGCCGGATCAACCCGCAGGCCAACGAGGCGATCGAGTTGACGAGGCGTGCGGTCGCTCTCGCCAGGCAAGAAGGCATGCAGCCTGGAAAGACCACCCCGGAAGTTACCGTCACCGGCCACTCCCTAGGTGGGACACTGGCTCAGATCGCGGCGCATCACTTCGATCTGCGGGGCGAGACGTTCAATGCGTACGGCGCGGCCAGTCTTGATCGCCGCATCCCTGAAGGCGGCGACAAGGTGCGCAACCACGTGATGGCGGCCGATACCGTCAGCGCGGCCAGTCCACACTACGGATTGGTCAAGGTGTATGCGACCGAGAAGGAGGTGGCGACATTGCAGGCCTCCGGCTACCACAGCAACCGCCTGCTCGATGTCGTCACGCCCGACAATCCTTTTCTGGCTGCAGGCGCTTCGTTGGGCTCGCATTCGATGCACCATTTCCTTCCGGTCGATGGCAAGGGCGCGCGCGACCGCTCCGTGCTCGACGACCCCCGCGCGAGCGCCCTTGCCGAAGAGAACCGCCGCGCGATCGCTGGCTATCGGGACGATGTGGAGGATCTGCGCCGGGGTATCACCGTGATTTCCCGCGGCCCGTTCGGTGCGTTGCGCGACGGGTTCGATGCCGCGCGCGGCCCACTCCTGCCGGGAGAGCCCGCTGCGCGCGAGGGACGTACCGGTCAAGCGCGACCGCTATCGGAATGGGGGGCGCTGGCAGCGACCGCGAAGAGCGTGAACGAACGCGCCCGTGCAGAGCGGGAGGTCGGGGACGAGTCTTTCCCGTTCCATCCGCCGCTCCGGTCGGACGCACGGTCTCCGTCGTCGGAAGTGGAGCGCCTGTTGAAGGCGGCGCGGACGGGTGACCCAGGTGCGTTGCGCGCCGCGCAGGAAGAACTGCAGGCATCCGACTTCGGTCAGGCCTGGCTTGCGCGCGTGTACGAGCGCCAGGGCGAAATTCCGCGACAACTGCCAACGCAGGAAGCCTTGCAGCGTGAAGCCATCGAGCCTTCCATGTCCCACATGGCGCGATGAATGGATTGTGTCCGGAGGGCCTCGTCGGGCCTTCGCCTATAAGGAGCATGACGATGAAGAAGACCATCAAACTCGGAATCCTGTTCAGCCTGTTGGTGCTGTTCGATCTCAGCGCCCAGTCCAGCAGTGGCTACTATCAGCGGCTGTACTATCGCATGGACGATCCGTTCGTCTTCTGCACGCAAGGCCAGGACATCAAGCGTAATCCCGCGCCTTGCTGGAAGCCGATGCCGCCGTTCACCGGTGCCTACATGCTGATGCCCTATTGCGATCCGCCGAATCCCTACGGGAAGCCCTGGACGCAGGACGACACGCTCTCCTTCGCGCAGTACAAGGCGGTGTGTCCCAAAGCGATCACCTCCGGCCGTTGGGAGGGCGCGGGCCGCCCGGAATACACCCCGATCAGTCATTGATGCCCATTCTTGTGGAATCGCCTACATGAGGTCGCCGCACATGAAACAGCTTTCCCCCCTGCTCTTGGCCGCGATGGCCGCGCTCGCTGTCGGATGCGATGCGCAGGCGCCGCAAAGCGTGGATGCGGCGACCCAGGCAACACCCCCTCAGACGAAGGAACAGGACATGTCAGAGCTGAAACCGCCTACCGCGGACAGCGTGTTGTATTTCATCTACCAACGCGACGGCGATGGTGCGGTCAGTTACAAGGTCGACGGCGGCGCCACCGTCAGCTACTGGTACGGCCATGCGTTCGATCTGAAAGGAAAGCATTACTTCACTGGCTTCGGCAGCAAAAGCGAGGGCGAAGGTCCAGAGGGCGAGAACGGGATGATGGATCCCGAGCATGTCGCCATCTCCCAGGCGACCTTCACGCGCGTCGAGAAGGATGGCAAGCCCGAGTGGTCCAAGCCTGATACGGACGGTTATGTCGGCGAGTTCGGCAGGATGGGACGGGCGGAACAGATCGATGATTCGCGAAAGGCGCAGTCGTTCACCACCGGCGACGGCCGTTATCTTCTGGCCGTACCGACCCTGGATTTCGTGAACGGCACGGACGTACGCATGTTCGCCTTGCTTCTCTTCGACCCTGGCAGCGTGGACGCACTGGGATTCAGGCAATGGGGCTATCTCGGGAGCATCCCCGTCAGCTACGACAACAGTGACGCGTGCGATGGCGGAGAGGTGATGCCTTGTGCCGCAAGCAGCGGGACGCTGGCATTCGAGCAGACGGGTGCGGGTCTACCTGATCTCAAGGTTGTCTCGAAGGGAACCACCATCGCCGCGCCCGGGAAGGTTCGCGACATGACGGAAGCAGACACTGTGGTCTACACCTTCGATCAGGCGAAGCAAAGCTACGAGAAGTAAGCCGATTCACAGTTGACCGACTTGTATCAGGCCCATGGAGGGGCCCGGTTGACGTCCAGCGACCCCGAGTCGCGTACCTCAGCAAAGGAGCCAACGATGGCCAGTCAGTACACACGTGAACAGATTCTCGACATCATCGAAAGACAAGCGCAGGAAAGCGGTATTCCGCGGGAAGACTTCCTGCGATTCGCCTACATCGAGACGGGCGGGCGCTTCAACCCGAATGCAAGCAATCCCAGCGGCGCGAAGGGACTGTTCCAGTTTGTGCCGGGCACAGCCGAGGACTACGGAATAGCGGGGCAGGAGTTCGATCCGGTGGCGAACACCCGCGCGGCAGCAGCGTTGTATTCGGACAATCTGGGCGATATCACGCGCCGGCAGGCCCGCAGCGGCCACGATTTCCTCTCCGGGAACGAGACGCCGAGCGGACTGGACCTGTACCTGGCCCACCAGCAGGGCGCGGCCGGCTATGCGTCCATCCAGAATGCGATCGAGGCAGGTGAGTTCACACGCACCAACACGCGCAGGAATATCCTCAACAACATCAGCGAGCTTGATGTCGAGCGTCTGACAGGTCGTGCCTACGCAGACCTGCGCGGGCTTGATGATCGCGAGCTGGCAAGTACGTTCACGCAGTACTGGAATACCAAGTACGCCGCCATCAGCATCGCGGACCGCGGTATCCACGCGAGCCAGCCCGACGCGGCTGTCCGCGAGCGCACGTCGCCGCTGGCGGATGGTGTGTTGCAGAGTGGTGAACGCGGCGAAGAGGTGCGCGCCTTGCAAACCTCGTTGAACCAGCTGGGATTCCGCGACGGCCAGGGTGCGGAACTGGAGACGCGCTCCGGCATCTACGGGGGCAAGACGCAGGAAGCCGTGCGCGCATTCCAGACTGCGAACCTGCTTGAAGCCACCGGCAACGCCGACGCGCGTACGCGCGAAGCGATCGCGCAGCAACTCGCGTTGCCCGAACAGGATCGCAATCGTGCCCCAGCCGCTGAAGCACCGCAGCACGAGGGCGGATTGGCCTGGCCGACCCCGGGCAACCATGACATCAACCAGGCCGACAAGCCGCGCGAGGGTCGGGGTGAGTTCGGTACGCCACGCAGCGGTGGACGGCGCCATGGCGGCATCGACATCGAGGGCAACGTCGGCGATCCGGTTGTGGCCGTTGCGGGCGGTACTGTGGTGGTGCGTCCGAACAATGAGGCGGCCGGCAACACCGTGCATGTGCGGCACGACGACGGCACGCTGACGAAGTACTTCCATCTCGACGAGTTCAGCGTGCGCAATGGGCAGCGCGTCGAAGCCGGGCAGCAGATCGGCACCATGGGCAGGACCGGCAACACGCCGGCGCAGGGCGATACGCACCTGCATTTCGAGATGTGGCGCGATGGCCGCCAGGTGGACCCGTTGCCGCACCTGCAGGGTGCCGAGCGTGATGCCGCCGTTCCGACTCGGGCGGCTGCACCTGAGGTGCTGCGCGATGGCTCGTCGGGCGCCTCGGTGCGCGAGCTGCAGCAGCAGCTCAATCAGTTGGGTTATCGCGGTGCCGACGGGCAGCCGCTGGAAACCACCTCCGGCAAGTTCGGCCCCCAGACAGAACATGCCCTGCGGGCGTTTCAGGCGGACCGTGGCTTGAAAGTGGATGGCGAGTACGGTGAGCGCTCCCGAGAGACGCTGACCAAGGCCACGCGCGATGCGGCACGCGAGACGACGCCTGCGGAGACCACGCCTCAGAGCGTGCGGGGTGAGGATGCACAGCGCTCGTTCGTGGACCGCATGTTCTCTGCCATGCATGGCGGCGACGATCGCGCAATGCGCCAGGCGCTTGACGACTACCTGAAGACGCCCGCTGGCGAGGGTTGGCGGAAAGAGCCCGTCGAAATAGAGCAGCAGGCCGCGCAGCAACGCGATCAGGTCGGGCCTGCCCGCTGAGTGTGGGGCAGGAGCGCGCGGGTCGGCCAGACCGGCTCGCGCGCCTCCTCTACACGCAGCGCGCGATCGCTCAGTGGACGGTCATGAACCACGCTCGACCGATCTGGTACACGCTGATGCATAGCACCAGCACTCCGACTACCTTCAGTAAGACCCGCTCCGGCATGTGCCTCACGCACCATGCAGCGAAAGGTGCCGCGATGGCGCCACCGACCAGCAGCCCCAGCACGATCTCCAGGTGCTGCAGGCCGATGGTCAACAGGAATGTCAGCGACACCACCAGGGTGATGACGAACTCCGAGGCGCTGACGGTGCCGAGGGTGGTGCGCGCTTGACCGCCTCGCGCCAGCAACGTGGAGGTGGCCAACGGTCCCCATCCGCCACCGCCGATGGCATCGAGAAGGCCTGCAAGAAATCCCAGCACCGGCACGCGGTTGACCTGTTCGCGCGGTACCCAGCGTCCGAACGAGCGAACGAGGATCAGCACCGCCAACGCCAACAGGTACAGGTAGACGAAGGGGCGGATCGCATCGCCCGGCAGACGCGTCAGCAGGTAGGCGCCAATGGCGCCGCCAACAGAGCCGGAAATTGTCAGTCGCCAGAACAGGCGCTTGTCGATGTTGCGGAAATACGCGTGCGAGGCGCCGGACACGCCCGTCGTGACCACTTCAGCGGCATGCACGCTGGCGCTTACCGCAGCCGGGGGGATCCCCATGCTGAGGAGGATCGATGAGCAGATCAGCCCGAACGCCATGCCGAGCGCGCCATCCACCAGCTGCGCGCCGAGACCGATGAGAATGAACCAGAAGAACGCGTTGCCAAACTCCATCCTGATGCTTCCAACGGGCGCGGGGGTGCCGTGGGTATCAGCGATGAGGATACAGGGCGAGGTCGCTCATGCGCCGAGCGCGTGGCTGGAACGCAGCGAGGTCTTGGCAAAACCGCGGGCGCGATAGCACGCATGCGCGTCGGCGCGATGCAGGGCCGTCGTCAGTTCGACTCGCACGCATCCTGCCCGACGTGCGCGCTGCATGGCTTCGTCCAGGAGTTGCCGGCCGATCCCGCAGCGTGGGTTGTCGGTACCCACGGTGAGGGCGGTGATCCTGCAGATCGTCGCGCCCAACGGAAGGCAGTAGAGGAAATCGAGTCCCGGCAATCCGCAGACACGGCCCTGCTGGCGTACGAGCAACACTACTTGCGAGGCGTCAACCGTGGTGATGTGGATGCGCGATCGCTGGCCTGGGCGGGCCCGCACGGATAGCCGAGATCGCCCAGCAGCAAGGCAACGTCATCGGCGTCGCCGGGTTGTGCGCTGCGAAGATCGAGCGGAGGCCTGGAATGCACGCTGGCGGCGGCAGGCCTCAGAGGACCGGCCGCCCGTCCCATGCGATCAGCGGGTGCCGTATAGCACAACGGTCTTGCCGCGAGCATGCAGGGAGCCGTCGGCCTGCAGCTTCTTCAGTACACGGCCCGCCATCTCGCGGGAGCAACCGACCAGGCGTGCCAGCTCCTGGCGGGAGACGCGCAGCTGCGTGCCCTGCGGGTGGCTCATGGCCTCCGGCTCGCGGGCCAGGTCGTGCAGGGTGCGGATGATGCGGTCGGTGACATCCAGGAACGCCAGACGGCTGGCCTTCCTGCTGGTGTCCAGCAGGCGACGCGACAGCTGGGCGCCGATGGCGTACAGCAGTTTGGGCGCATCGGCCGACAGGGTGCCGAGGAACAACTGGTGCAGGCGCTCGTAGCTGACCTCGGCCAGCTCGCACTGGGTGCGGGTACGCAGGATCACTTCACGACGGTCGGACTCGATGAACAAGCCCATCTCGCCGACGAATTCGCCCGAACCGAAGTAGCCGAGGACCAGCTCGCGGTCGTCGTCTTCCTCGGTGATGATGCTGACCGAGCCGCTGACCACGTAATAAAGCGTGCCTGCCGGGTCGCCCGGGCGGAAGACATCGGCGCGGGCCGGGTAGCGCCGCCGGTGGCTGTGGGCCAGGAAGCGCTCAAGCGTGGCGTTGTCCGGCGTCAGGGGGCTGGCGGCGGGGCGAGCAGGGGCTGAAAGGGGGATGCCTGGGCTCATGGTGGTCACGGCTTGTAATTCAGGAAGCTTAGTCCGAATACGTGGCCCACGGCAAACGCAGGCCATGCAAGGGCTGGGCCAGTGTGCGACGGTACGCTGGCGGGTGGGCGGCGGACATTTCGCTGTCACCCCATATGGCGCATAATCCGCCCCCTCATCCGACACCCCCGAAGAGGGATCACCGCCGTGGTAAAACCCCTGCCTCGCCTGCGGCTGCAAGGCTTCAACAACCTCACCAAGGCGCTGAGCTTCAACATCTACGACGTGTGCTATGCCTCGTCCGAAGACGAGCGTCGCCGGTACATCGAGTACATCGACGAGGAATACAACGCTGATCGCCTCACCCAGATCCTGACGGATGTGGCGGAGATCATCGGTGCCAACATCCTCAACGTGGCCCGCCAGGACTACGACCCCCAGGGTGCGTCGGTGACGATCCTCATTTCCGAGGAGCCGGTGATCGACAAGAAGGACGCGGGCAAGGAGATCATCTCCGACGCGGTGGTCGCGCACATGGACAAGTCGCACATCACAGTGCACACGTATCCGGAGACCCATCCGGACAACGGCATCGCGACGTTCCGTGCCGACATCGACGTGGCGACCTGCGGGGTGATCTCGCCACTGAAGGCGCTGAACTACCTGATCGAAAGCCTGGAATCCGACATCGTCATCATGGATTACCGGGTCCGCGGCTTCACCCGCGACGTGAAGGGCAAGAAGCACTACATCGACCACAAGATCAATTCGATCCAGGACTTCCTGGCCAAGAACATCAAGTCGCGCTACGAGATGCTCGACGTGAACGTCTACCAGGAAAACATCTTCCACACGAAGATGCACCTGAAGGAGTTCGACCTCGACAACTACCTGTTCGAGGAAAAGGCCAAGAACCTGTCGTTCAAGGAGCGCATGAAGATCGAGGCGCGCCTGAAGCGGGAGATCGAGGAGCTGTACCACGGGCGCAACCTGCCGGAATGACGGATTGTCGGCCGGCGCGGGTTACATCCGGTTCGGGTGGCTTGCGCTAGCTTGCCCACACACATGGCGGGACGACCTGCCCGCGGCGCAAGCCGCGCATCAGGACCGACGGCGGTCCGGAACGCGAGTTCCGGGCCGTTTCGCGTTATGGCCCGGACAATCTACCTGAGGAGGTGACGTATGGCGTGGGTCTATCTGGTGTTGGCGGGACTGCTGGAAGTGGTGTGGGCCGTGGGCCTGAAATACTCGGAGGGTTTCAGCCGGCTGGTGCCCAGCGTGGTCACCGCGGTGGCGGCGGCCGCCAGCTTCTGGTTGCTGGCGGTAGCGCTGAAGCACATCCCGCTGGGCACGGGCTATGTCATCTGGGTGGGCATCGGCGCCGTGGGCACGGCGTTCGTCGGCATGTGGCTGTTCCAGGAGCCCGCCACGGCGGCGCGACTGGTCTGCATCGGCCTGATCGTGGCCGGCATCATCGGCCTGAAGCTCGCCTCGTAGCGTGCGCCCCGCGCACGACCGCATGAGCCCATCACCGCACCTGGTCTCCAGGGCATCCAGCATGTAGAGCCGAGCTTGCTCGGCTCCGCATGGTGCGCGTGCGAGGCCCAACCCCAAAAGCAGCGGAGCAAGCTCCGCGCTTCCGGGTCACAGCCGGTAGGCGACCGCCTTCATCAGCTTCGAGGCGCCAGCCATCAGCGTCGGGATCGGCGCGGGCAGAAGGCGGGCGCCCGCCTCTTCGGCATGCTCGGCGTGGCGGGCTTCATCGGCCTTCATCACGGTCAGGATTTCGCGGCTGCGCAGGTCGGCCGGCGGCAGGGTTTCCAGATGTTCGTCCAGGTGGGCTTCGACCTGACGCTCGGTCTCCACCACGAACCCCAGGCTCCAGCCATCCCCGCGCACACCGGCGAGGGCGCCGAGGGCATAGCTGCCGGCGTACCACAACGGGTTGAACAGGCTGGGACGGCTGTCCAGCTCGCGCAGGCGGTCCGCACACCATGAAAGGTGGTCGGTTTCCTCCTGGGCGGCGTCGAGCAGGTGCGCGCGGGTGGCGTCGTCGCGGGCCACGGCGGCCTGTCCGAAGTACAGGCCCTGCGCACAGACCTCGCCCACGTGGTTGATGCGCATCAGGCCGGCGGCATGGCGTTGCTCGGCGGGGTCGAGGGCGACCTCAGGGGTGTCCCCGGCCGGGTTGGCGCGCTGGGCGGGCGGGTTGCCGAAGACGGTGTCCAGGCCGCGCTGGGCCTCCACCAGCCAGTGATCGAGGGGCGAGAAGGTCCGCATGTTCATGCCGCCATTGTGCCGCCTGGCCGGGTCCCCGTCTGCCCTGACGACCCTCGGACGCTGTCGGGCCAGACTTGCGCCCCGCAGCAAGGCCCCGTACAATCCCGCGTCTTCCGTTTCACCCTTCACAACGCGTGGCAAAGTTCCGCCCGGGAAACCGCGGAATCCGCCCGACCAGACAATGAGATTCACATGAGCACCTTTACCGCCAAGTCCGAGACCGTCCAGCGCGACTGGTACGTCGTCGACGCAGCAGGCAAGACCCTCGGTCGCCTGTCCACCGAGCTGGCCCGCCGCCTCCGCGGCAAGCACAAGCCCGTCTATACCCCTCACGTTGATACCGGTGACTACCTGGTCGTCATCAACGCCGAGAAGATCCACGTCACCGGCAACAAGCTGGCCGACAAGAAGTACCACCGCTTCACCGGCTACATCGGCAACCTGAAGACTGAGACGCTGGCGCAGGCGCTGGAGCGCCATCCGGAGCGCGTCATCGAGACCGCCGTGAAGGGCATGCTGCCGAAGGGCCCGCTGGGCCGCGACATGTATCGCAAGCTCAAGGTCTACGCCGGCCCGAATCATCCGCACGCCGCTCAGCAGCCGCAGGTCCTGGACATCTAATCATGGCTATCACTCAGAATTACGGCACCGGCCGTCGCAAGTCCTCCACCGCCCGCGTGTTCCTGCGCAAGGGCACCGGCAACATCACCGTCAACGACCGTCCGCTGGACGAGTTCTTCGGCCGTGAGACTGCACGCATGATCGTGCGCCAGCCGCTGGAGCTGACCAAGAACACCGAAACGTTCGACATCAAGGTCACCACGACCGGCGGCGGCACTACCGGCCAGGCCGGTGCCATCCGCCTCGGCATCGCCCGCGCGCTGGTGGAATACGATGAAACGCTGAAGTCGGAACTGCGTACGGCAGGCTTTATGACCCGTGATGCGCGCGAAGTCGAGCGCAAGAAGGTCGGTCTGCACAAGGCGCGTCGCGCCACGCAGTTCTCCAAGCGCTAACAGACGCGTTACACTACGCGCCACTGGTTACACAGCCCCGTCGCCAAGCGGTAAGGCACCTGACTCTGACTCAGGCATTCGGAGGTTCGAATCCTTCCGGGGCTGCCAATCCGACGTCCTTACGGACATCCGCAAAGCCCGCCTATGGCGGGTTTTTGCGTTGAGGGCTCATGCCGATGGTCGCGATGTTCCAACCCCCGTTCTGCCCCGCCGACGAGGCCGTGCGCCGCGTGCAGGAGCGTGGCTACGCCGTGCTCGAGCCGAGGGCCATGGCCGAAGCGGTGGCAGTGGACCTTCAATCGCTAGATGCGTTGCTCCCCAGCTGGGATCGGCTCGATGTGGACGGATACCTGAAGGACGGCGGCCGTTACCGGCGTCGCCGCCACTCCTGTTTCATCGTCGGTGCCAGCGGCGTGGAGCAGGCGCCGCATCGGGCGCACTGGCAGTCGCTGGACTACAACGCCCTGCACGGTGGCATGCAGCGCTGGTTCGAGCCGATCGAGACAGCGGTCGCCTCCGATCCTGCCTGGCAACAGCTGCTGGCGGGGCTTGGGCGCTGGTGTTCCGCGCTGAAGGGCGAACGCCCGTGGTACGTCGAGGCGCACCAGTTCCGCATCGACACCACGGACGGCATCGGCCGGCCGACCCCCGAAGGGGCGCATCGCGATGGCGTGGATTTCGTCGCCGTGCTGCTGTTGGATCGGCAGGGCATCAAGGGGGGCGAGACCCGGGTGTTTGCTGCCGCCGGGCCCGACGGGCAGCGCTTCACGCTGGAGGCGCCCTGGTCGCTGCTGTTCCTCGACGACGAGCGCGTCATCCACGAATCCACCCCGATCCAGCCGCTGGACGGGCAGGGTCATCGCGATACGCTGGTGCTGACCTTCCGCAAGAACGGGTTCCAGGGTGATCCTGTTGCGGGCTGACGGACGTGCGCATTTCGTTACAATTGAAACCATGGCGCGTGGGCGCCGGCATCTGGAGTTCCGATGAAGCTGGGTTCCCTGAAGGAAGGTGGTCGCGACGGTACGTTGGTCGTCGTGTCGCGTGATCTGGCCCGCTGCGTGCGCGCCACTGGCATCGCACCCACGTTGCAGCGCGCACTGGAGGACTGGAGCAATACCGCACCGCGCCTCAACGCGCTTTATGAATCGCTGAATGCGGGCGACGCCGATGGCGCGTTCGACATCGACATGCAGACGCTCGCCGCGCCGCTGCCCCGTGCTTACGAATTCGTCGACGGCAGCGCGTACCTGCCTCACGTGGAGCGTGTGCGCCGCGCCCGCGGGGCCGAGGTGCCGGAGAGTTTCTACACCGATCCGCTGATGTACCAGGCCACCAGCGCCGCGTTCTACGGCCCGCGCGATCCGGTGAAGGTGGTCAGCGAGGAACACGGCATCGACCTGGAAGCCGAGATCGTCGTCATTACCGACGACGTGCCGATGGCGGTCACGGCTGCGCAGGCCGCCGGCCATATCCAGCTCATCGGCCTGGTCAACGACGTGTCGCTGCGCAACCTGATCCCGGGTGAACTGGCCAAGGGTTTCGGCTTCCTGCAGTCCAAGCCGCGCTCGGCGTTGTCGCCGGTCTTCGTCACGCCGGATGAACTGGACGACGCCTGGCGCGACAACAAGGTCCACCTGCCGCTGGTCACGCACATCAACGGCGAATGGTTCGGTGCACCGGAGGCGGGCGTGGACATGCAGTTCGACTTCGCCCAACTGGTCGCCCACGCGGCCAAGACGCGGCCGCTGTCGGCCGGCACCATCGTCGGTTCCGGCACCATCGCCAACGAGGACACGTCGAAGGGCGCGTCCTGTTTCGCCGAAAAGCGCACCGTCGAGACACTGAGCGACGGCAAGCCGTCCACACCCTTCATGAGCTTCGGCGACGTGGTGCGCATCGAAATGACGGACCGTGACGGCCGTTCCATTTTTGGTGCGATCGAGCAGCGGATCGAGCCTCAGCCCTTGCCTTGAAGGCGCGCCCGGGCCCAGTGTGACCACCGGACGGAGCAGGACGGGCATGGACGTGGATTCCGGGTATTCGAAGGCGCAAACCGCGGGGAGCGGCTTGCATGGCTGAGCAACTCAGGCTGTATTCCTACTGGCGATCGAGCGCCGCCTATCGCGTGCGCATCGGTCTGAACCTCAAGGGCCTGGCCTACGAGACCGTGCCCGTGCATCTGGTCCGCGACGGCGGACAGCAGCATGCGCCCGACTACGTCGCCAAGAATCCCCAGCACATGGTGCCCACGCTGCAGCATGGCGTGCGCGTGATCCGGCAGTCGCTGGCCATCCTCGAATACCTGGACGAGGCGTGGCCGTCCCCGCGCCTGCTGCCGATGACGGCCCGTGACCGCGCCCGGGTGCGCGCGTTGGCGCTGATGGTCGCCTGCGACATCCACCCCCTCAACAACCTGCGCGTGCTGCAGTACTTCGAGGGCACCTGGAACGTGCCGCAGGCCGAGCGCGACGACTGGGTGAAGCACTGGATCATGGAAGGATTCGCGCCCATGGAAGCACTGCTTGCCGGCGATGCCGCGACCGGCGCCTTCTGCCACGGACAGACCCCGGGGTTGGCAGACTGCTGCCTGGTGCCGCAGGTCTTCAATGCGCGCCGGTTCGGCGTGGACATGAGCGCCTTTCCCACGATCGTCCGCATCGAACAGGCCTGCCTCGCCCTGCCGGCCTTCGATCAGGCGCGGCCCGAGAACCAGCCCGACGCCAACGTCTGATCCGGATCGTCGAAACGGAAACGGGCGGGTTTCCCCGCCCGTTCCGGCTTGCCGTCCTGCACCGGGGAGTCCTCAGCCGAAGCCGTGGGTGATGCGCGGCGAGCTGCTGCCGGTGTCGTAGTCCGCGTAAGGATCGTGTTCGCCCTTGCTGCCCTCGGACAGGCGGAACTTCAGCGCCAGGCCATCGCGCGAGTCTGCGGCGCGCAGGGCTTCTTCCTGGTCGATCTGGCCTTCTTTCACCATGCGGAACAGGCACTGGTCGAAGGTTTCCATGCCTTCCTCCAGGGATTCCTCCATCGCGGCCTTGATCTCGTGTACCTGGCCGCGGCGCAGCAGGTCACGGATCATCGGCGTATTGATCAGCACTTCCGCCGCCGGCATGCGACGACCGTCAGCGCCCTTGACCAGGCGCTGCGAGACCACGGCGCGCAGGTTGAGCGCCAGGTTCATCAGCACGTTCTTGTGCGCGCTTTCCGGGAAGAAGTTGAGGATGCGCTCGATGGTCTGGTCGGCATTGTTCGAGTGCAGCGTCGCCAGGCACAGGTGGCCGGTTTCGGCGAAGGCGATGGCGGCCTCCATCGTGGTGGCATCCAGGATTTCGCCGATCAGGATGACGTCCGGCGCCTCGCGCATCGCATTCTTCAGCGCGTTGTGGAACGCATGCGTGTCCAAGCCCACTTCGCGCTGGTTGACGATGGACTGCTTGTGCCGGTGCAGGTACTCGATCGGATCCTCGATGGTGAGGATATGGCCGGTACTGGTGGTGTTGCGGTAGTCGATCATCGACGCCAGCGACGTCGACTTGCCCGAGCCGGTGGAGCCGACGATCAGCACCAGACCGCGCGGGGTCATGATGATGTCCTTCAGTACCGGCGGCAGGTTCAACTCTTCGATCGTGGGGATCACGCTGCGGATCGCACGGATGACCATGCCCACTTCGCCGCGTTGTTTGAACACGTTGACGCGGAAGCGGCCGGCGTCGTGCAGGGCGATGGCCATGTTGAGCTCGAGCTCGCGCTCGAAGACCGGCACCTGGCCCTCGTCCATCAGGGAATAGGCGATCTTCTTCACCATGCCGGGTGGCAACCCGGTGTTGCCCAGCGGATAGAGCTTGCCTTCGATCTTGATGTAGACCGGCGCCCCGGTCGTAAGAAACATGTCCGAGGCGTTCTTCTCGGTCATCAGCTTCAGGAAATAGCCGATGTCCATGTGCAAGACTCCCCAAGATGCGCGGCACCACGTTGCAACGGCGCCGAAGGCTACAGACAATGGCCGCGCGTACCCCTCAACGTCACGGCACCCCAATGACTGTTAGCTTCGCACACTTCCGCAGGCCCCTGCATGTGATGGCCGCCGCAGTAGCGGCATTCGCGCTGTCGCCGGCGTTAGCCCAGAGCGTGCCGACCCCCGAGCTGGAAGCGGCAATCAAGGCGGTGCAGCGTGCCGACCAGGCCGATGCGGACCAGTACGCACCCGCCCCGCTGGCGGCAGCCCGTCAGTCCCTCGCGCAGGCGCAGGCGACACGGAACAAGAAGGAAGCCCTCGATTTCGCCGTTCGTGCGGCCGCAGACGCGGATCTGGCGCGCGCGCGCAGCGAGGAAGCCGTCGCGATGGCGGAGGTGGACCAGCGTCGCGCGGAGATCGCGGACCTGCAGCGACAGCTCGGGGAGGGCGGTCGATGAGCGCGTACGATCGGATGATCCGCTTGTCCCTGGCCTTGGTGCTGTCCTTCGCTGCCGCTACCGCCGTTGCCGCAGACAACCCGGTAGTCGCCCAGCTCAGCCAGCGATTGGCTGCGCTGCAGTCCGATCCGGTGCTTGGCGAGTTCGCGGCCTATGAGAAGTTGCAGGCGCAGCACGCCGTGGCAGCGCTCGACAAGGGGCGCCGTAGCCAGCGGGAAAGCTTGCAGTTTGTTGCGGAACGTCGCGTCGAGATCGCCGAAATCGCCGCCCGCACGCAAGCGGCACGCCGCGATGCCGATCGCCTGGACCGCACGCGTAGCGAATTGTTGGTCGAAGCCAGCCGTCGCGAAGCCGAGCGCGCCCGCCGGGAGGTCGAACGCCTGCGCGTGCAGGCACAAATCCAGGCCGAGGAAACCGAGCGCCTGCGCTTGGCCGCTGAGGCCGAGGCGCTGGCCCGACAGGAGGCCGAAACCACGCTCGACACGGTCGCCGGCCAGCAGGCCAACCGATTGAGCACGGCGCGCCAGCGGGAGTTGAAGCTGGCCCGGGAAGAGGCCGAACTGGTGTCCGGCGCAACGTTGCCGGCGTCGAAGTTCGACGCGCGAGGTGAGGTCTTCACGCTGGGAGCGGATCTGTTTGCGGGCAACTCCGCCAAACTCTCCGGCAGCGGAACGTCCAGCGCCAGCGCGCTGGCAGCGTACCTGCAGGCCAATCCAAAGGCCCGTGCGCGGATCGAGGGATACGGGGACAAGCAGACGCCGGGCCAGCGTCGGGCGGATGCCTTGCGGGATGCGCTGACAGGGGCGGGCATCCAGAAGTCGCGCCTTCAGAGTGCCGCCAAGGGAACGGGAACGAAGGCGCGCGCGCTGGAAGTGATCATCACGCATTGAATTTTCCTTGAAAATCAATTGCCTGGACGAATCATTCTCGTGCCCAAGGGGATAGTCTGAACCGCCGCAGATGCTCGATATTCCTTGTGAATCAATCGCTTGAGGTCGCGCTTGCCGGGCTGGAAATCGAGGAGTAGGGTCGTATACCCAAGCGACTCCCGTCGCTTGGCTCACCGGAGAATCGACCCGATGACGCCCGTACCGATCCACCAGGAGACCGCCGCCGGCAAGCAGGACGCCGTCGGCATTCCGAAGGGAAGTACCCGCGCCGCCGGCAAGATGCTTCGCTCCCAAGCCAACGCCCCGTGCCTGTAAAGGCCGGGGCGTTCGTGTTTCCGCTGAAGGAGGTAATGATCATGTTCGAAGGTCAACCGCAGGCCGACATCGATGCGCTCATCAAGGCCGATCCGGAGTTCAAGCAGCTGTACCAGCGCCACCGCGAGCTCAACAAGAAGGTCACCGACGCCGAACTCGGCGTGCTGCCCATCGACGACACGCTGCTCGGCCAGATGAAGCGCGAGAAGCTGCACGCCAAGGAGCGATTGCTCCGGATCTACGACGCCAAGCCGCACTGACGCCTCTCCCCGCGCTTTTTCGTCGCGGGCGGCGGCGGCCTCCTCGTCGGCCGTCGCCGTCCGCGTCACCCAGGTGCGATAATCCGGTCCTGTACCGCACCGGATGCACGGCCGCATGGCGATCCACTCTTCCGTACTCGAGCTGATCGGCGACACGCCGATCGTCCAGGCCAGGCGCCTCGACACCGGGCTCTGCACCCTCTACCTGAAGCTCGAAAGCGCCAATCCCGGCGGGTCCATCAAGGACCGCATCGGCATGTCGATGATCGAGGCGGCCGAAAAGCGCGGCGACCTGAAGCCCGGCGCGACCCTGGTGGAAGGCACGGCCGGCAACACCGGCATCGGCCTGGCCCTGGTGGCCCAGCAGAAGGGCTACAAACTGATGCTGGTGGTCCCGGACAAGATGAGCCGGGAGAAGATCTTCAACCTGAAGGCCATGGGCGCGGAGGTCATCCTGACCCGCTCCGACGTCGCCAAGGGTCACCCCGAGTACTACCAGGACCTGGCCGAGCGCATCGCGCGCGAAACGCCCGGTGCCTACTTCATCAACCAGTTCGGCAATCCGGACAACCCGGCGGCACACGAATTCGGCACCGGCCCGGAAATCCTGCGCCAGATGGACGGGCAGCTGGATGCCATCGTCTTCGGTTGCGGCAGTTCCGGCACCATGACCGGCCTGTCGCGCTGCTTCGCCGAGCATTCGCCACAGACCGAGCTGGTGCTGGCCGATCCGGTCGGCTCCATCCTGACCCAGTACATCAACGAAGGCACGCTGAGCACCAAGTCCGGCAGCTGGCTGGTCGAGGGCATCGGCGAGGATTTCCTGCCGCAGATCTCGGATTTCAGCCGGGTCAAGAAGGCCTATGCGATCAGCGACGCGGAGAGTTTCCACACCGCGCGCGACCTGCTGGCCAAGGAGGGCATCCTGGGCGGCTCGTCCACCGGCACCCTGTTGGCCGCGGCGCTCAAGTACTGCCGCGAGCAGACCGAGCCGAAGAAGGTCCTGGTGTTCGTCTGCGACACGGGCAACAAGTACCTGTCGAAGATGTACAACGACTACTGGATGCTGGACAACGGTTTCATCGAGCGCCCCCAGTACGGCGACCTGCGCGACCTGATCCTGCGGCCCTACAGCCAGCGCGACACGGTCGTGGTCAGCCCCACCGACCTGCTGACCACGGCGTACCAGCGCATGAAGCTGTACGACGTATCGCAGTTGCCGGTGATGGAGGGCGACAAGCTGGCCGGCATCGTCGACGAAAGCGACGTGCTGTTGCATGTCTACGGCGACGAAGCCCGGTTCCGCGACCCGGTGTCCACCGCGATGGTCAGCAAGCTGGACCGGCTGGACGTACGGTCGCCCATCGAAGCGCTGCTGCCAGTGTTCGACCGGGGGCAAGTGGCCATCATCACCGACGGCGACGCCTTCCTCGGCCTGATTACCCGCATCGACCTGCTCAATTACCTGCGACGGCGGGCACAGTAAGAGGACGGCCCGCCCGCCAGCCCGCGGGCGGAGTCGTCACATGGACGGTACGTTAAGACCCGGCTGGTAGAATGCCCGGCTGTTTGAAGGAACATGAACATGGCGCACTCTTCGAGCCCCGCCAGTGGGGCGCCCGGCGACCTTGCCCTGGGCACACTGGCTATCCACGGTGGGCAGTCCCCGGACCCCAGCACCGGCGCGGTGATGCCGCCGATCTACGCGACATCGACGTACGCGCAGAGCAGCCCGGGCGTGCACCAGGGATTCGAGTATTCCCGGACGCACAATCCAACGCGCTTCGCCTACGAACGCTGCGTGGCGGCACTGGAAGCCGGCAGCCGCGGTTTCGCGTTCGCCTCCGGCATGGCGGCCACGTCGACCGTGCTGGAACTGCTGGACAGCGGCAGCCACGTCATCGCGATGGACGATCTCTACGGCGGCAGCTACCGGCTGTTCGAGCGCGTGCGCAAGCGCACCGCCGCGTTGGATTTCAGCTTCGTCGACCTGACCGACCTAGCGGCCTTCGAGTCCGCCATCACGCCGGAAACGCGAATGGTGTGGGTGGAAACCCCCACCAACCCCATGCTGAAGATCGTCGACATTGCCGCCATCTGCGACATCGCGCACAAGCGCGGCCTGCGCGTGGTCGTCGACAACACCTTCGCCTCACCGATCCTGCAGCGCCCGCTGACACTCGGTGCCGACATCGTCATGCACTCGGCGACGAAGTACCTCAACGGCCACTCCGACATGGTCGGCGGCATGGTGGTGGTTGGCGACGACGCGGAACTGGCCGAACAGATGGCGTTCCTGCAGAACTCCATCGGTGCGGTGCAGGGGCCGTTCGACAGCTTTCTTGCCCTGCGTGGATTGAAGACGCTGCACCTGCGAATGAAGGCGCACTGCGAGAATGCGATGGCGTTGGCGCAGTGGCTGGAGACGCATCCGGCGATCGAGAAGGTCATCTACCCGGGGCTTGCCTCCCATCCCCAGCATGCGCTTGCTACCAAGCACATGCAGGGCTATGGCGGGATCATTTCCGTAGTGCTGAAAGGAGGTTTCGAAGCCGCGAAGATGTTCTGCGAGAACACGACGCTGTTCACGCTCGCGGAATCGCTCGGCGGCGTGGAAAGCCTGGTCAACCATCCGGCGGTGATGACCCATGCATCGGTGCCGGTGGAGCGGCGGGAGGCGCTTGGGATCACGGATGGGCTGGTGCGGCTGAGTGTGGGCATTGAGGATCTCGCTGATCTGCACGCGGAACTGTCCGGCGTACTGGCCCAATGCCGCAGCTGAGGGTTGCAGCCAAGATGAACAGAAGCGCCCGCATCCCTTTTGAGTCCAGAGTGATGGATTGGGCTCGTCGAGTAGCGCCATTGAGCAACCTCTACAGGCGGCTTCCGTCGAGTCTTCGGGAACGTGTGGCGCGATTCTCCAACGACCGCCTATCGAGCCAATTGAAGTTCGATCGAACGTCCGCCTGGCAACGTGTTCCCGACCTGACGACGGAAGCGACGTTGGACGGGCAGGTGGCGACGAGTGTCCAGAACGATACTCCCGGAATCAACGTGTTCGGCTATCTGCGGGGTCAATTCGGTCTGGGCGAGAGTGCGCGTCAGTATGCACAAGCGCTGATCGGTGCAGGCGTCGATGTCGCTCTTGTGGATCTCGACCTGGATCTCCCGCATGGTTGGCAGGACGGCACGTTGGAGGCGTTGCTCGGTAAGCAGGCCCCGCATCCGGTCAGCTTGCTTTTCGTCAACCCCGACTATCTGGATGCCGCGCTCGAACGCATAGGTCCGGATCGGCTTCGTGGACGGCGTTTGATCGCATGCTGGTTCTGGGAACTTGATCGGATTCCAGAGGCCTGGATGCCATCGTTGGAAAGGGTTGACGAACTCATGGTCAGTTCGGCGTTCATCGAAGAGGCTTTTCGGGCGGTCACCGACAAGCCGATCTTCCGTGTACCCCTGCCGCTATCCCCCCAGCCAGACAGTGCTCTGCAGCGGAGCGATTTCGGCCTGCCGGAAGATGCGTTCTTGTTCCTGACGTCGTTTGATTTCAATTCATGGATAGCACGCAAAAACCCGTACGCAGTGATCGAGGCTTTTACTCGCGCTTTTCCCGTCGGCACGGAGCCAGTCCGCCTACTACTCAAGACGAGCAACGGGTTCCGCTACCCGGGCCCACTACGTGAACTTCTCACGGCGACTGCCGTCGATCCACGCGTAATGGTCCGCGACGACATCATTGAGCGCGCTCACATGACGGCCTTGCATCGTTGCAGCGACGCGTACGTGTCGCTACACCGTGCCGAGGGTTTCGGGCTGGGAATGGCGGAAGCCATGGCAGCCGGTAAGCCAGTGATAGCCACCGACTGGTCGGGCAATCTGGACTTCATGTCCGCGGACGTTGCTTGCATGGTGCGCTATCGGCTGGTTGCGGTGGAGCCCAACCAGTATCCGCACGCTAGCGGGGCCTATTGGGCCGAACCCGATGTGAACTCGGCCGCCGCCGCCATGCGTCGCTTGGCGGAGGATCGCGATGCCGCTGCGCGTTTGGGCGCGCGCGCGCGTACCCATGTACTGGAGACGCTTCATCCGGGAACGGCTGCTGCGGCGCTCGTCGGCCATCTGCAGGCCTTGCAAACGAAGCCACCACCGGAGGTCCACTCCTGATGCGTGAGATGTTCGCCGCCATCTGGAAGTACAGGCTCTTCGTCTTGTCTTCGATCAGTAATGAACTCCGGGTGCGCTTCCTGCGGAGCAAGCTCGGTGGGATGTGGATGATCATCCACCCGCTGGCGCAGGTGCTGATCTTCGCCCTTGTTCTGTCGGAGGTGTTGGCCGCCAAACTGCCGGGTATCGACAACAAGTATGCGTACGCGCTGTATTTGATGGCTGGCACGCTGGGTTGGACGCTGTTCGCCGAGACGGTAAGTCGCTGCGTGGTGTTGTTCGTGGAGAACGCGAATCTGATGAAGAAGATGGCGTTTCCGCGCATCTGTCTGCCGATCATCACCGCGGGCACGACGCTGGTGCAGAATGTCCTGTTGGCCGTCGCCATCTTCGTCGTGTTCGCGGTGCTGGGTCATTTGCCTGGCAAGCATGCGTTGTGGCTCCCGATTCTGATACTCGTCAGCCTAATGCTTTCCGCCGCGTTGGGGATCCTGCTGGGAATCTTCAATGTCTTCGTGCGCGATGTCGGTCAAGTGGTGCCGGTAGTCATCCAGGCGTTGTTCTGGATGACGCCCGTGGTGTACTCGATCGACATGTTGCCGCCTGGCACACGCGCCTGGTTCCAGCTGAATCCCCTGGTCCCGCTGATCACCAGCTACCAGAATGTGTTGGTCTTCGACCGGCCTCCCGAATGGGGGGGCTTGCTGTGGCTCGCGGGAGGCGCACTCGCGCTGGCGGCGCTAGCGTTGTTGGTGTTCCGCCGCGCGAGCGCGGAAATGGTGGACGTGCTGTGAGCCCGGCCATTTCGGTGTCGGGGGTTGGCAAGGCATATCGCCATTGGACGAGCGAGTGGCAACGTTTCGCTCGCTGGTTCGGCGTCCACTCGGCGCCTGAAGTCGAACAATGGGTGCTGCGCGATGTGAATTTTCAGGTCTCCCGCGGAGAGTCGGTCGGCATCATCGGCCAGAACGGAGCAGGTAAGAGCACGTTGCTCAAGCTGGTTACCGGAACGGCCCGGCCGAGCGAAGGCGAAATCGTTCTCAACGGACGTGTGGCCGCTATCCTGGAGTTGGGGATGGGTTTCAATCCCGAGTTGACCGGGCGCCAGAACGTGCGTCATGCCGCCGGTTTGCTTGGCTACATGGAGTCGGAGATCGATGCGTTGATTCCGGAGATCGAGCGATTCGCCGAGGTGGGAGAATATTTCGACGAGCCGGTGCGTGCGTATTCCAGCGGCATGCAGGTCCGCGTGGCGTTCAGCGTGGCGACCGCGACCAGGCCAGACATCCTGATCGTCGATGAAGCGCTGTCTGTGGGCGACGCGTACTTCGTCCACAAGTGCTTCCAGCGTATCCGTGAGTTTCGCGCAAAAGGGACCACGCTGCTGTTCGTTTCCCACGACCCGGGAGCCGTGCAGGCTCTTTGCGACAGGGCGATCCTGCTGGTGCAGGGACGCGTGGCGATGGACGGCGATCCTCATTACGTGTTCGATTACTACAACGCGCTAATCGCAGAGAAAGAAAATAGTCGGTTGCTGCAGCGCGAGGCGGCGGACAAGCGTGTCAGTACCGAATCAGGTTCCGGCGAAGCATCCATTGTCTCGGTTCGGTTGCTGGCGGAGAACGGTCTGCCAATCGAGTACGTGGCGGTAGGGCAGCATGTGACTCTCGATGTCGAGGCGCGCATACATTCACCGCTGGACAACATCGTCTTCGGGTTCATGATCCGCGATCGCCTCGGACAGGCCGTGTACGGAACCAATACCCATCACACCGGGCAATCCCACTCGCGGCTGGCAGCGGGAGAGACGCTGCATTTCTCGGTTGCCTTTCCGGCGAACCTGGGGCCCGGAAGCTACTCTGTATCCATCGCGCTGACCGAAACGGAGACTCATTTGGTGCGCAATTACGTATGGCGGGATCTCGCGCTGGTTTTCCAGGTCGCCAATATTGGCCTGCCGGAGTTCGTGGGTAGCGCGTGGTTGCCGGTCGACATCCATGTCGAGAAGCTCCCGGGCGCGGGTCCGACAACGATGGAGGGAGATCAGCGATGAGCGCGACGCGTACGCCCGAAGAGGAGGCCGGACACGTGATCAGGCGTTTGCGACGAGAACTGTCTCGTCGCGCCGCCCTGCCTCCCATGTCCGCTAGCGACACGGAGCCGGGCAACGAATTCGCCACGCTCCCGCGCTGGCGTCCGGAGCAGGCCGGGTTGCCTGAGAAGCCGGCGTACGTATTGCAGGACCTCCTACAATATGACGACGAACAATTCGTGGAAGTGGCCTACCAGGTGATCCTGCGTCGGGCGCCAGATGAGATCGGCTTCCAGCACTATTGTCAGCAGTTGCGTGCGGGCGGCGTCTCCAAAGTGGAAATCCTGGGCAACCTGCGTTGGTCGCAGGAAGGGCTTCAGCGTGGTGTCCATGTGGATGGTCTGCTCCTGCCCTACAAGGTGCAGCAGTGGCGGCACCGGCGCTGGTTGGGGCCGATACTCGAGTGGGGCTATACGCTGTTACGTCTTCCCAGACTCGCTCGTTTGCAGGCCATATCCAGCACGCGTGGTGTGCGTGAGGCGCGTCGCATCGGCCAGTTGCTCAACCAGGTCAGTGATGGGGTCGGTAACCAGGCTGATGTGATGGGCCATCGCCTGGAAGCGCTGTCGGCCGAGCTGCATGGCCTCGAACAACGGGCGAAAGCGCTCGCGGGCGAGCAGGCGACGCGCATCGACAAGTTGGACCAACTGCTGGCGGTGGAGTTTGGCCAAGGGCCGGACGAACCCGCACCGAGCCGCGTTACCTTGGCTTCGCGAATCGTAAAGTTGGAGCGGCTGGTCGAAGAGGCCGGCCAGCACATCGAGTTGCGCGTGCAGCCGCAGTTGGATGCGGCTAGAGCGGCCGTTGCCGCCACGACGGAGCGGCAGGAGAGTGTGGAGCTTCGTCAGAACGCGCTGGGCGACAGCTATGCCGAATTCCATGAAACCTCGGGAGCCATGAACCGTCGCGTGGACGAACGCCTGGACGCGATCGAGAACGCGTGTACCCACCTGGCTGAACGCCTCAGTCAGCTCGCGGAGAGCCTTACGCCGGTCGCTCCCGCGGGGGGGCGCAATCTCGACGCTCTTTATGCGGCGTTCGAAGAGGCCTTCCGTGGCAGCGACAGCTTGGTCAAGACGCGCGTGGCGCCATACATCACCGACATTGCCGCCGCAGCGACCCCAGGTGAACTCATCCTGGATGTCGGTTGCGGTCGCGGAGAGTGGCTGGAGCTCCTGCGCGACGCGGGCTATCGCGCCCGCGGCATCGACAGCAACGAAGTGTTCGTGCAGACATGCCGTTCCAAGGATCTGGACGTCGTCCATGGCGACGCCTTCGAGGTGCTCAGGCAACTGCCTGATACATCGGCGGCCGGCATCACGTCGATGCATCTCGTTGAGCATTTGCCCTTTCCGGCGTTGATCGATTTGCTCGACGAGGCGTATCGCATTCTGCGGCCGGGCGGCATCCTGATCCTCGAGACGCCTAACCCGGAGAACATTCTGGTGGGCGCCAACTGGTTCTACATGGATCCTACCCATCGCAATCCGCTGCCCCCGGGTTTGTTGTTCTGGCTGGCGCGTGCTCGCGGCTTCACGGATCTGCGCGTGGAGCGCCTGACCGAAGCGCGCGATGTTCCGATGCCCGACCCTTTGCCGGCGGACGCGGCCGGTGCTTCAGCGCTAAACGGCGTGATCGAGCATTTCCGTGCAGCGGTTGACTATGCAGTGATCGCAAGGAGGGGTGCTTGAACCCGCCGACTCCCCAGCGCATTCTGGTTACCGGCGCCGGCGGCTTCGTCGGCCATCATCTCCTTGAAGCGTTCGAGAAAGGGGTATTCGGCGAGGCCGTGGCGATCGTGCCCGATGCCGCCTGGGACATCCGCAGTCTTGAGGCGGTGCGTCAGACGGTGGCGCGTACGGTACCCGACGCTGTCATCCACCTCGCGGCGCAAAGCTTCGTACCGAGGTCCTTCGAGGATCCGGCCGAGACGTTGGCGATCAATGCCGGCGGTACGGCGAACCTGATCAAGGCGCTCCAGGAGTGTGGCTTCAAGGGGCGCTTCCTGTATGTCAGCTCGGGCGACATCTATGGGCTCGTGCCCGAGGCGCAGTTGCCGGTCGATGAGCGCATCATGCCGCAGCCACGGAGCCCTTACGCGGTCAGTAAGTGGTCCGCCGAGCAGTTGTGCCTGCAGGCGCGCCGGACGCACGACCTGGACTGCGTCATTGCGCGACCGTTCAACCATGTGGGGCCCGGGCAGAGCGATCGCTTCGTACTGCCCTCCCTCGCCGGCCAGATCGCAGAGATCGAAATGGGCCTGCGGGGGCCCGTCATCGAGGTTGGCGACATCGACAGTACTCGCGATTTCCTCGACGTCCGCGATGTCGTGGCGGCCTATGCGGCATTGCTGCGTTCGGCAGCGCCGGGCGAGACGTATGTGGTGGCCAGTGGCCAGGAACGCAGCGTGCGCGAGCTCCTTGATCTGATGTTGAGCCATACGACGGTGAAACCGGAAATCCGCATGGATCCCTCGCGGATGCGTTCGTCCGAGCAGAAGCGCATGCGGGCGGACAGCCGCCGGCTGCGCATCGATACGGGCTGGAGCCCCTCCGTGGCCCTCGATACGACCATAAAAGAACTTCTCGACTACGCAAGGAAAAGCAAGCAATGACCAACAAAAGTGCCTTGATCACGGGCGTCACCGGCCAAGACGGCGCGTACCTCTCCAAGCTCCTGCTCGACAAGGGTTACCAGGTGCATGGACTGTTGGCGCGTCGTAGTACCGATACGCTGTGGCGGCTCCGCGAGTTGGGCGTCGCGAGCGACGTGCGCTATATCGACGGGGACCTGACCGACCTGTCGTCGCTGATCCGTGCGATGGAGCTTTCCAAGGCCGACGAGGTATACAACCTCGGCGCACAGAGTTTCGTCGGAACGTCCTGGCAGCAACCGATCGTCACCGCCCAGATCGATGGCGTGGGCGCGCTGAATGTGCTGGAGGCCGTTCGTATCGTCAATGCGAAGGCGCGCTTCTACCAGGCGTCGACCAGTGAGATGTTCGGACTGATCCAGGCCGAGAAACAGGATGAGACCACGTCATTCTATCCGCGCAGTCCGTACGGCGTGGCGAAAATGATGGCGCATTGGGCCACGGTGAACTATCGAGAGAGTTTCGGCATGCATGCGTCCAGTGGAATCCTGTTCAACCACGAGTCGCCGTTGCGTGGCATCGAGTTCGTCACGCGCAAGGTGACGGATGCGGTGGCGCGCATCAAGCACGGGAAGCAGCATGAACTGCGGCTTGGCAACATCGATGCGAAGCGCGACTGGGGCTTTGCCGGCGACTACGTCGAGGCGATGTGGCTGATGACCCAGCAGCCGTCCGGCGGGGATTATGTGGTTGCGACGGGAACGACGACGACGGTGCGGCAGATGTGCGAGATCGCGTTCAGCCATGCGGGGCTGAAGATGGAGGATCACCTGGTGATCGACCCGGCGTTCTACCGTCCGGCCGAGGTCGACGTGTTGCTCGGCAATCCGGCCAAGGCGCAGCGCGTACTGGGATGGGCACCGAAGACGAGTCTGGAGCAACTCATCACGATGATGGTGGACGCTGATCTTCGTCGCCATTCCTGACCCACACCTGCGAACGGAACCGCCGCATGCGTATCGCCCTGGATCTACAAGCGTGCCAGACCGCCTCGCGGCACCGCGGAATCGGGCGCTATAGCCTGGATCTGACGCGCGCGCTGCTCGCGGAAGCCCCAGGAGAGTTGCTCCTTGGCTTGGATGGGACTTATCCGTCCGAAGCCGAGGAGGTGGTTGAAAGTCTGGGGGACCTGGCGCCCAGGGCCGCGTTAAGTCGCTACTACTACCCCGGTCCGGTGCACGCGCATGGGCATCCTTCCGATATTTTTCGACCGGCCTCGGACGTGCTGGTGCGTTCGCACTATCGCCGACTTTCTCCCGATGTAGTGCATGTCCACAGTCTGTTCGAGGGTTTCGTCGATCACGCCGGGGGCATGTCGGGCGTCCCAAGCCTGGAAGGCACGATCAGCTCCGTAACGCTGTACGACTTCATTCCTCTGGTGTACTCGGCCCGCTACCTGACCAATGCCGAGTACAAGACGTGGTACCTGAGGCGGCTCGCCGTGTTGCAGAGGTTCGATCTGCTGCTTTGCATCTCCGAGGCGACGCGCGCGGATGCTATCCGGTTCCTGGGCATTCCCCCGGAGCGTCTTGCGGTGATTCACGCCGGCGTCGGCGCGGAGTTCCTACCCCGTGCCTGGATGCCGGACGAGCGCGCCGTCTTCTTGCGCAGGTTTGGTATCCGCGGAAGATTCGTGCTTTACACGGGCAACGGAGACTTCCGAAAGAACTTGGCCGGCGCTATCGAGGCCTTCTCAAAATTGCCACAAGAGGTGCGCGACGGCGTTCAGCTCGTGCTGAATCAGGTCGATGACGAAGCCGGACTGCGCATACTCGCTGCGCGGTTTGGGTTGGCTGACCAAGACATGGTCATTACAGGGAAAGTATCCAACCAGGACCTGATCGGGCTGTTCCAGACGTGCGATGTGTTCTTCTTCCCATCGCTCTATGAAGGCTTCGGCCTCCCGGTGCTGGAGGCCATGGCGTGTGGTGCGCCGACCATCTGCGGCGACAATTCGAGCTTGCGCGAAGTCATGCAGCGCAACGACGCGATGTTCGATGCATCCAGCCCCGAGGCTGCCGCGGGCTTGCTGACGCACGCACTGCTTGATGAAGGTATGCGCGCGTCCTTGAGGGAGTCTGGCCTCGCGCGCGCCAAGGAGTACTCATGGGCACGCACCGCCCGTTTGACCGGCGAGGCCTGGCACGAGGCGCACGCGCGGACCCATGCCAGCATGAGGTCAGCCCTCGTACGGCCACCCCGTAAGCGCGTCGCGATGGTGACACCGCTGCCTCCAGAGCGGACGGGGGTGGCGAGCTATGTCTCAGAGATCCTGGCGCCGCTCTCGCGGTATGTCGACCTGGATCTGTATACCAGCGCCGAACTATCCAGCGCGCAGACCACGAGCGCGCACTTGCGGGTGAGTCCCTGGACACAGTTGCCGGACATGGCGGCGCATTACGATTGCATCATCTATCAGTTCGGCAACTCTCCCTTCCATTCGCATATGGTGGGGTTGCTCGAACGCTTCCCGGGCATCGTCGTCCTGCACGACGTCTACCTGAGTTCCATGTTCTGGCACATGGACGAGCATGAGGGTGAGGCCGGTGCATTCTCAAAAGCGCTGCTGCGCTCGCACGGCCGGGAGGCGGTAGTGTGTCTGCGGCAAGAAGGCGTGCTCGAGGCGAGACGCCGGTATCCGGCATCGCTGGGCGTGTTGGAGGCAGCAACTGCCGTGATCGTGCATTCCCAGCACTCACTGCGAACGATCCGTGACCAGTTTCCCTATGCTCGGGGCGGCCGCGTCCGCGTAGCGCCGATGCCGATAAGGTCCGAGGGGCGGCCCTCGCACGCTGAACGCCGCTCGGCTCGGGAGCGGCTCGGGATCGCAGATAGCGATTGCCTGATCGTCAGCTTCGGGTTCATCGCCGACACGAAGCTGTCGACCACGATACTGGATGCGCTCGCACGCCTCAAAGAGGGCCATCCTGGGTTGAAGATGGTCTTTGTCGGCGAGAATGACGGTGGATCCTATGGCCAGGATGTCCTGCAACGGATCCAAACGCTCGGGGGGGCGATTCCGGTTTCGATCACCGGTTTTGCCGACGATGATGTCTATAGCGACTACTTGATCGCCTCCGATATCGCGGTGCAGTTGCGGGCGGGAAGCCGCGGGGAAACCTCGAAAGCCGTGTATGACTGCATCTCCCACGGATTGCCGACCGTGGTGAACGACTACGCGAGTCTCGGCGAGCTGCCGGACGGGTACGTGCGCAAGATTTCCAGTATTCCAGGCGCAGAGGAGCTTTCCGCTGCATTGGGCGCATTGATTGTCGATGCCGAGCTGCGCGATGTTCTGGGCGCGGCCGCGGTCGAATTCATGCGTTCGGTACATGCGCCGGACGCTACCGCACGTGTTTACGCCGATACGCTCGAAGAGGCTATCGCCGCGCGCAGGGCTCGCAGCGGAGATGACCTGGTGAATGGCCTCTCGCGGGTTTTGGAGGATCGTTCCTTGCTCGACGGCGAAGCTTCCGCACTGGAGTACGCGATCGCCCGCGATCGCCGGGACGCGCCGGCACCCCGCGTGCTGCTCGACCTGAGTGAAGTGACGCATACCGACTATGCCACGGGCGTGCATCGCGTTGTGCGAAACCTTGCGCGAGAAATGCTGCTCCGGGAATCGCCCACGGTACTTCGACTGGCTGCGGTCGCGCATGAGAAGGATGGGGCTTTGGTGTCGGCAGAGGCCTACGTGGAATCTGCGCTGGGGGTCCCTGGGCGCGGAGAGGATGGGGTGAACTTTGCAGCCGGAGATCTATTGTTCCTGCTTGATTCCGCATGGGAAATGCCCGACCGCTTCGATCGTTCGCTTGCCAAGCTCGCGGATGCCGGCGGGCGCGTGGCGGCCTTCGTGCATGACCTCATACCGCTCAGGCATCCGGAGTTCTGCGTTGACTACATGCCGGGCGTCTACGAGAAGTGGCTGCGCTACGTCGTAGCGAACTGCGACGTGTTGGTATGCAATTCATTGGCGACGGCGGACGACCTGCGGGCCTGGATTGGTGAGACGGGGGCGAGCCGCAAGTCCGCTCAGCGCATTGGCCACGTCCATCTGGGCGCCGATCTTGTCGAGGACTGTCGCCTCGATGATGCGTCAGATCGCATCCGCGAGGCGATGGCGGGCCGTGCGGTCTTGATGGTGGGCACCGTAGAGCCACGGAAAGGCCATGCCCACGTACTGGAGGCGTTCGAGGCGGCCTGGAAGGCGGGTACGGATGTCTCGTGGGTAATCGTCGGCAAGCAAGGTTGGAACGTTGAGCCCTTGGCGGAAACGTTGCGCCGACACCCGCAGGCGGGCAAGCGGTTGTTCTGGCTGGAGGACGCGAGCGATGCGGATCTCCGTTACGGATACTCGCATGCTCGTGCTGCCCTGCAGGCCTCATTCGCGGAGGGATTCGGTTTGCCGATCGTCGAAGCCGCCCACTACACGTGTCCATTGATCCTCAGCGATATCCCGGTCTTCCGTGAGATCGCCGGGGAGCACGCGGCCTACTATCCGGCGGGGGATGCGCGCGCTTTGGCCGCGCGCTTGGCGGCGCCGCCGTCTGCACGGCCTAAGGTTCTCGCGCAGAGCTGGCGAGACTCGGCTGCGGGAGTCATCTCGCTGTTGATGGCGGATGGAAGGGGGGGAACGTGAGCGTGACCCTTGGCGGTGCCAGTGCCGCTCCACCGGCGAAAATGGAGCATAGGATCTATAGCGCACCGCAAGATGGGGCTAACGCGCAGGCGCTGCGCGCAAGCCGCTACGGATGGCTGGGCTGGTTGCTCTTGGTTGGATTCTTTGCGCTTTATTACGCAGCCTACTTCTCGCCCGTACTCGTGCATGGCGGGACATTGGCTCCCGGAGACGGCGAAGTCTATTACCTCTCCTACTTCGACCTGCCCATCTTCCAATTCTGGAACGACAGCATCCTGTCGGGTTTTCCGGTCATCGCGGACATCCAGGCTCAGACGCTGTATCCGTTGAGATGGTTGAGTCCAAACTACAACGTGATGGTCGTGTCGGCGTACGTGGTTGCGGCGATTGGAACCTTTGGCCTCGCATTCACCCAGACCGGCTCACGTATCGCTGCGTTGTTCTCCGCGTTTGTGGTGTCGGGCAGCGCATTCATGATGGGTCATCTGGGACACCTCGGCATCGTGCATTCGGCGGCCTGGGTTCCCGCAATCCTATGGGCGCTGGCCTCGCTATCGCGAACGCTCTCCTGGCGTGCAGTCGCGTGCGGTGCTCTGTCGGTGGCGATGTGTTTGCTCGGCGGTCACCCGCAGATATCCATCGTGGGGCTGCTGTTCGCCGGAACGTACGCCGTCGTTGAGATCGGCTTGTCCGCGACCGGGTACGGGCGAGGGCATGCTCTGCGCTTGTTGGTGCGCGTCTTCGCACTATTCATGATCGGTTTGCTGATGGCGTCGCCGACGCTTATCGGAACCCTGCAGTCGGCCGCCGGTGGCATGCGGGGGAACTGGAGCGTTGGCGAGTTCAACTCCTTCAGCCACACTTGGTCTTCGCTCCGTCTGGCGTTGCTTCCTCACCTGTACGGCGCGCATCCGGCGGGCCCGTACGGCGCTTACGGTGGGCCGTTCAACATCACCGAGCTGGCAATCTATGCCGGACTGTTGCCTTGGATGCTCGCCTGTTTCGCGGTTCCGCAATGTGTACGGCAGGTGCGCGTTGCGTTTTGGATGGCGTCCGCCGTCGTGTCGTTCTTGCTGTGTGTCGGAACGCTAAGCCCGTTGGGCGAGATCGTATACGAACTGCCGTTGCTCGGACGTTTCCGCGCGCAGGCTCGTTTCGGCTACCTTGGCATCCTCTGTTTGAGCATGCTGTCAGCCCATGGCCTGGCCGCCATTCTGGCGAACGGGTTGTCGCCGCGCGCTCGAGGCGCGTCGGTGGCTGCGCTCCTGCTCATGCTGGGTACTGCTGCGTTCTGGCTTTCCCGCGGCCTGCCAGAGGCAGCGTCTGCCGAGCTCCGGCTAGGGCTGAAAGTCAGCATGGTTATCGGCGCTCTCAGCCTGGCCGGTGTGGCGCTGGTCGTATGGCGGAACCGTCGCGTGGTGGCGCTGGCGCTGGTCGCTCTCGTTGCGCTGGACTTGGCGAGCTTTGGCTGGTTCTACGAGTGGCGTTACGCCAGCCCGACGCTAGCACCCTTGCCGGCGGACTCGGCGCGGCTGGTCGACACGCTCAAGGATGGCGGTGGCCGACTGCTGCCTATGGGTGCCGAGCGTTGGGGGCCGAACGCGCTTCGACCCAACATCAACATGCGGTATGGGGTGCCGTCGGTCGTCGGATACGGTCCGCTGTTGTCTTCGCGATATGCCGGCGCGACAGGGGCCGACACCGTTGGCGGCTTCCCGCGTTTGCCTTTCGACGCGCCTTTGCTGGATGTCCTTGGGGTGCGTTGGCTCGCCGGCGAGCTGCAGGATGTGCAGCCCGTCCTGATGGGGGCCGGCTGTGGCTTGGATACGGGGTTGAGCCGAGTGCGCGCCACCCTGCCGGCGGGCGTTCCTGTGCGAGCGGTTCGCGTGGTCAGCCATATGAGCTGCTCACAGTCGACACCCACGGGGCATCCAATCGCGACGGTGGAGTTCTCGAGCGCGAGCGCGTTGCCGCTTCGAAGCGTCATTGCGGCGGGCAATGGCACAGCGGAGTGGGCATGGGATAGACCGGACGTGCGTGCTTCGGTGGCGCATGCGCGTTCACACGTCGCGGACACGTTCGAGGCCGAGGGCACCCGCGGATTATGGTTCGATGCCGTGCTGGATGTGCCGGACGCACCTTCGCGTGGCGAGAGCATCGTCGTATCGCTGATGCCCGACAACGCTGTTCCGTTCAAGGTCCGTTCGATCGAGTACGAGGGAGAGGATGGGGCGTGGCACCCCGTGCCCTTGGGGCCGGATGTGAGCGAGAGCGCGGCTCTTCTCGGCGTGCCGATGCTGTCCGAAGGATTACCAGCAGTGCGCGAACGGCGCGGCTATGTCGGTGCAGCATGGGCCGTGTGTAGCGTGCGCGCCGTCCCGCTTGCCGATATGGCCGACCTCCTGAGGTCGCGGAATCAACTGGATGCACGACGCACAGCGCTCGTGGAGCAGCCACTTGAGTTTGAAGCGGCGTGTCGACAGCCACCTGCCGTGACGGTGCAAGAGCATCGTCACGGTTACTGGCGCGTACGCAGCGCTGGGCAGGACGGTACCGCGCTGCTCGTCATCAGCGAAGCCTATGCCGCCGGATGGCGCGCATGGATCGATGGAGCCGAGACGCAGTTGGTCCCGCTCTATGGCGTCGTCATGGGCGTCAGGGTGCCAGAGGGAACACACGAGATCGAGCTCAGCTATCGCCCCCAGTGGCTGTCTATCGCGCTGGTGCTGGCAGGCCTGGGCTTGTTGACCACAATTCTGCTGATGTCCTGGGGGCTGTACAGGCCCAGGGTCTGGCTTCAAAATAGGAAGGAATAACGAGATATGAGTATGAAAAGAGCCGTCGTTCTCGCGGGTGGCAAGGGCACGCGTCTGCGTCCCTATACGGTGGCTCTCCCGAAGCCGCTGATGCCGATTGGCGAGTATCCAATTCTCGAGGTCATCATCCGGCAGCTGCGTGCGCAAGGTTTCGAACACGTGACACTCGCGGTGAACCACCAGGCCGACCTATTCCGCGCGTTCTTCGGTGATGGTTCGAAGTGGGGCATGCGCATCGACTATTCGCTTGAGTCCAAAGCACTCAGCACCATGGCGCCCTTGAAGCTCATCGACGATCTTCCCGAGCATTTTCTGGTGATGAATGGCGATATCCTGACCGACATCGCTTACGGCGACTTCCTGCAGGCGCACGTCGAAGCCGATCGGCTTTTCACCATCTCGGCTTCCGCCCGTCAGCAGAAAATCGACTACGGTGTGCTGAATGTCGACGCAGCCGGCATTCTCAATGGCTTCGAGGAGAAGCCAAGCATCCCGTTCCTGGTGAGCATGGGCGTATACGCGGTGTCGCGGCGAGCGGTCGATTCGATCCCGCCGGACCAAGCGTACGGATTCGACGACTTGGTGCTCGGCTTCCTCAGGCAGGGCGAAATAGTCACTACGGTGCCCCACCACGGGTACTGGCTCGATATCGGGCGGCCCGACGACTACGAGCGCGCCAGCGAAGACTGGCCGGCGCTGTCCCAGCGACTGCTGCTCGCGTGAACATCAAAGGATCGTTTGCCGCCCGTCGTGTGGCCGTCACCGGCGCCGGTGGATTTCTCGGCGCCCGATTGGTACGGGCGCTTCGAGACGCGGGGGCCGTCGTCGACGCATACAGTCGCGCCGATGGATTCGTCTTGTTGCGCGACGAAATGGACCTGGCTGGCGTGGAGCACGTGTTCCACCTGGCGGCGGAAACCGGCGTGCCGGCGTCATGGGAGGCGCCCGAGAAGTTCCATCTGGCGAATGCCCATGGAACGGTGCGCGTTCTCGACCAATGCCGCCGCGCCGGCTGCAGCCTGAGCTACATTGGCGCGTACATCTACGGAACCCCGTCGAGCCTGCCGATCAGCGAGACGCACGCGTTGGAGCCGAACAACCCCTACGCGTTCTCCAAATGGATGGGGGAGCAGGCTTGCGCATGGTATGCGCAGTACTATCGTGTTCCCGTGACGGCGATCCGCCTGTTCAACGTATATGGGCCCGGGCAGAGCAATCAGTTCATCGTGCCTCGCATCGTTGAGCAGGCCCTGGATCCGGGTTCGCCCGAGATTGTCCTCATGGATCTGAACCCCAAGCGCGATTACCTGTATGTCGATGACGCGCTGAAGGCATTCATGATGTCGGCCTTCCCGACCGATTTTCACCTCTACAACGTCGGTAGCGGGGAGTCGCACAGCGTGCAGGCCGTCGTCGATGCCGTACAGATAGCCGCCGGTACACGCAAGCCCGTGCGTGCCATCGGCGAGGAGCGGCGCAACGAGATTCCCGACGTTCGCGCCGATTGCACGCGGTTGACAACGGAAACCGGTTGGATGCCGCAGCACACACTGCAGGAAGGGATCGCCGCTACCGTCGAGGGAATGAAGTCATGAAGTCCATCGACGTACTCTGTCCGGTGTTCAGGGAGCGGGAGGGGATACTGGATTTCCACGTACGACTCCACGATGCGCTTGCCCCGCTGCGTAGTCGCTTCTCGGTCACGGTGACCTACGTGGTGGATCCCGCGGGTGACGGTACCGAGGAAGTCATCGAGGGACTGGTCACGCGCGAGCCAAGCGTCCGTCTGTTGGTGATGTCGCGCCGATTCGGACACCAGGCGGCTTTGCTTGCCGGTATCGACGCAACGACTGCCGATGCGTTGGTGATGCTCGACAGCGACGGACAGCATCCGCCTGAGCTCATTCCGACGCTGGTCGACCACTGGGAATCGGGCGCCAAGATCGTACAGACGCTGCGGCGCGACGGGCTTGAAACAGGGTTTCTCAAGCGTTCCACCTCGTCGATGTTCTACCGGTTGTTGACGCGTATCGGATCGATCGAACTGAAACAGGGCGCTGCGGACTTCCGATTGCTGGATCGCGCCGTCGTCGACGTGATTCGCGATCAGCTGCAGGAGCGGAATGCCTTCCTTCGCGGGCTGATCGCATGGGTGGGCTACAACATCGCGTTCGTGGAGTTCCAGCCGCGCGAACGGATGTTTGGCGCATCCAAGTATCGCCCCTCAATCCTGTTCAACTTCGCTCTGCAGGGCATCAGTTCGTTCTCGAAGGCGCCGTTGCGCCTATGCACCGTGCTCGGCATCTCGGTGTCCATACTGAGTGTTCTGGCGGGCATCGGGATGGTCGCGAGCTACCTGTTCGGCGATGTCGCCGTTCCGGGTTGGGCGACGCTGATGACGTTCCTGTCGCTGATGGCCGGCATGCAGTTCTTCTTCATGGGCGTCATCGGTGAGTACGTCGGCCAGGTGTTCGATGAAGTGAAAGGCCGCCCACGGTACATCGTGGCGCATCGCGCCGGCGACTGGACGCCGCCAGTCGCCGGGCGTCGTTCCATCCACCCCGCGCACCCTAGGGAAACTCCATGACGCAGACGTTCCTCGACCAGCGCCGGTTGGACGAAGCGGTATCCCAACGTTCGTACTCGTATTTTGACGCCGATATCTCGGGGCGCGCCGACGAGCTCCGACAGGCCATCGCCGGGAAGCGCGTCCTTGTTGTCGGCGGAGGTGGAACCATCGGTTCGGCGACCACGACGCTCATCGCCGATCTCGGTCCGACCGTGCTCCATGTGGTTGATCAAAGCGAGAACTATCTGGCCGAACTGGTGCGCTCGCTGCGCGGCCGCCCCCAGGGTCTCGACGTCAAGGAGTTCAGGACCCTGCCGCTGGATTACGGCTCGCCGGTAACGGGACGATACCTGGCGGAGTCCGCGCCGTTCGACGTGGTATTGAACTTCGCTGCGCTGAAGCATGTACGTTCGGAGAAGGACGTCTATTCACTGCTGCAGATGCTCGACACGAACGTCGTGAGGCACGTGCGGTTCCGAAAATGGCTTCGTGATAACGGCCACGGCGAGCGCTACTTTGCCGTTTCGACCGACAAGGCGGCCAATCCGACCAGTCTGATGGGCGCCAGCAAGCGACTCATGGAGGACGTCGTGTTCGCCCAGGACCTGTCCTTGTCGGGCCAGGACACCACCGCCCGGTTCGCCAACGTGGCGTTCTCCAATGGCAGCCTGCTGCAGGGCTTCATCGCGCGGCTTGCTCAGCGCCAGCCGCTGGCCGCGCCGCGTGAAACCCGCCGGTATTTCGTCTCTCAGCGCGAGTCGGGCGAAATCTGCGCGCTCGCCGCGTTGCTCGGTCCTGCAGGCAGGGTCATGTTCCCGACGCTGGACCCGGAGCGTGAGCTTCAGCCGTTGGACCAGGTCGCGTCGCGGGTGCTGGCGGTCGCCGGCTACGAGGCGGTGCCGTTCGACGACGAGGAAGAGGCGCGTCTTGCGGTAGAGCCGCTGGCAGCGAGTGGACGCTATCCGCTACTGCTCACACCGTTGGATACCAGTGGCGAGAAGCCCTATGAGGAGTTCGTCGGGGCTGGCGAGGCGCAGGTGGAGAGCGGCCTGGAGACACTGTCCGCCGTCCGTCACGTACCCACGGGTGCCTTGACCAATGATGTCCTGCATCTGCTCGAGGACGCGGTCAGTCGTACGACAGGCACAATCGACAAGGTTGCCCTCGTGCGAGCGATCGAAGGCGTCATACCGACCTTTTCGCACCGCGAGACAGGCAAGTCGCTCGACGACCGTTTGTAGTGGTGCGTTGCGCTCAGACTGAGTGCGTTTGACGAAACACGAAAACGCGGTTCATCACATACGATGCGCCGACGTACACGGCGCCTGCGACAAGTTGCGCAAGTCCTTCGTGCATGGCTAGGTAGCGGACAAACACGAACAGTGCCGCCAGATTCAGAAGATAGGAAAGTCCGAAAACCAACAGGAAGCGCAGCGGCTCGGCCGTACCGCGTGCGGTACTGCGGAATGTGAACCATTTGTTGAGGGCGTAGGACGTGACCAGCCCACAGCCGTAACCGATGACATTGCTCAGCAGCGGGCCCAGCTTGGCCGGATACATGCAGGCGAAGATAACGGCGAAGCCGAATACGGTGTTGAACATCCCAACGAGCAGGAAACGGACGAACTGACTCACGCGGGCGCCTTGCCGCCGACCCAGTACTGCCCACCCAGGGGCAGCCAGGCCAGATGCTTCTCCAGCGGCGCCAGGCGGGCGAATCGAGGCGGAATGAAGAGACAGTATCCGTCGCCGGCGGGCGTCAATCCGGCCCCGGCCAGCAGGCGCTTGAGCTCAAGGGGTTTCAGCAGGACCGCATCGGCGTCATAGGGGCAGTTGTTGACGATCCTGCGCGTCACCGGATTGTAGGGATTGTGTTCGAACACATACACGCTGCCGCCAGGATTGAGGCGGCGCGCGACGGCGCCTGCGGCGCCGACGCGCTCCGTGGGCGGGATATGGTGGAAAACGCCTGCGATGAAAATCAGATCAAAGCTGCCGACATCAAGATCAGCAGTCTCGACTTCGAACCGCGCCTGCGGGTAGTCGCGGCGCGCCTGTTCAAGGCTGGCCGCCGAGATGTCTGTTCCGACCACCTCCGCCTGAGGGAACGCGCGCTGCAGGTAGGGGATGTTGCGGCCGATGCCGCATCCGTACTCCAACACCCTGTTCACGGGTCGCGCGCTTTCGCGCGAGGCGACCAGGTCGACCTTATAGCTTGCGAAATATTCTTCGCTGGACGAGAAGAATTGCGTTCCTTCGCGCAGCAGCTCGTTGTAGTTGTCCGTGTACTTGTCGAAGTCGACTTTGTCGTTCATGTCGGTCATCCATCAGGACGCAGAAAGGGGAACCGCCTAGGATAGGCTCGCCAGGCGTGGAAGGCCGTGCTCGAAGTAACCACGGTGGCCGTGAGAGATGGATTCAAGCCGCACAGCGGAGGAAGGTGGTAGGCGCAGGATCGCTTCGCCCGCATCCACCCATTCCAACGCGGAGACCTCCGTGCCATCGACACGCGCGCCGGCGCGTTGAGCATCCGTCGCCGAGGCCAGGAACAGGAAATGCACCGATTCACTGAATCCGCCGGCTGGCGCGACGATATCCGTGCAGAGCAGCCCCTCCAACTGCGCTGTCATGCCGCATTCTTCGGCCAGCTCACGCAAGGCGGCGTCGGCTGGGGTCTCATCCGACTCGACAACGCCGCCAGGCAGCAGCCACTCGTTCCGATACGTCGGCTTCACTATCAGGATGCGGCCGTCCGGATCCAGCAACAAGAGGCCGGCCGAACACCGTTTGCGCGGCAGGCACGCGTCCAACGCCGCGATTCCCTCTCTCTGACGGGTGCCGGTGTCAGACACGGCCGTACGTATCCTCAAATCGAACGATATCGTCCTCGCCGAGATAGCTGCCGGACTGGACCTCGATCAACTCCAATGGCAGCTTGCCCGGATTCCGCAACCTGTGGGTGACGCCGAGGGGAATGTACGTGCTCTGGTTCTCCGTCAACAGCAACACCTCTTCGCCGCGCGTTACCTCCGCGGTACCGCTGACGACGATCCAATGCTCGGCGCGGTGATGGTGCATCTGCAGGCTGAGGGACGCGCCGGGCTTCACCGTGATCCTCTTGACCTGGAACCTTTCGCCGTTGTCGATGGAATCGTAGGCGCCCCATGGCCGGTACACTTTGCGGTGTGCAATGGCCTCGCCGCGACCGGACTGCTTGATCTGTGCGACGATGCGTCTGACCTCCTGAGACCTGCTGGCATGGCCAACAAACACGGCGTCGTCGGTCTCCACTACCACGACATCCTGTAGCCCGACCATGGCGATCAGACGACGGCTGTATGCGTAGGTGTTCGAGCAGTCGATCTCGATCACGTCGCCGTGATGGGCATTGCCGCGAGCATCCTTCTCAGAAGCCTCCCACAGGGCGTACCAGGACCCGAGGTCGCTCCACGCCGCGGCCAACGGGACCACGACGGCATCGCGGGTGCGCTCCATGATCGCGTAGTCGACCGACTCGCTCGGCGAAGCACTGAATGTGTCCGCGTCCAGCCGTATGAAGTCGGCGTCCCTTGACGCGGCGGCCAGCGCGCGCTTGCACGCAGTGAGGATCTCGGGACAGAACTTCTCAAGTTCCTCCAGGTAGCGCGAAGCCCTGAAGAGGAACATGCCGCTGTTCCAGTAATAATCCCCCGATGCAACGTACTCGCGTGCCAGTTCGAGATCCGGCTTCTCGACAAAGCGCTCGACCGGCATCGCGCCCTTTCCGGCGGCGGCTTTGATGTATCCGTAACCGGTCTCTGGGGATGAAGGCACCACGCCGAAGGTCACCAGTTTGCCGGTTTCGGCTGCACGGGCGGCTTCGTCAATCGCACGATGGAATGCCTCTACATCCTGAATCACGTGATCGGATGGCAGAACCAGCAACAGGGCGTCGCCGGACTTCTCGAGCGCATGCAGCGCCGCAAGTGCGATCGCCGGCGCCGTGTTGCGCGCGGCGGGCTCGAGGATGATGGCATCGGGAGCCGCGCCGCGTTCACGCAATTGTTCGGCGGCCATGAAGCGATGCTCCTGGTTGGCCACGACGAGCGGTGCGCGCGTAGCGATGCCCGCCACGCGGTCCCATGTCGCCTGCAACATCGTCGCCTCACCTATGAGCGCGAGGAACTGCTTGGGATAGGCTTCCCGGGACAATGGCCACAGACGGGTGCCAGAGCCGCCGGAGAGGATGACTGGAAGGATCTGATGCATGCAGTGTTTGTCGGAATTCAGGATTCGTTGATAAGAGCGCTTATCTCGGCTGTGCGGTTGGCGAGTAGGGCGGCATCGCCGCGGCTCTCCACGTTCAATCGCAACAGGGGTTCGGTGTTGGAACTCCGCAGATTGAAACGCCAATCGCCGAAATCGGCGCTGACGCCGTCGGTGTGGTCCAGCTCTGGCCGCAGTGCCGCGAACCGGTCCAGCACGCGCTCCGTCGAGACGCGCGCATCCGAGACGCGAAAGTTGATCTCGCCGCTGCAGGGATAAGCGCGCACCCTGTCTTCCACCAGCGCACCCAGTGTTTGTCCAGAGCGCGAAACGAGCTCAGCGATCAGCAGCCAGGGGATCATCCCGGAATCGCAATACGCGAAGTCACGGAAATAATGGTGCGCACTCATTTCCCCGCCGTACAGCGCGTCTTCCATGCGCATCCGCTCCTTGATGAAGGCATGACCGGTCTTGCTCATGACGGCCTGACCGCCCGCTCGCGCCACCATGTCTTGCGTGTTCCAGACCAGCCTGGGGTCATGGATGATCTTGGCGCCGGGATGACGCGGCAGCATGGCCGACGCGAGCAGGCCGACGAGGTAATAGCCTTCGATGAAATGGCCGTGTTCGTCGAAGAAAAAACAGCGATCGAAGTCGCCATCCCACGCGATCCCGAAATCCGCGCCATGGGATCGAACGGCCTCGCTCGTTGCGTGCCGTTTCTCGGGCAGCAGCGGATTGGGGATGCCGTTGGGGAAGGTGCCGTCGGGCTCATGTTGGATGCGGACGAACTCGATCGGCAGGCTGCCGGCCAGCAGATCGATGACCTGGCCCGCACCGCCGTTTCCCGAGTTCACTACGATTTTCAGGGGCTTGATAGCATCGACATCGATGTATCCGAGCAAGTGCTCGACGAGCGCACTCTTGTCGAGGTCGGTCGCGTAAGGTCCGCTGGCCTCCATCGCCGCCGCCATGCCAGCGGAAGCGACAACATCACGGATCGCGTTCAGCCCGGAGTCGCCGCTGATCGGTCGCGCGCCCTCGCGCACCAGCTTCATACCGTTATAGTCCATGGGGTTATGGCTGGCGGTGACCATAACGCCGCCTGCGGCGCCGCGATGGAACGTTTGGAAATACACTTCCTCGGTGCCGCACAGGCCGATGTCCAGGACGGCTCGTCCGGACTGCCGCAACCCCAACTCCACGGCACGCTGCAGGGGTTCGCTGCTCAACCGCACGTCGCGGCCGACGACGACCGGGCCTGGGCCCAGGATCGCCGCCATGCCGCGCCCAATCAGTTCGGCGATTGCCGGATTCAGTTCGTCGGGCACGCGTCCACGGATGTCGTACGCTTTGAACGCCTGGGTCGAGATCGCGCTCATCGTGTCGCTGAACTATTAGGCATCAGTTCGCCAGCGCAGCGCCGGCCGCATCACAGACTTGCGGGCCGCAGAGGGTAAAGGGCCCGAGGTCGATGCGCTGTTCCGGCGTCGCGTCGTGCCAGCCGACCGCTTCCTGCACCAGCGCAATGCGTAGTTTCCGGCCTTCAAAGCGCGGGTCGGCGGGAACGGAGACGACCACGTCTGCCTGCGTGCCCGAGGAAACATAGGGAAGTGGGGTGCGCATGAAGTCGCGAACGCCACCCGATCCCTTCACATCATCGTTATCGCCCAGAATCTGTATGCCGAGATTGACCGGTTTGGTGCCCACGCCGTAGAGCGCGGAGGTGCCATCGTTGGCGACTTTGATCACGATGTCCATGCCCGCGCCCGTTGTCGAGGCGTGCGGCGCCTTGGCAATGCTGATGTTGGCGCGGAACGCGTCACCGGTGAGGGCGTCGTTGATGGCATTCGGATCTACGGGAGCCGCCGGCGGAGCTGGCGCTGCAGTAGCCGGCTGCTCAGCGACCTGGTCGACCGAACTCGGTGCTGGCTCACGGTTGCATGCCGTGATGCCGGCGATCAGGCAGGCCACGAGGGCGAATCTGGAAGGATTCATCGATGAATTCCTCAAGTGAGAAGCGGGGAAGTACGGTTCGTTGAACCGCTGCGAACGTTGGCGTTGCGCGGGCATTCTAAAGGCTGGATTCCAAGTCTGGCAGGATTGAAAACAAATCCCCCACCAACCCGATATCCGCGATCTCGAAGATCGGCGCTTCGCCGTCCTTGTTGATGGCGACGATCGTGCCGGCATCCTTGATACCGGTCAGGTGCTGGATGGCGCCGGAGATGCCGACGGCCACGTACAGCTCGGGGGCGATGATCTTGCCGGTTTGGCCGACCTGCAGTTCGTTCGGCACGTAGCCGGCGTCGACTGCAGCACGCGAAGCACCGACGGCGGCGCCGAGCTTGTCGGCGAGGGCGTAGATCACCTTGAAGTTCTCGGCCGAGCCGACGCCGCGGCCGCCGGAGACGACGCGCTTGGCGCTCTGCAGGTCGGGGCGGTCGGATTTGCCCGCGGCAAGACCCACGTAACGCGTATGCGTCGGCAGGGTGGCTTCGACGTTGGCGGCTTCGACCGATGCGCTGCCGCCCTTGGCGGCTTCCGGCCACGAGGCCGTGCGCACGGTGGCGACGACGGTCTGATCCGGCGGCGTTTCGACGGTGATGATCGCGTTGCCCGCGTAGATCGGGCGCTTGAAGGTATGCGGGCCTTCCACTGCCATCAGGTCGGAGACCTGGTTGACGCCGAGCAGGGCGGCCACGCAGGGCAACAGGTCCTTGCCGAACGTGGTCGACGGCGCGAACACATGCGTGTAGCCGGCTGCGAGCTTGGCGATCTGGGGTGCCAGCACCTGGGCGATGGCGTTGGCGTTAGCGGCACTGGCGACGGTCAGCACCTTCGCGACGCCGGCGATCTGCGCGGCGTCGTTGGCGACGGCCGCCGGGTCGGCGGCCAGCACGACCACATCGATGGCACCGGCCTTCACGGCGGCGGCGGCGCTGACGGTCTTGGCGGTGGAAGCGTTGAGTTTGCCGTCCAGGTGTTCGGCGATGACGAGAACCTTGGCCATTACAGCAACCCCTTCTGCTTGAGTGCGGCGACCAGTTCGGCCGCGTCCTTCACCATGACGCCCTTGCTGCGCTTGGCGGGTGGGGCGTAGTGGGTGGTCTTGTGGGTGTCGGCGGATTCGACGCCGAGGTCGGCAAGCTGCAGTGTTTCCAGCGGCTTGCTCTTGGCCTTCATGATGTCGGGCAACTTGATGAAGCGCGGTTCGTTGAGGCGCAGGTCGGTGGTGACGACCGCGGGCAGATCGACTTCCAGCGTTTCAAGGCCGGCGTCGACTTCGCGTACCACCGTGGCCTTGCCGTCGGCGATGTCGAGCTTGCCGGCGAATGTGGCCTGCGGGCGACCCCACAACGTGGCCAGCATCTGGCCGGTCTGGTTGGCGTCGTCATCGATGGCCTGCTTGCCGAGGATCACCAGGTCCGGCGATTCCTTCTCGACCAGCTTCAGCAGCGTGCGGGCGGCGGTCAGCGGCTGGATGGCCTGGTCGGTCACCACGTGGATGGCGCGGTTGGCGCCCATGGCCAGGCCGTTGCGCAGATGGGCCTGGGCGTCGGCGGGGGCGATGGTGGCGACCACGACCTCGGTGGCGATGCCCTTGTCGCGCAGGCGCAGGGCCTCTTCCAGCGCGATCTCGTCGAAGGGATTGGGGGACAGCTTGACGCCATCGGTGACCACGCCGGACCCGTCCGGCTTGACCTGGATGCGGACGTTGTAGTCCACCACGCGCTTGTAGGCGACGAGAATCTTCATCCTGCGGGAATTCCTGTGTGCGACGGTGAGGCCCGGCCGCGGCGGCTGGCCGAGGGCAGACGTGGGATTTTAGCCGTCAGGCGGGGGCCATGCGAGCCCGTACGGTACCGTCCGCCAGCTGCGATGCCAGGACAGTCGCGAAACGTGCGGCGCTGCCGGGGGCCTGGGCGAAGAACAGCGAGGGCTCCGTCAGTTCCAGTTCCAGCAGCTGCGGTTGCCCGTCGGCGCCGGTCAACAGGTCGATGCGCGCATAAGGAAGGGGCGTCTCGAGCTGCCTCAGGCGCGCGGTTGCGGCGAGCACCCGCTCCGCCAGCGCCTGCTCGGCGGCCGTGGCGACGGTTGCCCCGATCTCGCCGAGGGCCATCGGCGCCTGCCGTGCCGTCTCGCCCGGAGGCAGTTGCGCGCTCTTGCGGGCGGCATGGCTTAACCGGCCATCGAAGTACAGCAGTGCGGTTTCACCCTGCTGGTCGACGGAGGTGACGTAAGGCTGCAGCATCACGCTGCGCTCCTGTTCAAGCAGCCGGCCGATGTGGTTGCCGGCCACGAACTGCTGGTCCCGGGCATACCGCTGGGTATCGCGCGCGCCGGCGCTCACCGTGGGTTTGACGACGAACTCCTGTGTGTCGAATTCGTTCAGGAATGCGGCCAGCGCGTCCATGGGCTCGGCATCGGGCTCGACGAACCGGGTGGGGACGACCGGGATACCGATGGTGGCCAGGTCCGCGAGATAGTGCTTGTCGGTGTTCCACCGCACCACGTTCAACGGATTGAGCAGGCGTGTCACCCGGTCCGTGTGCTCGCACCAGGCCAGGAAGTCGGACAGCCGCTCGGTGTAGTCCCATGGCGAACGCAGCAGCGCCGCATCGAAGCGGCTCCAGCTCACGGTCGGGTCGTCCCAGGCGACGGCGCGGGCATGCAAGCCGGCGTCTGCGCAGGCATCGAGCAGGGGCGCGAGGTCGTCGTCGTGGCCTGCGGCAGCCACTGCGGTGACGAGGGCAAGGGTCTTCATGGGTATCAGTGTACGCGCACGCCTCGCACGCGCTTCCCATTGCCCGAAAGTACCTGTGTGAGCGGATGGGCGCTGGGTAGAATGGGACTTTCCTCATCGAATGGATCGCGCCATGGCGGGTAACCCCGGCTCCGGAGGCAAGCAGAAGCTGTATCACAGTGCGGCGGAAGCGCTGCAGGGCGTGGTGGCCGACGGCCAGACGCTTGCGGTCGGCGGGTTCGGCCTGTGCGGTATTCCCGAGGCGCTGATCGGCGCGCTGCGGGATAGTGGCGCCAAGGGGCTGACGGCGATCTCCAACAACGCAGGCGTCGACGGCTTCGGCCTGGGCCTGCTGCTCGAGACCCGCCAGATCAAGAAGATGATTTCGTCCTACGTGGGCGAGAACAAGGAGTTCGAGCGCCAGTTCCTTTCGAATGAGCTGGAACTGGAATTCAACCCGCAGGGCACGCTGGCCGAGCGCCTGCGTGCCGGCGGCGCTGGCATCCCGGCCTTCTTCACCCGGACGGGGTACGGTACGGTGGTCGCCGAAGGCAAGGAGACCCGCCAGTTCGGTGAACACTGGTATGTCATGGAAACGGCGCTCAGCGCCGATGTGTCGCTGGTCAAGGCGTGGAAGGCCGACAAGTCCGGCAACCTGGTGTTCCGCAAGACGGCGCGCAACTTCAACCCGGCCTGCGCCATGGCGGGAAAGGTCTGTATCGCCGAGGTTGAAGAGGTCGTGGAGGTGGGCGAAATCGATCCCGACCACGTCCACCTGCCCGGCATCTACGTGGACCGCATCGTACACAACCCGACCCCCGAGAAGCGCATCGAACAGCGCACCGTCCGCCAAGGAGACAAGTGATGCCCTGGACCCGTGACGAGATGGCGCAGCGCGCCGCCCGCGAACTGACCGACGGCGCCTACGTGAACCTGGGCATCGGCCTGCCGACCCTGGTCGCCAACCACATCCCCACCGGCGTGGACGTGTGGCTGCAGTCCGAGAATGGTCTGCTAGGCATCGGCCCGTTCCCGACCGAGGACGAGGTCGACGCCGACCTGATCAATGCCGGCAAGCAGACCGTCACCGCCCGCGCGGGCGCCAGCTACTTCGGCAGCCACGACTCCTTCGCCATGATCCGCGGCGGCCACATCGACTTGGCCGTGCTGGGCGCCATGCAGGTCACCGACAAGGGCGACTTGGCCAACTGGATGGTCCCGGGCAAGATGGTCAAGGGAATGGGTGGCGCCATGGACCTGGTGGCCGGCGTCAAACGCATCGTCGTCCTGATGGAGCACGTGGCCAAGGACGGAAGCCACAAGATCCTCCCGCAGTGCGACTTGCCGCTGACGGGCGTAGGCGTCGTTGACAGGATCATCACGGACCTGGCGGTGTTCGACGTCACCCCGGAGGGTTTGGTGCTCGTGGAGAAAGCCGAGGGCGTCACCGAAGCGGAACTCGCGACAAAGACCGGCGTACCGTTCGGCGCCGCCGCTTGAGTCGCCTGAGTCGCTCCGAGTCGTGACGCAAGTCCGGTTGTCGTGGGCGATGGCGCACGCCTGACTTTCAGCTGTACGTTTTCCTGCCGATAACTCGGAGAGGCGAACCCGTTGGCTGTTTTGTGGCCCGGGGGCTGGGCTATAGTGTCGGCTCAGGGGCTCTATCCGTTTTTCTCAGAGGCGTACGTATGAAACTCCGGGTCGGCGCTTGCGCCTTGATGTTGGTCTTGGCCGGGTGCAGTGGAGAAAGCCCCGAATCGGGCATGGCAGGCATGCGCGGTGTGGCCGCGAGCAAGCCGGCCGGCAGCCTGCCGACGTCGCTGCCGCTGGCACGCGCAATCGGCGCGTCCATCGCCAACGCGCCCGATCGCGGCGCGTTGCTGTCCTTCCCCGACAAGGCGGCGCCCACCAAGCAGGAGGGCGCCTACACCTGGTTCCCGACCGCCATCAGCGAAGCGCACGCCTTCAAGGGCATCGCCACCGGTGAAATGACGGTGCCTTCGCCTGACGGCAGCCAGGTCAAGCTGCGTTACGAGCGCCACGTTGAAGAGATCGACGGCAACTGGACGTGGATCGGCCGCGTTGTTGGCGGCGATCCGATGCAGGAAGCCATCATCACCTTCGGCGAAAAGGCAGTGTTCGGCTCGATCCCGCAAGCGAATGGCAAGCCGGCCCTGAGCCTGCAGACACGTAACGGTGCCGTCTTCGCGGTCCAGACCGATCCCTCGAAGGTAGTGTCGGCGACGAAGGGCCATGTGGACGTGATGATCCCCGAGGCGAGGGCGCTTCGCTCATCGATGGGCGCTGCAGTCAGCGCGGCGGCCCAGTCCACCCAGAACGCCATTGCAGTATCCCAGGGTGCGCCACAGACCGCCGCCAACACGATTGACGTGGCGATCGGCTACACACCTGAGTTCGCGACGGCCAATGGCGGCGCGTCCGGTGCGGCGACACGACTGGTGTTCTTGATCCAGGTCGGCAACCAGGCGTTCGTGAACAGCAACGTCAATGGCTATCTCCGTGTCGTCAATGCCGTGCAGGTCAGCTACACCAACACCAACACGAACCAGACGGCGTTGTCCGAGCTGACGGGCAGCAACGGTCAGTCCGCCGTCACCGTTCCCGCCAGCCTGGCACCGTTGCGTGCGGCGCGTGACCAGTACGGCGCCGACATTGCCATCCTGGTGCGCAAGTTCAATACGCCCGAGAATGAGGGTTGCGGTGTCGCTTGGTTGAATGGCGCGAACGGCGCTAGCAATCCCAATCAGCCGCCGATCACGGTCGCTGCCGACGCACCCTGGGGTTATGCGGTCGTCAATGATGGTTTCGACACGGGTACCGACGGCAAGACGTATTACTGCGCCGACGAGACGCTGGTGCACGAAGCCGCACACCTGATGGGCTCGGCGCATGACCGCGCGAACTCGTCCAGCGCTGGCGCGTTCGCTTATTCCTATGGTTACAAGACAACGGCTTCCACCGGGAATTTCTACACGGTCATGGCGTACGGAGATACCGGACAGACCGCGCACCGCATTTTCTCGACGCCGCTCAAGAGCACCTGTGGCAGCGCCGGCAACCTGGCATGTGGCGTTGCGAACAGTGAAGACAATGCGCGGAGTTTGAGTCAGACGATTCCCGTGGTGGCTGCGTTTCGGGCTACGGTTGTGCCGCACACCACACCCATGCCCACTGATTTGATTGATGCCAAGGCAGGAGACGTCAATGGCGATTCGCGCGCCGACCTGTCGTGGATGCTGGCGGACGGCAGCCAGTTCGCCTACTGGACGATGAATGGCGGCACCAAGACCGGTGGCGTCGGCTACGCTATGGGTACCGCGTGGAAGATGATCGCGAGCGGCGACTTCCGTGGCGATGGTCGTACGGACTTCCTGTGGAGCGACTACGACAGCATGCAGCTGTGGGACAACACGAACGGCGGCATGACGCCCTATGGCATGCGCAGCTACCCGCAGGGTTATAACGTGGTGGCCGTCGGTGATGTGAATGGCGATGGTCGCGCGGATCTTGTGTGGCGCGATGAGAACAACACGACGCTCGCGATCTGGCTGATGAATGGCCAGAACATCATCGGCAGCGCCAGCTACTCTGTTGGATCGACCTGGAGCGTCTTGGCTTCCGGTGATCTGAACAATGATGGACGACTCGATATCATCTGGAGCAACGGAACCATCATGCAGGCGTGGCTGGGGACAGCGGGCGGCGGATTCGCCGGCGCTTCTCTGCCCGTCTATCCGACCGGCTGGACGCTTTTCGGTATCGGCGACATGGATGGCGATGGTTTCGACGATCTGTTCTGGAGACTGGCCACCACTGGTGACGTTGCGGTGTGGAGAATGTCCGGCGGCACTCGACTCGGAGGCTACGGTTTCCCGGGCTCCACCTCTTGGAAGCCGATCCAGGTGGCGGACTTCACGGGAGATGGCCGTGTAGACATCGTGTGGACGAACGGCACTTCGTCGCAGTTGTGGCAGTCGCAGGGCGCATCCTTTACAGGTGTCGCCATGCCGAACTTCCCTACCGGATGGCTGTTGATCCGACGCTGATCCCGCGCAGTCTGGTGAGATTTTCACGATGCCACGATCGATCGATCGTGGCATCGTCGTTTTGTGGGATGCCCGCATGCCTTCGGGCAGGGGTGAAGACCATGGACGATCGACTCAGGATCGGTTCGCGAACGGGTAACGCGCGGAGGGCGGCATGGGCTCGCCCAGCAATGCTTCGATGGTTTCGTGGCGATAGCCGGCAACTGTGGCGCTTACACCGCAGAGGCGTTCGATCGCGTGCGCGATGGTGCCGTCGGCCTGTCCTCGCTCCTCAGCGAAGTCGCTGGCCAGCAGATCCATTTCGATCAGCGGGCGGATGGCGGACAAGCGCGCCCAGAACATGCTGCCGGAGACGAACTCGGCGCTATTTACATCGCCGTAGAAGCCCATCCTTCGTGCGAGGTGCATAACCTGTGCAGCATTGCCGCCTAGATAGCTGCCGAGTGGCAGGGTGTGGGACGCAGGACCTGCCAATCCAACCCCGGGGTCGCGTTTCATTGCGTCGTACACGTGTAGCGCGCGTTGCCCTCCTGCGAGTTGTCCCAACAAGTCGCGCCGCCACGCTTCTCCGTCGGCCCGATGCAGGGACTTCTTGGTATGGAGTTTCAATACCAAATCCGAGCCTTCGTCGAGCAATCTTCCTGCCACTCTCAGGAACGGGAGTATGTCGCGGCCCCGATTCTCGAGTACGTGCAGCTCGCACTCCAGATCGAGGCGTCGCAGCACCTCACGCACTGCGCTCTCTACCTCGCTGGTCGTCGTCACCACCCATCGCCAGTCGATGCCACTGGAGGCGAGTACGGCGGCGATCTCTTCGAGCGCGTCGGGATACCACGCATGCACCACAGCGCATGCCTGGGATTGGGTGCGAGCTGTCCCGTGAAGCGCACGTTGGGTCGCTTTGAGGTAGGCGTAACCGCGTCGTGCGTCCGGTTCGAGGATGGCGCCCTCGGCCCATTCGTTCCAGGCGTTGATGAATATCGGCGATCGTCCTGCATCGCGCGAAGACGCGTCGATGGCCGATGCTAGCCAGCGCTCGTAACCTTGTGGGGTTGCGTGCAATAGCGTTCTGCCGCGTCCGGAGCGCCGGGGTTCGTTGTCCCAGCCGCAGTTGACGGTGCGGAACGTGCGGGTGGATGGGCGCTCTGGTCGACTGTTAAAGCTGGCAGCCATGTCGCGCCAGTCCCGGACATCGCCGTGGAATCCCTCGTGGAATAGTGTTTGCTTACTTGTCAGGCTCGCCGGCTGACTCATGTTCGGTGGAAACTCCACGCTTGAATCGAAGCCCAGATCGGCTGCGGGGATAGCGCTGAAAGCTTGTACGCATGCGAGGTGAATCTCCCCCAGCCCGTTGTCCAAACACCAATCTCGCCAGCGACACGCCGTATCCATCGCCTCTGGCAGCAGTTCAGGCCTGTACATCAGAAGGATCGGCTTCCCATCCACCCGCAGATACCGCGGGTCCCGCATGTACTCCGCCACGTGCTCGATGAACGCAATATCGTCTTCCGGCGAATGCTTCTGGTCGATCAGGATCTCGTCCCCACGACCATCCCACGTGCGCGTCCACTTCTCGTTTGCCCAGCACAGGCAGAATTTCAGGTCGATGGTCTTGTCGTTGAGCCAGTTGCGTAGCGGGGTTTCGAGCAGGGTCTTGCCGCCGAACCAGTAGAAGTAGAAGCAGAACGCGCTGATGCCGTACTCGCGGGCGAGGCGGGCCTGTTCGTGCATGACCTCGACGTTGCGCAGGTCGTAGAAGCCCAGGTCGCCCGGCAGCTTGGGCTGATAATGGCCTTCGAACTGCGGCAGGGCACGCGTGACGTTGCGCCATTCGGTGAAGCCCTTGCCCCACCACTCGTCATTCTCGGGAATGGTGTGGAACTGCGGCAGGTAGAACGCGACGAGGGTGGCAGGCAGCGGGTCGGGCAGTTCGCCTTTTTCATAGGGTACGTAGCCGATCGCGCGCTCATCGGAGCGGACGTACGGTCTGCGCGGCAGGTCGCCGGTCGGTGCCTTGCCTTTGGGGCCCTCTGGCACCCAATGGCCCTTCGTGTCCAGGAAGCGTTCGCGCAGTTTGTCGCGCGTGCCTTGCGGCATCGGCGTCAACCGGAATGCGGCTCGCAGCGCGTAGAACAGGCCGGTACGAACGCGGCGTGACAGGGAATTCGTCACAGGCTTCCTAGAGATTCTGGTAACTCGGCCCCGCGCCGCCTTCCGGCGTTACCCAGTCGATGATCTGGTAGGGGTCCTTGATGTCGCAGGTCTTGCAGTGCACGCAGTTGGCGGCGTTGATCTGCA
>CAMPIO010000002.1 GCA_946886405.1 uncultured Pseudoxanthomonas sp.
GGGCGTGATGCAGTTCATCGTGCGGATCATGGCGCTGGCCATCACCAAGGTGATGAAGGTGTCCGGTGCGGAAACGACCAGCGTCTGCGCCAGCGTGTTCATCGGCCAGACCGAGGCACCGCTGACGGTGCGTCCCTATATCCCGAAGATGACCGAGTCCGAGCTGATCACCATGATGATCGGCGGCATGGCCCACATCGCCGGCGGCGTGCTGGCGGCCTACGTCGGCATGCTGGGCGGCGGTGATCCGGAGCAGCAAGCGTTCTATGCGAAGCACCTGCTGGCGGCCTCGATCATGGCCGCGCCTGCCACCCTGGTGGTCGCCAAGCTGCTGATCCCGGAAACCGGCACGCCACTGACGCGCGGCACGGTCAAGATGGAGGTCGAGAAGACCTCCAGCAACCTGATCGACGCCGCTGCCGCCGGTGCCGGCGACGGCCTGAGGCTGGCGCTCAACATCGGCGCGATGCTGCTGGCGTTCATTGCGCTGATCGCGCTGCTGAACTGGCCGCTCACCTGGCTGGGTGAAGTGACGGGTCTGGCTGCCGCCATCGGCAAGCCCACCGACCTGGCCGCCATCTTCGGCTACCTGCTGGCGCCCATCGCGTGGGTGATCGGCGTACCGTGGCAGGACGCGACGACGGTGGGCTCGCTGATCGGCCAGAAGGTCGTCATCAACGAATTCGTCGCCTACCTGCAACTGGCCGACATCGTGAATGGCAAGGTGGCCGGCGTGTCGCTGTCCGACGAAGGCAAGCTGATCGCCACGTACGCCCTGTGCGGCTTCGCGAACTTCAGCTCGATCGCGATCCAGATCGGCGGCATCGGTGGCCTGGCCCCCGAGCGGCGCTCGGACCTGGCGCGCTTCGGCCTGCGCGCCGTGCTGGGCGGCACCATCGCCACGCTGATGACGGCCACCATCGCCGGCGTGCTGTCGCACTTCGGCTGATGCGGGAGCGGCGGCCGACGGCCGCCTCCCCCATCCCGTTGACGTTCCCTTCCCGTGACCACGGCGATGCTGTGGCCCGGACCTCAGGTATCGCATGATGAATACGCTTTCCTCCGCCGCCCGCGTCGTTGTCGTGGGCTCGTTCAATGTCGACCACGTCTGGCGCTGCGAGGCCCTGCCTGTCGCCGGCGCGACCATCGCCGGCCGTTATGCCAGCGGCCCGGGCGGCAAGGGTTTCAACCAGGCAGTCGCCGCGGTGCGGGCCGGTGCGGGCACGACTTTCGTCTGCGCGCTGGGAGACGATGCCGGCGGCCGACTCGCACGTGATCTGGCGGACGCCAACGGTCTGGCGCTGCGCGTGCAGGCGAGCGATGAGCCCACCGGCACCGCCGGCATCTACGTGGATGCGCACGGGCGCAACACCATCGTCATCGGTGCTGGCGCCAATGCGATCCTGTCGACCGACTTCGCCACCGGGCAGGCGGACGTGCTGGCGGCTGCGGGTGTGGTGCTGGTCCAACTGGAATCCCCTGCCGACACCGTGCTGGCCACGCTGCAGGCCGCACGCCACTGCGGCGCGACCACCCTGCTGAACCCCGCACCCGCGAATGCCGCGACCACGACCGAACTGCTGGCCCACGCCGACGTCATCACGCCGAATGAAACCGAATTCGCCGCCCTGCTCGCGCGCCACCTGGGCGAACGCATCAGCGCCGACGATGTCGCCACGCTCGATGGCGTCACCCTGCACCAGCATTGCCGCCAGCTGTTGCCGCACGGCACCGTCGTGGTGACGCTGGGTGCCACCGGTGTGTATGTATCGCACCCTGAAGACGCCATGCGCGGCGACGCCCGCCCGCACTACCGTGTCGCCGCCGAAAGCGCAGCGGTCGTCGATACGACGGGCGCCGGCGATGCCTTCAACGGCGCGCTGGCGGCTTCGCTGGCGGAAGCCGCATTGCCGTCTTTCGCCGATCACGTGCGCTTCGCCAACCGCTACGCCGCACTGTCTACCGAACGCCCGGGCGCCGCGCTGGCCATGCCCACGCGTGCAGAGTTGACCGCCCGCCACGGCGAGTAAGGCGCGGCGGTTTCGCCCTCGACCCAAGCGGCGGATAATGCCGCCATGCAGATCGGCCCCTACCGCATCGACCCGCCGGTGATGCTGGCCCCCATGGCCGGCGTCACCGACAAGCCGTTCCGCCTGCTGTGCAAGCAGCTGGGCGCGGGGCTGGCGGTGTCGGAGATGACGATCAGCGACCCGCGCTTCTGGAATACCGCCAAGTCGCTGCACCGCATGGACCACGAGGGTGAGCCCAGCCCGGTCAGCGTGCAGATCGCCGGCACCGAGCCGGAACAACTGGCCAACGCCGCGCGTTACAACGCCGACCACGGCGCGCAGATCATCGACATCAACATGGGCTGCCCGGCCAAGAAGGTGTGCAACGCCTGGGCCGGTTCTGCGCTGATGCGCGACGAAGCCCTGGTCGGCCGCATCCTGGCAGCCGTGGTGAACGCGGTCGACGTGCCGGTGACATTGAAGATCCGCACCGGCTGGGACTGCGACCACCGCAACGGACCGGTGATCGCGCGCATCGCGCAGGAAAGCGGCATCGCCTCATTGGCCGTGCATGGTCGCACCCGCGACCAGCACTACACCGGCACCGCCGAGTACGACACCATCGCCGCGATCAAGGCGGCGTTGCGCATTCCCGTGGTGGCCAACGGCGACATCGGCTCGCCTGAGAAAGCCGCCCATGTGCTCGCGACGACGCGCGCCGATGCCGTGATGATCGGCCGCGCCGCGCAAGGACGGCCGTGGATCTTCCGCGAGGTGGCGCATTACCTGGCCACGGGTGCGCACCTTCCGCCGCCCTCCCTGCACGAAGTGCGGGACATCCTGCTCGGCCACTTGCATGCGCTGCACGCCTTCTACGGCGAGCCACAGGGCGTGCGTATCGCACGCAAGCACCTGGGCTGGTATGCAAAGGACCGACCCGAGAACCTGGCCTTCCGCGCGGTGGTCAATCGTGCCGAGAGTGCGGAGGAACAGGTGCGGCTGACCCGCGACTACTTCGATGCCCTCATCGCCGGGGTCATACCGGCACTACCCGCCGCCGCCTGACGGAGACGTTTCATGTCCGAGACGAACGAAAGCCCTGCCTATCTCCACGGATTCTCTTCGGTGGAGCAGGCACGCCTGATGAAACAGGCGCGACTGATGGAAAGCACGATCTTCAACCACATCGACTACACCGGTGCACGCCGACTGCTTGAAGTCGGCAGCGGCGTGGGCGCGCAGACCGAAATCCTGCTGCGCCGGTTCCCGGAGGTGCACGTCACCTGCATCGATCTCAATGAGGTACAGCTGGCGGCGGCGAAGCAGAACCTCGCCACGATGCCCTGGTGCCGCGACCGTTATGCGTTGCAGCAGGCCGATGCCAGCCGATTGCCGTACGGCGCCCGGGAGTTCGATGCCGCCTTCCTGTGCTGGATCCTCGAACACGTGCCCAATCCGGCGCGGGTACTGAGTGAAGTGCGCCGTGTGCTGGCGCCCGGCTCGCCGGTCTACATCACCGAGGTGATGAATTCCTCGTTCCTGCTGCACCCTTATTCACCGAACACCTGGCGCTACTGGATGGCGTTCAACGACTTCCAGTACGACAGCGGCGGCGATCCGTTCATCGGCGCCAAGCTCGGCAACCTGCTGTTGGCCGGCGGTTACCGGGACGTGGTGACCGAGATCAAGACCGTGCACTTCGACAACCGCGAACCGGCGCGGCGCAAGGACATGATCGCGTTCTGGGAGGAGCTGCTGCTGTCGGCGGCCGATTCGATGGTGGAGGCCGGGCGCGTCACCCGCGACATCGTCGAGGGCATGCGGCGTGAGATGCACGACGTGCAGAACGACCCGGACGCGGTGTTCTTCTACGCCTTCGTGCAGGCACGCGCGACGGTGTACTGACCTACGGCGCAGACGGCGTGTCCGGTGCCGGCGCAGGCGGCGCTGTACCCGGCCCCAACGCGGTGCGGACCGGTTCTGCCGAGGGATGCCAGATGCGGTGCCACATCGCCGCCAGCAACCGGCGCATGCCGTCCCCGCCGGAGACGGGCATCGACCAGGGTTGCTGCACGGGCGCGATCGCGTGCCAGCGGCCATCGCGCTGCTCGGCCACGTTGAAACGGAAGTTGTAGTCGGGCTCCATCCCCATGCGCAGGTCGGACAGGACCAGCTGTCCCGCCTGCACCTGCGCGCGCATGAAGCCACGGTTGAACCAGGCCAGGCGCTGGACCGCCGGCACGTCGGCCGCTTCGCGGAACGCCTGCACGTTGGACGGATAACCGCGGAACGGCAGCGGCCCCTCGTCCACCAGCACCGAGCGCTCGGCCTCGACGTAGCCCGTCGGCGTCATCGCCACCACGCGCCACAGCAGCGTGTTGAACGGCATCGGTACGGAAAAGTACGGTGCATCGCCCAACCCCATCGAGGCCAGCGTGCGCTCCGCTTCGCGATCCACCATGGCCTTCGCGACCAGCGACCAGCCCAGGTAGGCCGTACTGAGTACAAGGCCGACCGCCAGCGTTCGTTGCGCGGCAACCCGTTCGCGCAGACACCACGCCGCGATGCAGGCCACCAATAGCCACACCGTGTACAGCGGATCGATGATGAACATGCTGGACCACATCGCCGGCGCCGGCATCAGCGGCCACCAGAGCTGCGTGCCGTAGACGGTGAAGGCGTCGAGCAGGGGATGCGTGACCAGCGCCAGCTGGATCGCCCAGAACCAGCGCACGGGCGAAGCGGCGACGCGCCCGCGGCCGTACCGCTTGAACAGCCACCAGATCAGCCAGCCCACCAGCGGCAGCACGAACAGCGAATGGCTGAAGCTGCGGTGCACGGTCATCAACGTGACCGGGTTGTCCGAGAACAGCGCGATCGGCAGGCTGTCGAGGTCGGGCAGCGTGCCGAGTGCGGCGCCGGCAAGCAGCGCGGCGCGACGGTGCCCGGCGGGGGCGATGGCGGCGGCGATCGCACCACCAAGAACAATCTGGCTGAGGGAATCCATGGCGCGATTGTAGGAGCGGGCCATGCCCGCGACCATCACCCCGCGTGCACGTCTTCCGCGCTCACGCCGCGCGCTGCGCATCCTGTGGCACCAGCCGCAATCGCGGCGCCACTTCGGCCAGCACTTTGCCGGTGTGCGACAGCAGGCACAGGGTACCGTCGGCCTCCTCGCTGAGCGCCGTCAGGCTTTCCACCCAGTCACCGTCGTTCGCATAAAGCAGTCCGTCTCGCTGCGCCAGCGAGGCCCGATGGATATGCCCGCAGACGATGCCGTCCAGGCCGCGACGGCGGGCGTCGTCCAGGCCTGCCTGCACGAAGCGTGCGATGTAGCGTTCGGCGGCGTCGCTCTGGCGCTTGAGGTATTCGGCCAGCGACCAGTAGCGCAGGCCCAATCGGCGGCGCAGCTGGTTGGTCAGACGGTTGCCGGTGAGGATGCGGTAGTACAGCCAGTCGCCGAACTTTTCCTGCAGCCCGCCAAAGTGGGTGATGCCATCGTAGTCGTCGCCATGCGTCACCAGCAGGCGGCGGCCATCGAGCGTGGTGTGTATGGCGCGGCGGCGCACCTGCATGGCCGGCAGCATCAGGCCGCAGAAGCGACGGATGGGACTATCGTGATTGCCCGGGACGTAGACGATCTCGGTGCCGTTGCGCGCGAGGGCATGCAGCGCCTCGACCACCCGGTTGTGCGCTGCATCCCATGATGCCCGACGCTGCGCCATCCACCACAGGTCGACGATGTCGCCCACCAGGTACAGGCGGCGACAGTGCAGGCCGGAGAGGAAGTCGGCGAACTCTGCGGCATGGCAGTGCTTGGAACCCAGGTGGACGTCGGAGACGAAGACCGCGCGCCGCATCGCGGATGGCGTGGCCTGTGGCGTCATGCCGCAGCCTCCGCAGGACGCCGGGCGTCGCCGAGGTAGCGTTCCCGCTTCTTCGGCCGGATGCGATGCAGGTCCACTTCGATCAGGCCATCGATGGCGTCGCTGAAATCCGGATCGACGCCGAACGCGAGGAACCGTGCGCCGCCGGGTTCGCACAGGTCGGTGTACTGCTTGTAGAGCATCGGCACGGTTGCTCCCAGCGTGTCGAGGTTGGTCTTCAGCACCCGGAATGCCGTGTCGGCATCCAGCGCATCGAAACACGTCGGCGTCGCCGTGTAGCGGAACGGATGGCGCGAGCGCGCTTCGCCGCTCGGATCGCCGTAATAGTGGGCGTAGTACGCGACGATCTGCTCGCGCGCATCCAGCGGCAATGCGGCACTCATGGATACCGCACCGAACAGGTAACGCACGCGAGGATGGCGACGAAGGTAAGCACCGATGCCCTGCCACAGGTAGTCGATGCTGCGGCTGCCCCAGTAGTCCGGCACCACGAAACTGCGCCCCAGTTCCATGCCGGTGGCCAGGCGCGGCAATGCGTCGTCGGCGTAGTCGAACAGCGACGCGGTGTAGAGTCCCTTCAGTCCCTGCGCCGCCAGCACCGGCGCACCACGGGCGATACGGTAGGCGCCGGCGATCTTCCGCTGCGCCGCGTCCCATAGCACGATGTGCTCGTACCACGTATCGAAGGCATCGACGTCCATCCGCTTGCCGGTCCCCTCGCCCACCGCGCGGAATGTCTGCTCACGCAGGCGTCCGATCTCGCGCAGCAGCGGCGAGCCGCCGGCCAGCCGGCCCACGCAGATGCGCTTGCCATCGGTGGTCTGGCCCAGCACCTCCAGCGCGTCGACGCAGGCTTCCAGCGCCTCGGGCGCGAGGGCGGCCAGCAAGGGTTCGGGAGCCTCGACGGGTTCCGGCGACACCGGCTTTGCAGGGCGCCCGAGCGCATACAGCGTGGTGCGCACGCGCGCGATCACGATGGCCGCGTCGTCGTCCGCATCGATTCGCATGACCTGGCCCACGTGCAATTGCAGGCGGCGCTGGCTGCGGCGGAACATTTCGCGCGCCAGCAACGCGGTACCTGCGGGCTTGAACAGCGCCGACGCGCCGTAGAACAGAGGCGAGTTGCGTGCCTGGACGCGGATCGGCAATACCGGCGCCCCGGTCGCGCGGGCGAAGCGCAGGAAGCCGCGGCGCCAGCGCGTGTCGCGCACGCCGCGTGGCCCCAGTCGCGACACCTCACCGGCCGGGAACACGATCACGCACTGCTCGGCCTCCAGCGCCTGCTCCACCGCGCGCACGCTCTCGGTACTCGGCTTGCCACCCAGGATCCGCACCGGCAGCAGCAGGTCGGCCAGCGGAGCGATGCCCATCAGGACGTCATTCGCCACGATCCGCACATCGCGGCGCACGCGGCCGACCAGTTGCAGCAACGCCAGGGCATCGAGCGCACCGGACGGATGGTTGGCGACGATCAGCAACCGGCCCTGCGCGGGAATGCGGCGCTCGCCTTCGGGCTCGACCGTCGGGCGCAGGTTGAGGTGATCGATGGTGGCGTCGACGAACGCCAGCCCCTTCAAATGCCCATGATCGGCGAGGAAAGCGTAAGCCTGGTCGAGCTTCGACCAGCGCCCCAGCGTGCGCAGCAGCGGCTGGGTCAGCCGGGCACGACGGCCACGGAACCAGTGGGGATAGCGTTCGGCGATCTGGCGTTCCAGCGGGTGCATGGCAGGGGCCGGCGGCGGGGTTTCGCCGCGCAGCCTGCGCGCGTCCGGCGACAGCCCGGTTGCCGTTTTCTGGCAATCCGGTGACAGCAGGCCGTGACCCGCGCTTAACCCGCGGCGACCCTGAACGACGCAGAATGCACGCACCCTCCGCGGCGTGTATCATGCGCGCCCATCTTTTCATCCGAATCAAAGGATATAAGCCTGATGTCCAGCTACCTGTTCACCTCCGAATCGGTCTCCGAAGGCCATCCGGACAAGATCGCCGACCAGATTTCCGACGCCGTGCTGGACGCGATCCTGGCCCAGGACAAGCGCGCACGCGTGGCCTGCGAAACGCTGGTGAAGACGGGCGCGGCCATCGTGGCCGGCGAAGTCACCACCACCGCCTGGGTGGACATCGAGTCGCTGGCCCGCAAGGTCATCAACGACATCGGCTACGACAATTCGGACGTGGGCTTCGACGGCCACACCTGCGCCATCATCAACATGCTCGGCAAGCAGTCGCCCGACATCAACCAGGGCGTCGACCGCAAGAAGCCGGAAGAACAGGGCGCGGGCGACCAGGGCCTGATGTTCGGCTACGCCTGCAACGAGGCGCCGGAGTTCATGCCGGCCCCGCTGTACTACAGCCACCGCCTGGTGGAACAGCAGGCCAAGGTGCGCAAGAAGGGCAAGCTGAAGTGGCTGCGCCCCGACGCCAAGTCGCAGGTCACGCTGCGCTACGACGGCAACACCGTCCTGGGCCTGGATGCCGTGGTGCTGTCGACCCAGCATGATCCGGACATCAAGCAGAAGGACCTGATCGAGGCCGTGCGCGCCGAGATCCTGGTGCCCGTGCTGCCGAAGAAGTGGCTCGATGCGCTGTCGAAGAACAAGGTGCACATCAACCCGACCGGCAAGTTCGTCATCGGTGGCCCGGTGGGCGACTGCGGCCTGACCGGCCGCAAGATCATCGTCGACAGCTACGGCGGCATGGCCCGTCACGGCGGCGGCGCGTTCTCGGGCAAGGATCCGTCGAAGGTGGACCGTTCCGCTGCCTACGCCGCGCGCTACGTGGCGAAGAACATCGTGGCCGCCGGCCTGGCCGACAAGTGCGAAGTGCAGGTCTCCTACGCCATCGGCGTGGCCGAGCCGACCTCGATCTCGGTGACCACGTTCGGCACCGGCAAGGTCGGTGACGACGTGATCGAGAAGCTGATCCGCAAGCACTTCGACCTGCGCCCGTACGGCATCACCAGGATGCTGGACCTGGAGCACCCGATCTACCAGCCGACCGCCAGCTACGGTCACTTCGGCCGCAAGCCGAAGGAGATCAGCTACGTCGACGGCGCCGGCAAGAAGCACACGGCGACCGCCTTCTCCTGGGAGAAGACCGATCGCGCCGAGGCGCTGCGCAAGGACGCCAAGCTGAAGTAAGCGCGGCACCACTTACGCGACCATGGACACGGGCCGCTCACGCGGCCCGTGTTTTTTCCGGATCGCACGCCATGCTCCGCTCCGCCGCACAGATACCGATGAACGCCATGATCCCCGATACCCCGCCTTCGAACCCCGATGACGACGCCGCGCGCGTGCGCCTGGCGCTCGAGTGGCTCGAGTCGATCGCCGCCGACCGTACCCTGCTCGACACCTGCCCGGACGACGAGCGCGCGCGCCTGCACAAGGCCATCGCAGCGATCTACCTGCCCGACCCCAGGTTGCGCCGGCAGAAGTCCAAGCAACGGGAGCGCGAACGCAACATCGAAGCCATACGCCGCGCCGAGGCCGTCCTCGACCAGACCGGGATCCGCGAACTGCGCCGGAAGCCGGTCTTCAGTACCCCGAACTATTTCGCACCCGCGTTGCCTTCACCGGAGATCGCGCCCCGCGAGTCTGCGGAACTCCGGCATTGCTATGTGTGCAAGCAGAAGTACACGCTGATCCATCACTTCTACGACCAGATGTGCCCGGGCTGCGCCGACTTCAATTTCGCCAAGCGCACGGAACTCGCGGACCTCACCGGGCGCGTCGCCCTGCTGACCGGCGGCCGGGTCAAGATCGGCTACCAGGCCGGCCTGAAGTTGTTGCGCGCGGGCGCGCACCTGATCGTCACCACCCGTTTTCCGCGCGATTCCGCCGCCCGTTATGCGCAGGAGCCGGATTTCGGCGAATGGGGGCATCGGCTGGAAGTATTCGGCCTGGACCTGCGACACACCCCCAGCGTCGAGGCGTTCTGCCAGGAACTGGCCGGCAAGCTGCCGCGGCTGGACTTCATCATCAACAATGCGTGCCAGACCGTGCGTCGTCCGCCGGAGTTCTACGCGCACATGATGGACGCCGAAACCGCCGCGCTGCACGACACGCCAGAACACGTGCGCAAGCTGCTGGGTAGTTACGAGGGTCTGCGCAGCTACAACATGCTGCCGGATGCCCATGCATCGACGAGGCAGGTCGCGATCGGAAGCATCAGCGACGCCGCCGGACTCACCCGTTCCGCCGAGCTGTCGCAGGTGCCGCTGCTGGCCGAGGAACTGCTGGGGCAGAAGCATCTGTTCCCGGAAGGCCGGCTGGACCAGGACCTGCAGCAGGTCGACCTGCGTGGCCGCAACTCGTGGCGCCTGCTGATGCATGAAGTGCCCTCGGTCGAACTGCTGGAGACCCAACTGGTCAACGCGATCGCACCGTTCATCATCAATGCGCGACTGAAGCCGCTGATGCTGCGCACGCCGGAGCGCGACAAGCACATCGTCAACGTGTCCGCCGTCGAGGGCCAGTTCTACCGCAATTTCAAGACCACCCGGCACCCGCACACCAACATGGCCAAGGCCGCGCTCAACATGATGACGCGTACCGCCGCCGCCGATTACCACGGCGACGGCATCCACATGAACAGTGTCGACACCGGCTGGGTGACCGACGAGGATCCGGCCGAGCTCGCCGCACGCAAGGTCGTCGAAGAGCGCTTCCATCCGCCGCTCGACATCGTCGACGGTGCCGCGCGCATCGTCGACCCGATCATCCACGGCCTCAACACCGGCGAGCACGTCTGGGGACAGTTCCTGAAGGACTACAAGCCGACGGACTGGTGAGCGGTCTGTCGCTTGCCCCGCCCAGCGAAGGGTGTGCGGTCTGGCGATACAGGATGATCATGGACACGGGCCGCTCACGCGGCCCGTTTTCTTTTCTGGCAGTGGCGCTGCGGCATCGCGGGATCGGTTAGCCTGCGCGCGTCACCCAGCCGAGCCGCCCCATGGACACCTTGAAGAGCCAACAGTTGTCGATGACCGTGCTGATGACACCGGACATGGCCAATTTCTCCGGCAAGGTCCATGGTGGCGCCATCCTGAAGCTGCTCGACCAGGTGGCCTACGCCTGCGGCAGCCGCTACGCCGGCAAGTACGTGGTCACCCTGTCGGTGGACCAGGTGATGTTCCGCCAGGCCATCAATGTGGGCGAACTGGTGACGTTCCTGGCGTCCGTCAACCACACCGGCACGTCGTCGATGGAAATCGGCATCAAGGTGGTGGCCGAGGACATCCGCAAGCAGAGCGTGCGCCACGCCAACAGCTGCTTCTTCACCATGGTGGCGGTTGACGACGAAGGCCGTACCACCCCGGTACCGCCGCTGGAGCCCACCACGCCGGACGAAATCCGCCGCTTCGCCGCCGCGCGCCTGCGCCGCCAGCTGCGCGAGGAAATGGAACGGCGGCACGCCGAACTGGGCAGCCGGGCGACGGAAAACGCCTGAATCGCCGTTTCAGCCGGCGCTCGCCGGCTACAATACGCACATGTCCCTGATGCAATTCCAGCGGGTCGACTTCAGTGTCGGCGGGCCGCTTCTCCTCGAACACGTCGACCTGTCCATCGAACCCGGCGAGCGCGTCTGCATCGTCGGCCGCAATGGCATGGGCAAATCCACCCTGATGCGGCTGATGGCCGGCGAGCTGAAGCCGGACGACGGCGAGATCCGCATCCAGAACGGCGTGGTCGTCGCGCGCATGGCGCAGGAAGTCCCGCAGGACACGCAGGGCACGGTGTTCGACGTGGTCGCGGAGGGCCTGGGCGACCTGGGCCAGTTGCTGGCCCGCTACCACCACGCCCTGCACGATGGCGACATGGACGCGATGGGCGAAGCGCAGGCCCAGATCGAAGCCCAGCATGGCTGGGACCTCGACCTGCGTGTGCAACAGGTGCTGACACGCCTAGAGCTGCCCGAGGACACCGACTTCGCCGCCTTGTCCGGCGGCATGAAGCGCCGCGTGCTGCTGGCGCAGGCGCTGGTGCGCAACCCCGGCATCCTGCTGCTGGACGAACCGACCAACCATCTGGACATCGAAGCGATCGCCTGGCTGGAGGGTTTCCTGAAGTCCTTCGGCGGCAGCATCGTCTTCGTCACCCACGACCGCAGCTTCCTGCGCTCGCTGGCGACGCGCATCCTCGAGATCGACCGTGGCCAGCTGACCAGCTGGCCCGGCGACTACGACAACTACCTGCGCCGGCGCGAAGAGCGCCTGCATGCCGAGGCGCAGGAGAACGCGCGCTTCGACAAGCTGCTGGCGCAGGAGGAAGTCTGGATCCGCCAGGGCATCAAGGCACGCCGCACCCGCAACGAAGGCCGCGTCACCGCACTGAAAGCGATGCGCCGCGACCGTGCACAGCGACGTGACCTGTCCGGCAACGTCAGGATGGAAGCCGCCGCCGCGCAGTCGTCGGGCAAAAAAGTCATCGAGGCCAAGGGCATTACCCAGGCCTACGATGGCCGCGTGCTGCTGGACGACGTCTCCGCCACCATCATGCGCGGCGACCGGGTCGGCATCGTCGGTCCCAATGGTGCGGGCAAGTCGACACTGTTGAAGATCCTGCTGGGCGAACTCGCCCCGCAGCAGGGTGAGGTGAAGCTGGGTACCGGCCTGCAGATCGCTTACTTCGACCAGCACCGCAGCCAGCTGGATGACACGCGCACTACGCTCGAGAACGTCGCGGAAGGCAGCGACTTCGTCGAGATCAACGGCAGCCGCAAGCACGTCATCGGCTACCTGCAGGACTTCCTGTTCTCGCCCGAGCGCGCACGCGCGCCGATCACCCGCTTGTCGGGTGGGGAGCGCAACCGGCTGCTGCTGGCCAAGCTGTTCGCGCAGCCCTCCAACCTGCTGGTGATGGACGAACCCACCAACGACCTGGACGTGGAAACGCTGGAACTACTGGAAGAGCTGCTGCTGGACTACAAGGGCACGCTGCTGCTGGTCAGCCACGACCGCGACTTCCTCGACAACGTGGTCACCAGCACCCTGGTGCTGGAGGGCGAAGGCCAGTTGGGCGACTACGTGGGCGGCTATTCGGATTGGCTGCGTCAACGCCGCATGCCGGCCGCGACCTCCGCCACGCCCGCCAAACCGACGCTCTCGCATCAACCCGAGCCGGTCGCCGCCAAGCGCAAACTCGGCTTCAAGGAAGCACGCGAACTGGAACTGCTGCCCTCGCGCATCGAGTCGTTGGAAACCGACATCGCCAGACGCACGGCGGCGATGAACGATGCGGCCTATTACCAGCAGGCGCCCGCCGACCTGCAGCGCGCGAACGATGAGCTCGCGGCGAGGCAGGCGGAACTCGAGCATGCGTACCAGCGCTGGGCGGAGCTGGATGGGTGAAATCCTGAGCCCCATGTAGGAGCGCCCTCGGGCGCGATGCTCATGCGCGGGGAATGATCGGAATGAAAGGCATCGCGCCCGAGGGCGCTCCTACAGAAGCGAGATCGCCTCACCCCGTGTTCTGCACACCCTGCGACACGCCGTTGATACTGGCCACCAGCGCATGCAGCAACGCGTCGTCCTCGCGATCACTGTCGCGCCAGCGCTTCAGCAGGTCGGCCTGCATCACGCTGATCGGGTCGATGTAGGGATTGCGCAGGCGGATCGACAGCGCGAGTCGCTGGTCGTGCTGCAGCAGCCATTCGTTGCCGTTGAGCGCCAGCACCCAGCGCAGCACGGCGGCATGCTCCTGCTGCACCTTCGGAAAGAATTCGCCATGCAGTTCGCCTGCCATCTTCGAGTACATCTCGGCGATGCTCAGGTCGCCCTTGGCAAGCACCATCGAGACATCGTCGAGGAAGGTCTTGAAGAACGGCCAGTCGCGCGCCATGTCGCGCAGCGCTGCTTCGCCGAACGCATCGACGGCCGCCTGCAGTCCCGTGCCCACGCCATACCAGCCGGGGATCACGGCGCGCGCCTGGCTCCACGCAAACACCCAGGGGATCGCGCGCAGGTTGCCCAGTGCCGCGTCCTGCCCCAGGCGTCGCGAGGGACGCGAGCCCAGCGTCATCCGCTCGATCACGTCGATCGGCGTGGCGCTGCGGAAGTAGTCCATGAAGCGCGGCGACTGCACGAACGCGCGGTAGGCCTGCGTGCTCTCGCTCGCGACCAGCGCCATGATCTCGCGCCAGCGTGCTTCGCGCGGCTCCGGCGGACGCGGGCGCAGGCTGGACAGCAACACGGCGCCGACGGACTGTTCAAGCGAGCGCAATGCCAGCGCGCGGATACCGTACTTGCGATGGATCACTTCGCCCTGCTCGGTCACGCGCAGGCGGCCGTCGACGCTTCCGCGCGGCGCCGCTTCCAGCGCGCGCGAGGTCTTGCCGCCGCCCCGGATGATCGACCCGCCGCGGCCATGGAAGAACGTCAGTCTGATGCCGAGTTCCTGCGCGGCCTCGACCAGTTCGACCTGCGCCCGCTGCAGGCCCCAGCGCGAGGCGGCGATGCCGCCATCCTTGCCGCTGTCGGAATAGCCCAGCATCACCATCTGCACGTTGTCGCGGGCCGCCAGATGTGCGCGGTAGACCGGATCGGCCAGCAGATCGCGCAACACCTCGGTGCCGTGACCGAGATCGTCGATGGTCTCGAACAGCGGCGCGATGTCGAGCGGAACCTGTCCCGCGTCGTCGACCAGGCCACCGCGTCGCGCGAGCGCCAGCACCGTCAGCACGTCGGCGCGACTGTGCGCCATGCTGATGATGTAGGTGCCCAAGGCATCGGTGCCGTGGCGCGCGCGTGCATCGGCCAAGGCCTTGAACACGGCATCGAGGCGCTCGTTGCCCTCCTGGTCCGATGCCGGCAGCACGGCATCGCCGCTGGCATGGGGAGCCAGCAGTGCCGCGCGCTCGACCGCATCGCGCTGTTCCCAGTCCCCGTCGCCCAGCGCGGCCGCCACCGCGCGCGCATGCACGCTGGACTCCTGGCGCACGTCGAGCCGCGCGAGGTGGAAACCGAACGTACGCACCCGCCACGCCAGCCTGCGCACCGCGAACCATCCAGCATGGATGCCGCGGTTGGCTTCCAGGCTGTGCAGGATGAGATCGACGTCCTGCGCGAGTTCGTCCGGCGATGCATAGCCTTCGGGGCGATCTTCCAGCGTGGCCTGCAAACGGGCGCGCATCAGGTCGTTGAGCAGACGGTACGGCTGGTCGCCATGGCGGGGCCGCGACTTCTTCGCAGCCTCAGGCATCAGGGCACGGTAACGATCGACGCGTGCGACGACGTCGTCCGACACCCCGATGATCGAGCTCGACTGGCTGAGCAGCGTGGTGAGCTGGCGCAGTTCCTTCAGGTAGCGCGTGAGGATGGCGCGCCGCTGCGCGTCCAGCGTGGCGGTGATCGTGCGTGCATCCACGTTGGGGTTGCCGTCCATGTCGCCGCCGACCCACGTACCGAAGCGCAGCACGCGCGGCAGATCCGTGGTGACGTGCGGAGACGGACCGTAGACCTCGGTGATCGCGCTTTCGAGCGTTTCGTACAGCACCGGAATGACGCGGTAGAGCACTTCGATCAGGTAGAAGCCGACATGCTCGCGCTCGTCCTCCACGCCCGGGCGCACCGGCGACGAATCGGCGGTCTGCCAGGCCGACGTCAATGCCATGCGGAAGCGCGCCGTGTCGGTGGCCAGTTCGCCCGGCGTGCGCGTGCCGTCCAGCCCATTGATCAGGCTGGCGACCATCAGCTGTTCCTTCTCCAGCAAGGCCCGGCGCACGGCTTCGGTCGGATGCGCGGTGAAGACCGGTTCCACGTCGATGCGCGGCAGCCAGTCGGCCAGCTCTTCCAGCGATACCCCCTGCGCCTTGAGCTTGGACAGCGTGTCGTGCAGGCCATCGGGCTGCGGCCGCGCACTGCCGGCGCGCTGATAGTCACGGCGGCGGCGGATGCGGTGGACGCGCTCGGCGATGTTCACCACTTGGAAGTACGTGCTGAACGCGCGGATCAACGATTCCGCCTGCTCGGGCGGCTGGTTATCCAGCAGCCCGGCCAGTGATTGAGGCGGCTCGCCCGTCTGCCGGCGCGCGATGGCGGTGGTGCGCACGCGCTCCACATCGGCCAGGAAATCGGGCGACACCTGTTCGGCCAGCATGTCGCCGACCAGCGCGCCCAGCCGGCGCACGTCTTCGCGCAGCGGCACGTCAGGCGGAGCGAATTCGAGACTGCGGGGACTGTTCATGCGCGGCGCGTGGATCCCGTCGTTCGTTTGGCTTGTATTGGTATTGCCGGGAAGGGCAATTGGTCTGCTGCAAGGCAACAATCCAAGCCTACCCGATCAGGCAAATCCGTGCGCCATCGTTTCATCCGGAACAAGCGATATAATGGCCGCCCTTCGCCGAGGGGCGCTGCGACCGTGACCCTGGAGTCCGGCCAGGCTCGGTGGAATGAACCTGCAACGGCGCCCGGATAACCTGCGACCCTGATCGCACAGACCGGAGCAAAAGCCATGAATGCAGTACGCACGTTTTCGACCGAAGGCGACTACAAGGTCGCCGACATTTCGCTGGCCGACTGGGGCCGCAAGGAACTCGATATCGCCGAGCACGAGATGCCGGGCCTGATGTCGATCCGCAAGAAGCACGCCGTGACCAAGCCGCTGAAGGGCGTGCGCGTGACCGGCTCGCTGCACATGACCATCCAGACCGCCGTCCTGATCGAAACGCTGAAGGACATCGGCGCCAACGTGCGCTGGGCCTCGTGCAACATCTTTTCGACGCAGGACCACGCCGCCGCCGCGATCGCCGCCAGCGGCACCCCGGTGTTCGCCTGGAAGGGCGAGACGCTGGAGGAATACTGGGACTGCACGCTCGACGCGCTGACCTTCACCCTGGCCGACGGCACGCTGACCGGCCCCGAGCTGGTGGTCGATGACGGCGGCGACGTCACTCTGCTGATCCACAAGGGCTACGAGCTGGAACAGGGCGACACCACCTGGGTCAACAGCGCGTCCGGCAGCCACGAAGAGCAGGTGATCAAGGACCTGCTGAAGCGCGTGGCCAAGGAACGTCCGGGGTACTGGACCCGCGTGGTCAAGGACTGGAAGGGCGTGTCGGAAGAAACCACCACCGGTGTGCACCGCCTGTACCAGATCGCGGAAGCCGGCAAGCTGCTGATCCCCGCGATCAACGTCAACGACTCGGTCACCAAGTCCAAGTTCGACAACCTGTACGGCTGCCGTGAATCGCTGGCCGATGGCCTGAAGCGCGCGATGGACGTGATGCTGGCCGGCAAGGTCGCCGTGGTCTGCGGCTATGGCGACGTCGGCAAGGGTTCGGCGGCGTCGCTGCGCGCCTATGGCGCCCGCGTCGTGGTCACCGAAATCGACCCGATCTGCGCCCTGCAGGCGGCGATGGAAGGCTTCGAGGTCAACACGATCGAGTCCACGCTGGGCCGCGGCGACATCTACGTCACCACGACCGGCAACAAGGACATCATCACCGTCGAACACATGAAGGCGATGAAGGACCAGGCCATCGTGTGCAACATCGGCCACTTCGACAACGAGATCCAGGTCGACGCGCTGAACGCGCTGCCGGGCGTGCAGAAGATCAACATCAAGCCGCAGGTCGACAAGTATGTGTTCGGCACCGGCAATGCGATCTTCCTGCTGGCCGACGGCCGCCTGGTGAACCTCGGTTGCGCCACCGGCCATCCGAGCTTCGTGATGTCCAACTCGTTCGCCAACCAGACGCTCGCGCAGATCGACCTGTGGGAGAACAAGGACACGTACGAGAAGAAGGTCTACATCCTGCCGAAGCAGCTCGACGAGGAAGTCGCGCGCCTGCACCTCGAGAAGATCGGCGTGAAGCTGACCACGCTCACCAAGGACCAGGCCGATTACCTCGGCGTGGCGGTCGAAGGCCCGTACAAGCCGGACCACTACCGCTACTGATCGCCGCGGCGGTTTCGCTGTACGAACGAACGGGCGCCCCAGGGCGCCCGTTCTGCATTGCGTGATGGACTACGCGTTCCCGTTGGCGGTGTTGCAGTCCTGCGCTTGCCTCGCCAGCGCGATCATCGCAAGCTTGGCCGCCGTTTCGGTTTCCGCCGGCCAGCGTTTCCCGTGGCCTGCGGCGCAATGACGTCAATCCGGGAGTGGACATGCAACGCGATCAGGGGAGCGGCGGCACCGCGCACTCCGCCGGCAACGTACCACCTTCGACAGAGCCCCGCCTGGGCGAAAAGATCGGCTACGGCGTCGGCGATTTCGGCTTCAACCTCTACTGGGCCAACATCTCGGCGTTCCTGCTCATCTTCTATACCGACGTGATGGGTCTGGCGGCCGCCGCCGTCGGCACGATGATGCTGGTCACCAAGATCGTGGATGCCGTCACCGATCCCCTGATGGGTGCACTGGCGGATCGCACCCGCAGCCGGTTCGGTCGCTTCCGGCCCTACCTGCTCTACGCCGCATTGCCGTTGGCGTTCACCGGTGTGCTCACGTGGACCGTGCCCGACCTGGGGCAGGGAGGAAAACTGGTGTGGGCGTATGCGACGTTCACGCTGATGATGCTCGCCTACACCGTGCTGAGCATCCCCTACTCCGCACTGTCGGGCGTCATCACCGCCGACAGCCAGCAGCGCACGCAACTGATCAGTTTCCGCTTCATCGCCGCGTTCGCCGGCACCATGGCGGTCAACTGGCTGACGCTGGACCTGGTGCGATGGCTTGGGCGCGGCGACGAAGCGCTCGGCTGGCAGCTGACGCTGTCGCTGTATGGCGTGGTCGCCACGGCGGCCTTCGTCGCCGTCTTCCTGACGACGCGCGAGCGCGTGTCGCCGCCGCCGCAACAGTCCAGCGACGTCCGCCAGGATGTCGTCGACCTGCTGCACAACCGGCCGTGGATGGTGCTGTTCGCGCTGGCTCTCATCATCATGGTGACCATCGTGATGCGCGGTGGCTCATTGGCCTACTACCTGAAGTACCACCTCGCACGGCCCGACCTGACCGGCCTGTTCCTGGGCACCTACGCGCTTGCGCTCGCCGTGGGCGCCGGGCTGACGCCGCTGATGACGCGCTATGTGGACAAACGACGGCTCATGGCGTGGCTCATGGCGGGCGTCGGCGTGGTGAGCTGCGCGATGTTCTTCATCCCGCCCGAATCCATCTGGCTGATGTTCTCCCTCAACCTGCTGGTCGGGCTGATGCTGGGCCCGAAATCGCCGTTGGCGTTCTCCATGTATGCCGACTGCGCCGACTACACCGAATGGAAGACCGGACGTCGCGCGACGGCGATGACCTTCGCGGCGGCGACGTTCTCGCAGAAGCTCGGCGGCGCGCTGGCCTCGGCGACGATCGCGTGGATCCTCGCCGGCATGGGCTACGTGGCGAACGCCGCGCAGTCGGATGCGTCGCGGCTCGGCATCGTGCTGCTGCTGACGGTGATTCCCGGTGGCATCGCCCTGATGGCGGCATGGGTGATGCGCTTCTATCCGTTGGATGGCGCCACGCTGTCACACGTGCAGGCCGACCTGCGATCACGCCGGGAGGCAGCGGCATGATGGAGCGGCCGTATGGTTTCGAAGAGGACGGTCGCCGCTTCGTCCTTGCCAGTCCCACCGCGATGCCCGCAGCGTCCACGTTCCTGTGGAACCGGCGCATGCTGTTGCAACTCAACTGCCGCGGTTTCGCCACGGCGCAGTTCATGCAACCCGAACCAGCCAAGTACGCGCACGCGCCGACGCTGGAGGCGAAAACCTTCATGCAGCCGGAACAGCCCTACTACGCGCACCATCCGGGCCGCTTCTGCTACGTCAAGGACGAGGAGGATGGCGCACTGTTCTCCGTGCCGCACGAACCCGTCCGCCGCGCGCCGGAGTCGTTCGCCTTCTCCGTCGGCCTGCACGATGTCGCGTGGCGGGTGCAGTCCGGCGGGATCGAGGTGGAGTTGGGCGTGGTGCTGCCGGTCGACGACGTGGCCGAGCTGTGGACGCTGCGCGTGCGCAACCGCTCTGGCCGGCGACGACGGCTGAGCCTGTATCCGTACTTCCCGGTCGGCTACCTGTCGTGGATGAACCAGTCCGGGCGTTATCGCGACGACCTGGGTGGCATCGTCTGCGACAGCATCGCACCGTACCAGAAGGTCGAGGACTACTTCCGCCAGCGCGACTTCAAGGACCGTACCGTACTGTTGCATTCGCGCACGCCAGACGCCTGGGAAGCGAACCAGGCGGCGTTCGAGGGCGAAGGCGGGCTGCATGCGCCGCATGGCATCGTCGGTGGCGAGCGCCTGGGCGGTGGCGATGCAGCCTACGAAATGCCGACAACGGTGCTGCAGTATCGCGTGGCGCTCGACGACGACGAGGTCCAGGAGTACCGCTTCGTGTTCGCGCCCGCACGCGACGACGACGAGATCCGCCAGCTGCGCGCGCGGCATCTTTCACCGGGCGGCTTCGCCGACGCCCGGAGCGCCAGCGCCGCGTACATCGAGGCCGGCGCGGGCTGCCTGCGCATCGAAACGCCCGATCCGTGGCTGGATCCGTTCGCCAATCACTGGCTGCCGCGGCAGGTGTTCTACCACGGCGACGTCAACCGGCTGACCACGGACCCGCAGACGCGCAACTATCTGCAGGACCACATGGGCATGGGATACCTGCGCCCGGAGGTCGCGCGCGCGGCCTTCCTGCATGCGCTGTCGCAACAGGAACCCTCGGGCGCGATGCCGGACGGCATCCTGCTCACCGAAGGCGCCGAGCTGAAGTACATCAACCAGATCCCGCACACGGATCACGCCGTGTGGCTGCCGGTCTGCCTGCGCGCCTACCTCGACGAAACCGGGGACGATGCCCTCCTCGACGCGATGGTGACCGACCGCGAGGGCCATGCCGCCCCGGTCGCCGAACGCGTCACCCGCGCCATGCGCTGGCTGCTGCAGGCGCGCGATGCGCGTGGCTTGAGCTACATCGCGCAGGGCGACTGGTGCGACCCGATGAACATGGTCGGCTGGCGCGGCCGCGGCGTGTCCGGCTGGCTGACGCTGGCCAGTGCCTACGCGCTGAAACTGTGGGCGGATATCTGCACGCGCCGGGGCGAGGATGCGCTGGCGGACGAATTCCGTCAGGGGATGGACGCCTGCAACGCCGCCATGAACACCCACCTGTGGGACGGCGACTGGTACGGCCGCGGCATCACCGATGACGGCACCGCGTTCGGCATTGCGGCAGACACGGAAGGCCGCGTCTTCCTCAATCCGCAGAGCTGGGCCTTGCTCAGCGGTGCGGCGGACAACGACCAGCGCGCGCGCATGCTGGCGGCGGTCGATGCGCACCTGGTCTCGCCCTACGGCGTGACCATGTACGACCCGCCGTACACGCGCATGCGCGAGGACGTGGGCCGGGTAACACAGAAATTTCCGGGGACCGCCGAGAACGGCGCGGTCTACAACCATGCCGCCGCGTTCTACCTCTACAGCCTGTACCGGGTGGGGGATGCCGACCGTGCCTGGCAGGTGCTGCGCGCGATGCTGCCCTCGCCCGCGCCGGAGGACTGCCTGCAGCGCGGCCAGCTGCCGGTGTTCGTGCCGAACTACTACCGCGGCGCATGGCGCCTGCACCCGCGTACCGCCGGCCGTTCCAGCCAGTTGTTCAACACGGGCACCGCGGCGTGGATGTATCGCTGCCTGGTGGAGCACCTGTTCGGCCTGCGTGGCGAAGGCGATGCGTTGCGGATTGCACCGCAGCTTCCCTCGCATTGGCCATCGGCGCGCGCGACGCGCCACTTCCGGGGTGCGACATTCGACGTTGTCATCCAGCGCGTGGCGGGTGTCGTAAGGACGCGGGTTGCCGTGGATGGCGTCGAGCAGGACGACAACGTGCTGCGCAACGTTGAAAACGGCCGTACCTACCAGGTGCGCGTGGATCTCCCGGCGTGAGCGGCCACGTGCGCGTCGTCGTGGTGATGGGCGTGTCGGGCAGCGGCAAGACCACGCTGGCGCACGCCTTGGCGGGGGCCTGGCCGGCGACGTTCCTGGACGCGGACGATTTCCACAGCGCGGCGGCGAAAGCGCGCATGGCCGGTGGCCAGCCCCTTACCGACCGGATGCGCGCGCCGTGGGTGCGTCGCCTCGCTACCGACCTGCAGCAACGCGCGGCCGCGGGCGAGCGCGTGGTGCTGGCCTTCTCCGGCCTGCGCCGCCGCCACCGCGACGCGCTGCGCGCGACCGGTGTGCCGATGCGTTTCCTGTTCCTGGCGGGCGACGCGGCCCTGATCGCCACGCGATTGCAGGACCGCCACGGCCACTACATGCCGGCCGCGCTGCTGGACAGCCAGTTCGCCACCCTCGAAACCCCGGCGGGCGAGGCCGACGTGATGCGGATCGACGCGGCCGATCCACAGGACGTCCAGCTGCGTCGCGCCTTGGCTGCGCTCGCGTTCCGCTGAGCGGGCCCCACGTGTGAGCTACGGACGCCAGTTGGCGTTGCGCTCCCAGAACGCGATGCTGCGCCGGTAGGCCTCACGATCGATCGGCACGCCCGATCCGCCCTCCTCCACGCCCAGCGCATTGCGCATCATCGTGATGGGCGCCATCGGGACTTCTTCCGGCGCCTGCGTATAGAGGCAACCGACGATGCCCCAGTCGCCCTGGATCGGCGCACCCTCTTTCGCCAACTGCGCCGCACTGTAGAGGATGACCACGAGGTAGTCGGCCACCGGCGGCTCGACGCCTTCGAACCAGCGCACCAGTACCGGCAGTTCACCTGATGAGCGTGCTTCGTAGGACGACCGCAGTAGAGAGCGGTTTTCGTCGGTGACCGGTACGGTCAAGCACCGCGTCGAGGTCCAGTTGCGATGCACGTGCAGTCGGCAGAACGGCGCATAGCCGTCCAGCACCGCGAACGGCACCTCCGTATTGAGACGCTGCTCGAACGCCTGCGGCGTGCAGTCCTGGATGGCATTGCGACGCTGGTCACCCGGGAACAGGCGGGGGCGCGCAAAGGGCGTCAGGACGATGGTCATGCGGCTGCCGGCGATGGAAGGCCGACAGGGTACCTCTACCGGATCCGCCGCCATCGGAGGGAACCCCGTTCCGCGGCGCTCCGATCGCCGGTCACTGCGATAAACATTCATCCGGATGAAGAGATATAATGCGGCCTCGACCCGAACGGCGCCGTGCATGCCTTCCATCAGCTTCGAGTTCTACCCCCCCAAGACCGATGAGCAGCGCGCGCAGCTCGACCGCACTGCGGAGAAGCTGAAGGCGTACAAGCCCGACTATGTGTCGTGCACCTTCGGTGCCGGCGGCTCCACGCTGAGTTACACCTCGGAGACGGTCCGCCATCTCAACCAGCACCATCGCTTCGACGCGGCGCCCCATCTGTCCTGCGTCGGCGGCAGCCGAGAGGAAATCCGCGAACTGCTGCGCCTGTATCGTGCCCTGGGCTGCAAGCGCATCGTCGCGCTGCGCGGCGACCTGCCCTCGGGCATGGGGCACCCTGGCGACCTGCGCTATGCCTCCGAGCTGATCGAGTTCATCCGTGCCGAGCAAGGCGACACGTTCCATATCGAAGTCGGCGCCTACCCGGAAACACATCCCCAAGCGGAGGATGCGTTGACCGACCTGCGCCATTTCAAGGCCAAGGTCGATGCCGGCGCGAATGGAGCGATCACGCAGTACTTCTACAATCCGGATGCGTATTTCCACTTCGTCGACGCGGTACGCAAGCTCGGCGTGGAGATCCCGATCATCCCGGGCATCATGCCGATCTCCAATTTCGCGCAGCTGCGTCGCTTCTCCGAAGCCTGCGGCGCCGAGATCCCGCGCTGGATCGGCAAGCGCATGCAGGCGCTGGGCGACGACGCGGACGCGATCCGTGACTTCGGCGCCGACGTGGTCGCGAACCTGTGCGAGCGCCTCATCGCCGGTGGCGCACCCTCGCTGCATTTCTACACGCTCAACCTGGCCAAGCCGACCCAGACCGTGCTGTCCCGACTCAACGGGTCTGCCTGAGCCGCCCGGTACTCCGCTCGTCCGGCAGGTGAACGAACGCCCATTCCGTGCGCATGCGCCATGACCTGGGGGCGCTCGCGGGATTAGGCTGACGCCATGCGCTCCGTTCCCTTGTTCGCCCTCGTCTGCCTGCTCGCGTATCCCGGCTTGCGGCCCGCCCCTGCCCACGCGCAACAGCAAGGCGTCCAGCGCTGCACGACCATGTCCGGTGAGACGGTCTACACCGACAAGCGCTGCGAGGACGTGGGAGCGATGGACCGCCTGCCTTCGACCACGACGACAGCCGCCACCGGCGCGCTGTATCGCGGCGGCTGCTCGCGCACGCTCAGTGACCTCGTGATGCAGGTATCGTCCGCCATCCAGGCAAATGACGTGAACCGCCTCGCCGGCGTCTATCACTGGGCGGGCACATCGGACGCCGGTGCGTTACGCATCCTCGACCGGCTGGATGTGGTGGTACAGCGCCCGCTGGTCGATATCGTCCCCATCCGTCCGGCGCCCGCGCCGGTGCTCGATACGGAAGGACAGGTGGTCGACGCGAACCAGGATGGCTACTACCCGCAAACCACCACCCAACGGCAGCGGCCGACAGGCCTGCGCGTCGTTCAGACCCTGAAGAACAGCGCCACGCCCGCCGACACGACGTTCGGGCTGCGGCGGGCCTACAACTGTTTCTGGATCACGCTCTGACGGCTGCCCACGCGATCAGGCAACTTGTCGCGATCCATCGACCGGCTCGCGCTCGGGTGAAAAGCGCAACGTCGCAACCACACCCTTCGGCTCGCCAGGGCGAACACCCACCTGCCAGCCGTACAGCGCGCACAGACGGCTGACGATCGACAGGCCGATACCGCCGCCCTGCGAATGACCGGCATGGGTGCCGCGATAGCCGCGCTCGAACAGGCGCGCCGCATCCTCTTTGCTGAGTCCCGGGCCGGAATCGATGACCTCGACGGCATCCGGCAGCAGGCGCACGACCACCTCGCCTTCCTTGGTGTACTTCACCGCGTTGCCGATCAGGTTGCCCAGCGCGACCGAGAGCGCGGCTTCGGGCGAATCGACGGTCACGCCGCCCTCGCCCTCCATGCGCAGGACCAGGGGCTTGCCGCCCAGCGTGGCGCGATGCGCGTCGAGCAACTGGTCGACGACGCGCGCCACGTCGGTATTGCCGTGGCCCCGCTCGTTGCGCGACAGCAGCAGCAACGCGCTGATCAGGTCCGTGCACTGCTGCTCGGCGCGCTGGATGCGCTGGATGCGGGTACGCGTCTTCTCGTCCATGTCCGGACGCGACAGCATCAGCTCGACCGAGCCGCGGATGATGGCCAGCGGTGTGCGCAGTTCGTGGCTGACATCGGCGTTGAATTCGCGGTCGCGCTGGACGACTTCGGTCAGGCGGCCCGAATAGTCGTCGAGCGCCTTGGCAAGCTCACCCACCTCATCCTCGGGGAAGTGGGGTGCCAGCGCGCGAGGGTTGCTGCTGCCGCGATAGGAACGGAGACGTGCGGCGAGTTCGGAGACAGGGCTCATCACACGCGAAGCGGACCACCAGCCCACCAGAAGCGAGAAGAGGGTGAACACCGCGATCGAACCATAAACGGCCCGCTTGAACTGGACTTCGGCGCGCGCTGTCTGGCCCATGTCGTAGGCAAGGAAGAACCAGACTTGCGGGGTCTTCCTGACGCCGAGCTTGAAGGGATAGGGCCTTCCATCGTCGCCAATGTCGGTAATGTTGTGGATACCATCAGGCAGCGCATACCACTCAGGCTTGTTGAGCCTGACGCTTTCGAACCTGTCGGGCAGATAGTAGTACGCCTTTACCTGCTCGAACGGTGCGCCTATGACCTGCCCATCGCTCTCGGCGAAACGTCGCCACGACTCGTCCAGGTTGCGGTTCATGACATCTTCGACCAACTGGTCCTCGACGCGCTGACGCGCAACGATGGTCGCGTAGGCGAACAGGACCGTCAGGCCAAACCCCAACAGCACGAACGACAGGATGATGCGGGTGCGCAGCCGCCGCCGGAAGCGGCGGTGGCGGCGGGGTTTCGACGACTCAGCTGCTGGCATCGGGTGCGGCGATGCGGTATCCGATGCCATGGCGGGTCTGGATGTACGGCGAGTCGAACGGCTTGTCGACCACGGCGCGCAGGCCGTGGATATGCACGCGCAGGGAGTCCGAGTCCGGCAGTTCCTCGCCCCACACGCGCGTTTCCAGCTCCTGGCGCGTCACCACGGCGGGCGACGCCTCCATCAACGCCTGCAGGATCTTCAATGCCGTGGGATTCAGCTGCAGCAGCTTGGCTTGGCGGCGAACTTCCAGCGTGTCGAGGTTGTACTCCAGCTCGCCCACCTCCAGCACGCGCGTCTGTACGCCCTTGCCGCGGCGCGACAGGGCGTTCAAGCGCACCTCGACTTCCTGCAGCGCGAACGGCTTGATCAGGTAGTCGTCGGCGCCGGAGTCGAAGCCGGCCAGCTTGTTGTCCAGGGAATCGCGGGCGGTGAGCATCAACACCGGGGTCTGCTTGCGCGCCTCGTTGCGCAGCTTGCGGCAGACTTCCAGCCCATCCATGCCGGGCAGGTTGAGGTCGAGCACGATCGCATCGAACTCGTGCACTACCGCAAGGTGCAGGCCGGTCACACCGTCGGCGGCAAAGTCGACGGTGTGACCGCGCTCCTCCAGATAATCGCCGAGGTTGGCGGCGATGTCGCTGTTGTCTTCGATGACGAGGATGCGCATTGATCAGTTGCCGCAGCTGGTGCAGATGGTGCGAGCGTTGTCCCTGACGGCCTGTTGGCTCTGCTCCCGCTGCCGGGTGCGCTCGGCGACCGTCATGCACTGCGTGGTGGTCCGGTGCGAACCCACCTTCTTCTCGCGCGTGCACACCAGCCGGCTGTCGTCGCCAGCCCTGGTCAGGATCGCGTTGACGAGCTCCTGGTCGTTGAAGACCTTGGCCTTGTCCGCGTCCGACATCGCATCGACGCCGCCCGCCTTCTGCAACGAGTCGCTGATGCGCGTCAGGGCGTCGCGGACCTCCGCACGATCCTTCTGGCTGATCTCGGCATAGGTCTCACCATCGGCCAGGTCGGTCAGGATCTTCTCGCGCTGCTGTTCGAAAGGCGATGACACATTCAGAAATTCCTTTTCTGCGGACTTGCTGGACGCCGCGCTGATGGTGGCGTGTGCGGCCGGGATGCTGGCCAGCAGCATGACGGAGACCATAAACAGCTTTCGCATCCTTTCACCTCGCATGAAAATGATTCTTACCGGATGGCGACGACGACGGCATCGCCGTCATCGCCCAGATCCCGGCGGTGTCGCTGACGCGACCCGGCCGGGCCCTCGATTCTTGCATAGGTAACTGTGGCTACGCCAAGGCCTGATGCAGAAAAAACAAGGCCCAGGCGGGTGATCACCCGCCTGGGCCAAACTAATGCCCCGATTACCGTAATCCTGTGCTTTCCAGATGCAAAGACCGGGAGGAACGCAGAGCTGCGGTCCGGATAAGGCTACGCGGCTTTCGATTAAACGACCGTTAAAGAGCGCGTTAATTCTGCGTGAAAACGCCGCCTTGCATCACGCCTGCCCTATTCAGCCTGCGCCGCGAGGTGTTCGACGATCCTGCCCGCTACGTCCACGCCACAGACCGACTCGATACCTTCCAGCCCCGGGGTCGAATTGACCTCCAGCACCAGCGGGCCCCGCTGGGCGCGGATCAGGTCCACGCCCGCCACGCCCAGCCCCAACACCCTGGCGGCACGAATCGCCACGGCGCGTTCCTCGTCGGTGGCGACGGCATGCAGTGCGGTACCGCCGCGATGCAGGTTGGAACGGAAATCGCCTTCCGGGGCCTGTCGGCGCATCGACGCCACCACTTCGTCGCCCACCACGAAACAGCGCAGGTCGGCGCCTTCGGCTTCGCCGATGAACTCCTGCACCACGAAACTGGCGTACAGCCCGCGCAGGGCTTCGACCACGCTGCGTGATGCCGAAGGCTTTTCGGTAAGCATCACGCCGGCGCCCTGCGCGCCTTCGTTCAATTTGATGACATGCGGCGGCGGCCCCAGCATCGACAGCAGATCGCTGGTGTCGTCCGGGTTGTCGCCGAAGACGGTCACCGGCAGGTCGATGCCCTGCGCCGCCAGCAACTGGTGCGCCCGCAGCTTGTCGCGTGCGCGCAGGATGGCATCGGAAGGATTCGGACTGTACGTGCCCATCAGCTCGAACTGGCGCAGCACGGCGGTGCCATAGCGCGTGATCGACGCCCCGATGCGCGGAATCACCGCGTCGTAGCCCGCCAGCGAACGCCCTTTGTAGTGCAGTTGGAAGCCCGATGAGGCGATACGCATGTAGCAGCGCAGGGGGTCGAGTACGCGGACGGTGTGGCCGCGCTGGCGCGCGGCTTCGACCAGGCGGCGCGTCGAGTACAACTTGCCGTTGCGCGACAGGATGGCGAGCTTCATGGGGAATCGGTCACGGGGGTCGGGCACAGCATGCCACGCCCGGTGCACGGGACGATGACGGAGAAAGGGGGGACGCGGACTGGAGCGGGTGATGGGAATCGAACCCACGCTAGCAGCTTGGGAAGCTGCAGTTCTACCATTGAACTACACCCGCACGGTGGCGCGAGTCTATGCCGCAGCGCGTGGCAAGGCAATGCGGCGCCGGGGTCCGGCGCCGCATTGCGTGTGCATCAGAAGCTGCCGCTCAGGGTCATGAATGCGGTGGTGTTGGTGCCGCCGCCCTGGTTGACCGTCGTGTTCACGCCGAGGTTGGCATCCAGTCCGAACAACTGCGTGCGCGCGCCGAGCAGCAGCGTGCCGTAGCTGTCGTCGGTCGCCAGGCCCGGTACGGCATAGGGCGCCGTGCCAGGCATCGACAGCGACTGGGCGAAAACCTCTGCAGCCGGATCCTCGAATTCGCGGTCCACCGTCAGGCGGGTATACGGCTGCAGGTGGTCGTTGATCGCATAGCTGACCTGCCAGCCCGCGCTGCCGATCAAGGAGTCGAAGTCCTGGTCCGGATAGGCCAAGGCCGTCGAGTTGACGTTGCTCTCGCTGTAACCGTCCATCTCGATGGTCTGCGACACCAGGCTCACCACCGGGCCGTGGCGGAACGCGCCTTCGCCGAACTCGTAACCGGCGCTTGCACCGACGGTCAGGTTGGTGCCGTCCGGCGAGCCGCCATGGCGACGCGTCACGCCACCCAGCTGTACTTCACGGTCGATGTCGTACGAGAGCCAGCTGTAGCTGACCTGCGCGTTCGCCCACAAGCTGTCGCCATACCAACCTGCGAAACCGCCCAGCGTGGCATCGGATTCATCGAAGCTGCCGCGGCGCAGGCCGAAGTCGTACTTCGCCCGGCCGTAGCCGGCGAAGGCGCCGTAGACCCAGGAACCGCGCGACCAATCCACGCCGAAGGTGCCCGCAGGGCCGACGCCGTCGTACAGGTCGCCGTCGCCGTAGCGCAAGAAGTCGCCGCGCACATCGCCCCACCAGCGCATGCCATCGGCTTCCGGCTTGCCCGCCACGTGCGACGCCACCCGATCGGCACGGGCACGGCCGTGCACCGACGCGGTATACGGCAGCAGCGCGATCTGGCGAGGACCTTCCAGCATCGCCACCGCGTACTGCGACAGGATGTCGTGGGCCTTTGAGGACGGATGCACGCCGTCGGCGAACGCATAGACGTCCGCCGCATTCGGCGTGGCGTAGTTGAGCGGACTGCAGGTGACCGAAGAGGCGGTGATCTGCGGATTGCAGGCGGTGCCGGTGACATTGCCGAAGCCGTACTCCGCCGGGCTGGCCACGATCTCGCGCAGCAGGGTAAAGGTATCCAGCGGGATCACCCGCAAACCGGCGGTATTGATGGCACCGAACAGTGCGGTGTTATAGGTGGTGGCCAGCTGCGTACCGGCGGCCGCGTTCGCAGGTCCCTGCGCACGGAACGACGGCGTGACGCCCAGGTCGGGTACGGTCGGCACCAGGATGTAGCGCGCGCCCGCGTTCTGCAGCTGGCCGATGATGCCGACCTGGGCCGTGACCGCACCACCGATCGTGGTGGTGGGGTTGGCGCCGGCGACCACGGCGAACAGGTCGTTCGCGCCGCCCCAGACGGTGTACAGGGCGTTCGGATCCGCACGGCCGCCATTCGCGGACAGATAGGTGGTGAGCTGCGAGGTCATCGACGGGATGGGACCCAGGGCACCGGAGGTGCTGGTGCCCACGCGGGCGCCGCCCACGGCGTAGTTGGTACCGCCCTGGTTGGCGCTGCCCGCACCGGTGCCGTAGTACTCGGCCAGGTACTCGGACCACACCAGGCCCGGATTGGTGGTGAAGCGACCGAGGATGGCACCGTTCGGACCCACCGCCTGGACCAGGGCCGGGCGGAAGTGGCCGGAGTCGGTCAGGCTGTCGCCGAAAAAGATCGTCTGCGAGTACGGGCTGTCTGCCGCCAGGGCGGGTGCCGCTGCCACGGCCAGCGCCACGGCCAGCAGGGAACGGACAGGCGAAAGGGAACGCTTCATGGAATCTCCGGGGCAAAAAGGATGGTCGGGACTGCGTGCCGGCTCTGCCGTACGGCTGCGCATGGCGCGCATCCTTCCACCAAGGCTGCCTGCGTACACGCTGCAATGCGGCAAGCATCCTGGTGTTCGGCGACAATGGCGGCATGGACATCCACTTGAACGGACAGCCGCAGGCGCTGCCGGAGCAGAGCACCATCACCACCCTCCTCCAATTGCAGGGGCTGGCCGAGCGTCGCGTGGCCATCGAGGTGAACGGCGAGATCATTCCGCGCGGGCAGCATCCGCAACACGTGCTGCGCGCGGGCGACCGCGTGGAGATCGTGCACGCGCTGGGTGGCGGCTGACGCCATCGATCCGCGCATCCGGCGGGACGCGCCGAGGCCTCATGGGCGATAATCGCCGCATGTCCAACATCGCCCCCCATGACCCGCTGGTGATCGCGGGCAAGACCTACCGCTCCCGCCTGCTGACAGGCACCGGCAAGTTCAAGGATTTCGAGGAAACCCGCCTGGCCACCGAGGCCGCCGGCGCCGAAATCGTCACCGTCGCCATCCGCCGCACCAACCTGGGCCAGTCGCCGAACGAGCCCAACCTGCTCGACGTGCTGCCGCCGGACCGCTACACGATCCTTCCCAACACCGCCGGCTGCTACACCGCCGCCGATGCCGTGCGTACCTGCCGGCTGGCGCGGGAGCTGCTCGACGGCCACACCCTGGTCAAGCTGGAAGTGCTGGGCGACCAGAGGACCCTGTATCCGGATGTGGTGCAGACGCTGGCCGCCGCCGAGACGCTGGTAGCCGACGGCTTCCAGGTGATGGTCTACACCAGCGACGATCCGATCCTGGCGCGCCGCCTGGAAGAGATCGGCTGCGTGGCGGTGATGCCGCTGGCCGCGCCGATCGGTTCCGGCCTGGGCGTGCAGAACAAATACAACCTGCTGGAAATCATCGAGAACGCCAAGGTTCCCGTGCTGGTCGATGCCGGCGTCGGCACCGCCTCCGATGCCGCGATCGCGATGGAACTCGGTTGCGATGGCGTACTGATGAACACCGCCATCGCCGGCGCGAAGCATCCCGTCCTGATGGCCAGCGCCATGCGCAAGGCCGTGGAAGCCGGCCGCGAGGCCTTCCTGGCCGGCCGCATCCCGCGCAAGCGCAATGCGTCCGCGTCGAGCCCGATCGATGGACTGATCGGCTGATGACCGATCCGTTTTCCAGCCCCGGCGCCAAGACTCCTCCCAAGCCGTTCACGATCAGCGAAGGCCGGCGCGAAATCCGCAGCTTCGTATTGCGCCAGGGCCGCTTCACCGACGCGCAGCAGCGCGCCTTCGACACGCAGTGGCCGCGATTCGGACTGGACTACACCGGTGCGCCGCGCGATTACGATGCAGTGTTCGGCCGCACCGCACCGCGCGTGCTGGAAATCGGCTTCGGCAACGGTGAAGCACTGCGCTTTGCCGCCGCGAACGACAAGGACCGCGACTACCTCGGCCTCGAAGTGCACGCGCCCGGCGTGGGCCGGCTGTTGAATGCGCTTGCCGAGGATGGCAGCGGCCACGTACGCGTCTATCACCACGATGCGGTGGAAGTGCTGCAGCACGAAGTCGCCGACGGTTCGCTGGACGAAGTGCGTATCTACTTCCCTGACCCATGGCACAAGAAGCGCCACAACAAGCGTCGGCTGGTGCAGCCCGAGTTCGCTGCGCTCGTCACGCGCAAGCTGCGTCCGGGCGGTCGCCTGCATTGTGCGACGGATTGGGAAGCGTATGCCGAACACATGTGGGACGTGCTGGACGCGACGCCCGGGCTGCGCAACCGCGCCGGCCCGCGAGGCAGCGTGCCGCGTCCGGACTGGCGGCCGCAGACGCATTTCGAGACCCGCGGCCAGAAGCTCGGCCACGGAGTGTGGGATCTTCTGTACGACCGCGAGTAAGACCGCAGCACGCACCAGGAAACCGACCGCGACATGGAAAACGCGCTGACGCTGACCAACGACATGAAGCTCGTCCTCGGGCTGGTCGGCTTCACGATGGCGATGTTCCTGTTCGAGCGCATCCGCGCCGATCTGGTAGCACTGGTGGTGCTGGTGGTGCTGGGCATCACGGGACTGATCGCGCCGGAGGAAATCTTCGGTGGCTTCTCCGGCAACGCGGTGATGAGCATCATCGCCACCATGATCCTCGGCGCGGGCCTGGACCGTACCGGCGCGCTGAACCGGCTGGCCTCATGGCTGCTGCGGCGCGGCCACGGCATCGAGCAGCGGCTGCTGCTGATGACCACCGCCATCGCGAGCCTCAACTCGTCCTTCATGCAGAATCCTTCGGTGATGGCGCTGTTCATGCCCGTCGCCTCCCGCTTGTCGTCGCGTACCGGCCTCTCGATGCAGCGATTGCTGCTGCCGATCGCGGCTGCCATCGTCATGGGCGGTGCGTTCACCATGGTCGGCAACTCGCCGCTGATCCTGCTCAACGACCTGCTGGTGTCGGCCAACAACAACCTGCCTTCGGGCATGGCGACGCTGGAACCGCTGCGCATGTTCGCGCCGTGGCCGATCGGCCTGGCCCTCGTGATCGCGTCCCTGCTGTACTTCCGTTACGTCGGCGATCGCAAGCTGAAGGACGACACGCAGGACAGTGACGGCGTGGTGACGCCGGCACGTACGGAGAGTTATTTCGCCAACACGTACGGCATCGAAGGCGACGTGTTCGAACTGGTCGTCAGCGCTGAAAGCCCGCTGGTCGGCATGTCGCTGGGGGAAGCCGAAGCCCTGCACGAGGCCCCGCTGATGCTGGCGTTGCAGACCGGCAACGACACACGGCTCGCCCCGCCCGCCGACATGCGCATCTGGGTGGGCAGCGTGCTGGGCGTGATGGGCGCGCGGCAGGAGATCAGCGATTTCGCACAGAACCAGTTCCTGCGCATGTCCTCGCGGCTGCGCCACTTCGGCGATCTGTTCAATCCCAGCCGCGCGGGTATTTCCGAAGCGGTGGTGCCGCCGACGTCGAAGTTCATCGGCAAGACCGCGCGCGAACTGCGACTACGCAAGCAGAACGGCATCAGCCTGCTGGCGATCAACCGCGACAAGAAGGTCATCCGCGAGAACGTGCGCGAGGAGAAGCTGCGCGCCGGCGACATGCTGGTGTTCCACAGCATCTGGCAGGACCTCGGCCTGGCCGCCGAAAGCCGCGACTTCGTCGTCGTCACGGACTATCCGAAGGGCGAGCAGCGGCCGCACAAGTTCAAGATCGCGATGACCATCTTCGCCATCACCATCATCATCGCGCTGACGTCCAAGCTGCCGGTCGCGCTGACCCTGATGACGGGCGTGGCGGGCATGCTGTTGACCGGCGTGCTGCGCATGGACGAGGCGTACGGCGCGATCAACTGGAAGACGGTGTTCCTGATGGCGGGGCTGATTCCGCTCGGCTGGGCGATGGACAGCAGTGGCGCGGCGGCCTGGGTCGCAGGCCACACCGTGGAGCGGTTGCCGGAAGGCATCCCCATCTGGGTGCTCGAGATTGCCATCGCGCTCCTGACGACCGCGTTCTCGCTGGTCATCAGCCATGTCGGCGCGACCATCGTGATGGTGCCCATGGCGATCAATCTGGCGCTGGCGGCAGGAGGAAATCCCACTGCGTTCGCATTGATCGTGGCGCTGTCGGCGTCCAACAACCTGATGACGGCCTCCAACCCGGTCATCTCGATGATCGTCGGCCCCGCCAACTACACCTCGCGCCAGCTATGGCGCGTCGGCGGTCCGCTGTCGCTGATCTACACCATGGTGGTGGTGCTGGCGGTCAACGCGTTGTTCTGGTGGAACGGGCGCGGCGGATGAACACGCCATCGCTGACGCTGCTGCTCCTGCCCGACCGCTATGCCGTGGCGCAGCTGTCTGCCGATGCGGTGCTCCCCACCTGGTGGCCTACCCGCGGCATGCGCCACGCCGGCTGGACCGACGACGAACTGTCGCTGGTCTGCGAAGAAGCACATGTCCCCGCCGAGGTGCGCTGCCAGCGCGGCTGGCGCATGTTCAAGCTGCAGGGGCCCTTCGATTTCGCGCTGACCGGCATTCTGAAGTCGGTGCTGGATCCGCTGGCGGCAGCGGGCGTGGGCATCTTTGCGATCTCGACCTTCGATACGGACTATGTGCTGGTGCAGGCACCGCAACTCGATTTCGCTGTTGAGGCTTTGGGCGCGCATGGCCACCAGATCGTGAAGCACTAACGTTGCGCGTCAGCGGCGACGCAGCAGGATGCGCGCCAACACCGCGCCGAAGTGCAACCAGATCGCAGCGAACACGCCCATCCGGGTGACCAGGCCACGCTGGGCTGCTTCGAACTTGTTGAAGTAGCGCCACAGGCCACGGTGCTTGTGCCACTCCACGAATATCGGCCGCGCGCGGCTCGATACGCCGCGGATATGCAGCACCTGGATATCGTTGGCGACCGCGACCACGGCACCCGTTTCGCGGGCGCGACGGCAGAGATCCATGTCCTCGGCGTGCAGGCGGTAGCCTTCGTCGAATCCGCCCATTCTGTCGAACAGTACGCGCGGCATCAGCATCAGTGCACCGGAGATGATGTCGACCGGCTGCAGTGTGGTCGCCTCGTCGACGGCGATCCCCAACCGCGACGCCGCGCCCGGCGAGCGCAACATGGCGGCGAAGACCGGATCGCGACGGCGCGCGGCGGCATCGCGCACGCCGTCCTCATCGACCAGGTCCACACCCAGCATCATGTCCACCGCCGCCGCGGCCGCATGCGCGCGCAGCCGCGACAGCGTATCGGCCTCCACCATCAGGTCGGGATTCACGAACGCCACCCAGTACGCCTGCGTGTCGCGTGCACCCTGGTTGCAGCCGACCGCGAAACCGGGGTTGTCCGGATTGGCGATGAAACGCACGCGTGCGTCCTGCAGGGCATGCCGCTGCACGATCTCCATGGTGTCGTCGGTGGAGGCGTTGTCGACCACGCGGATCTCGTGCACGCCGTGCGCCACGCGCAGGCGCATCAGGCAGTCGTCGATGCTGGACGCGCTCTCGTGCGTCACCACCACCACGGCGATGCCAGACGCTTCAACCGAAGAGGTCACGCTGGCGCTCCGGCGATCCTGCTTCGGCATACAGTTCGGCCAACCGCTCGCGCGGCACGCGCAACGGATCTTCCATCAGGAAGGTCGCGAGCCGCGGGGTAAACGTGGGCCAGCGCGCATTCAAGGCCTCCATGTCGCCGTCGGCGGGACCGCCCTCGCCGCCCCGCGCGACGAAGGCCGTTTCGCACAGCACGTTGCGCCAGCCCAGCCCGGCCAACCGCAGCGACAGGTCGACCAGCGCGGCGTACCACGAGCCGTAGCTCGCCGCGTCCAGTCCGCCGACGCGCTTGCGCGCGCTGCCGCGCAACGCGACGGCATGCGCGACGGCCGCGGGCAGCTCGGGATGCAACGGCGACATCGCGGCGCAGGCATGCGCCGTGCGCTCGACATCGGCGGGAGGCGGACTCACTTCGCCCAGGCGTGGCCACGCGGCGGCTTCGCCGGCATTGCACCACGGCGTGGCCGTGGCGATCGCGGCGTCGCGCGCGAAACAGGCCGCCAGCTGCTGCAGCCAGCCGGGCAAGGGTTGCGCGTCGGGTGCGAGCACGACCACATCGACATCGCCGCACGCGGCAAGCATCTGGTCCATGTGCGCGACCTCGCCGAGCATGCGCGGACGACGGGTGTAGTCGGCCTGCAAACGGGTGCGTGCGAGCCAGCGTTCGATGATCGCGAGGCCGCGCGGACCTGCCTGCGCATCATCGGCCAGCCACAGGCGCGTACCGGCAGGCGTGCCGGCATCGAGCGCACCCAGGCAGGCGTCGAGCGCGTCATCGTCGGTGCCGATCGGCAACAGGACGATGGGCAGCGACGATGCGGCAGGCGGCGTCACTTGGAACGCGGCGTGTTCAGGGGTTCCAGCGCGCGGAAACGCTTGCCGTACTCGTCGGTCAGGTCGTTGGCTTCCTGCGGGTTGCGCACGATGGTCGGCGTGAGCAGCACGATGACTTCGCTGCGGTCGCTGCTGCTGGTCTGCCGACCGAACAGGCCACCGACGATCGGCAGGCGGCTCAGCCCGGGGAACCCGCGCGAGCCCTTGGTCGCGCCATCGCTGATCAGGCCTGCCAGCATCACCGTATTGCCCGCCTCCACTGCGACCTCGGTCTTGAAGCGGCGCGTGTTGATGCGCACGTTGCCATTGTCGTCCGGAACGTCGCCCGGCGTGCTGACTTCCTGCACGATGTCGAGGAAGACGATGCCATCCTTGGTCACGCGCGGCCGCACCTTCAGGATGATGCCGGTATCCAGATACTGCACCTGACTGTACGTGTTGTCGGTACCCAGCCCCGGATTGACGGTCACCGACGAGATCGGGATGCGGCTGCCGACGTTGAGGGTGGCTTCGACGTTGTTACGCGCGAAGATCGAAGGCGTCTGCAGCAGGCGTACGTCGGTGACCTCGTCCAGCGCTGAAATGATTGCCGCTGCGTTGCGGCCAAGGAAGGTCCAGCTGGCACCGGGATTCACGCCACCGACCGTGCTGCCGGCAATGTTGCCGGCCAGCTGGCTCCAGGTGCTGCGACCGACGGCATCGGGAAGGCCCGCATCGGTGACCGCACGCTCGAAGTACCAGTTGACGCCGTAGCTGAGGTCGCCGGTCAGCGACACTTCGGCGATCTGCGCTTCGATGTGCACCTGCATCGGCATCACGTCGAGTTTGTCGACCACCTCGCGGATCGACTGCCAGGCACTGGGACTCGCGCGCACCAGCAGCGTATTGGTTTCCTCCACCGCCGCGACGCCGACGCGGTTGCCGTCGACTTCCAGCGTCACGGCGCCGTTGCCGTTGTCGCGCTGGTTGAGCGAAAGCGATCCGCTGCCGAGGCCGCCGCCACTGGAACCGCTGCTGCCACTGCTGCCACCGAAATCGACGCTGCCGCCGTTGCTGTTCATGCCACCATCGTTGATCTGCACGGGATCCGTACCCGGCATCAGCGACGTGTTGCCGGCACCACCCGTCGATCGGCTGTCGCCATTGCTTCCACCGCCGGAGGAGCCGAACACTTCCGCCAACCGCTGCGCGAGTTCGCGCGCCTTGATGTACTTGAGCTCATACGAGAACAGACGGCTGCCCTCACCCGCGCCGTCGATGCGCTCCAGCCATTGCTGGATCTGGTCCAGGTACGCCGGCTGCGGCGTGATGACGAGCACGGCGTTGGCGCCTTCCAGCGGCATGAAGCGGAACATGCCGGCGCTGGGCGTCTTGCTGTCGTTGCCGAACACTTTCTCCAGATCCGCAACCACTCGCGTGGCGCGGCCCGACTGCAACGGGAACACGCCTACCGACATGCCGGACAGCCAGTCCACGTCGAAGATCTCGACAGTGCGCAGGTAGTTTTCCAGCTCGGTGCGGGTGCCCGCGAGCGTGATGACGTTGCGGGTGCCGTCGACGTTGACGATGGCGTTGGGTCGCGCGTACGGCTCCAGCACCTTCTTCATTTCGCTGGCCGAGATGAAACGCAGCGGCACCACGCGCACTTCGTAGCCACGCGCATTGGAGGCAGGACCGGTGCGCGGCGCCACGCTGCCGGCCAGCGCCTGGTCGGCCGGAATGATGTTGTAGCGCCCACCGCTGTAGACCAGGCGCGCGTTGTTCCAGCCCAGCACCATCTCCAGCAGGTTGAGGGCTTCGGCGGGCGAGACCGGCTTGGGCGTGCCCAGCGTCACCGTGCCCTGCACGCCCGGCGCGATCACGTAGTTCTGCCCCAGCATGTCGCCGAGGATCGCCTTGACCACGGCATGCACGGACTCGCCTTCGAAATTGAAGGTGGCCGACCCGCTGCTGGCGCCGCCCAGTGACGGCAGCGGCGCACTGGCTGCACTGCGGTTGATCATCTGCCCGTTGCCGCGGCGGATCTGCGCCTGTGGCCCGGCCACGGGGACTTCACCCTCCTTCAACGGCGTGGTCTGCGCATTGCCAGCGACGACCCCGCCGGTCTGCGTGCCCGCGGTACGGCGCACGTCGGGCGACGGCGCGCTGGCGCATCCGGCCAACAGGCCCAGACAGAGGGAAAACAGGATCACACGTAACGTCATGCCGGCACTCTACTGTGTCTTGCCGGGCGTTGCCGGCGGCGTGGTGGGTTGCGTCTGCTGCTGCCGCAACTGGGCGCGGCGCTGCTCGATGCGTTGGCGGATGGCTTCCATCTGGTCGTCCGTGGTCGCAGCGGGCGTGGAAGGCGCCGTCGATGAGGGTGAAGGGGTGGGTGCCGGCATGTGTACCGGGCCTGGCGGCGATGCCACGGTAGGCGTGGCGGCGGGCGCATTGTTGCCCCCGGTGGTACGTCCACCCGGTGTGGCCGGCGGTGCGACGGCCGCTGCGGGCGGTACGGTGGCCGGTGTAGCTGCGACGGGAGAGGGTGGTTGACCTCCCGCACCGTCGAACACGCGCAGTTCCATCTCGCGACGACCTTCCGGACCATCGAACACGGCACGGCGCGGACCGAGCTCGACCAGTCGCCAGCCCGGGAAGCCGGCCGGCGCATCGCCCACCTTCACCCGCACGCCCTCGCCGCCTTGCGCGGGCTGCACGATCGCCAGTTCCAGGGCCGGCGTGATCAGCACGCTGGTCAGCACCAGATCGAAGGTCGGCGCCGCGGCCGCTTCGCCGGACAGGAAGAACGGTTTGGGGCGACGGTCTTCGGAGAACAACGGGCGCCCCCCTACATCCGCATACTGGTTCAACGCGCCCAGCCGTTCCGGCGGGCTGGCAGGCAGGCGCGGCAAAGCCTGCACCAGGGCCGGATCGGCCGGCAGCGGCGTGATGCGGCTGCCCAGCCCGAACAGGGCCAGCAATGCGGCCAGCACCGCCCAGCCCGCCACGACGGCGAGGATCCAGGTGCGCACACCCCAGTTGTCAGCGCGCACCGGACGGCTCCTGGGTCACCACCGGTGACGGCTTGAGGTATCCGTACAGGTCGAAATTCACGTCCAGTCCGCCGGCGCCGCTTTCGCTGGCCTGGTAGGCATAGCGCTGCGCCAGGATGTTGAGGTTCTCGACGAACAGGCGCGGACTGCCGGATTCCAGCTGGTGCAGCACCGACGCCAGTTCCGGTGCGCCGCAATTCAGCCGCACCTGCACGACCACGCGCGGGTAGATTTCCCGGCCGGCGACCGCCAGCGGCGACTGGTTGGCAATGGCGCAACTGCGGTTGCCGGGGCTGGCCTGCCTGACGACGGTTTCCAGCCGCTGCACCAGGCCGGCGGTCGCCAGCTCGACCGTCGCTTCCGGCAGGAAGCCCGGGCGTTGCGCTTGCTGCGCCAGCGCAGCGGTGAGTTCGCGCTGCACCTGCGGTGCCTGCTGCAGTTGGGTGCGGATGCGAAGTTCGCGTTCGCGCAGTTCGTCCACGCGCGCGCCCACTTCCTGCATCGGCACGGTCCACCAGGGATGCACGAGCACGGCGTAGCCCAGCAGCAGCGCCGCCAGCAGCAACGCCAGCGCCAGCCAGCGGTCGCGGTCAGTCACGGCCAGCGGCATTGGCGCCTCCTTGCGTCGCGGCAGCCGGATCCTGCTTGCCCAGCAACTCGGCCGTCATCGTGAAGCGGTCCATGCGCGTGCGCGGATCGGGCTGCAGTGCGCCACTCAACGCGGGATTGCGCCACAACGGCGAGCCTTGCAGGCGCGCGACCAGCCCCGACGCTTCCGGGCTGAAGCCGATCAGCGTCAGGCGGTCGCCTTCGATGGCGAGTTTTTCCAGATAGGTGTTGTCCGGCAGACGCTTGGTGACTTCATCCATCACCTCAAGCGCCGTCGGCCGGCGTGCGCTGGTCTGGTTGAGGGTGGTGGTGCCGGCGACGAGATCGACGAGTTGCTGCCGTTGCGCGGCCACCTGCCGCGCTGCCTCTGCACGGCTCTCCACCTGTGCCGCGAAGGCATCGGCGGCAGCGCGCCGGTTGTCCAGAACCGCCCACGCCGCGAACACCAGCGCCACGACGGCCACCGTCGCCAGCGCCACGTGCAGGCCACGTCGCGGCGCCTGCCTTGCGACGCGCGATGCCTCGGGCAACAGGTTCACGCCCAGCGGTGCACCGCTCGCGTCCTCCACATCCGCGCCCGCCAGCCCGTCGGCCAGTGCACCCAGGCGGGACAGGCCGTCGACGAAGGCCGCTTTCTGCACCGCCGCCAGTTCGACATCGAGCTGCGCGTCCTCGCGCACACCCAGGACGCGCGCATCGAAGCACGCATCGTTCACAGTGAAGGGGGTCTGCCGGTCGAGTTCGAATGTCAGCACATCGCGCAAGCGATCCGCCGCTGCCGCCGGCAGCAGCAGACGGCGACGCAACGCCATGCCTGCGGGCACCAGCCACCAGCGCGGCAGGTCGGCCAGCCGGCTGCCGAGCAAGGCACGCAGTTCGTCGGGGGTCACCGTGGCCGGGAGTCGCGCGAGCGGATGCCGCTGCGTGCCTTCCAGCCAACTCATCTTGATCTCGTCGTCCTGCCGCTGGAACAACAGCCGGTCACCCGTCAGCCCCAGCACCACGCGCCAGCGCGCCGGCAACCAGATCGCCAACGCGTGCCCCCACCACGCGAAGAAGCTGCGTGGCCCGGGACCGAGCCGTGCCCGGAACCGCTGCAAGGTGTCGCGTACGCCGCTCATTGTGGTGACGCTCCCTCCTCCCAGCGCAACAAGGTATAGGCCGAACCCGGCACCGGGCTGGCTCCCGCGCGCACCACCGTCCGCACCGACGCTTCGCGGCCATCGGCCAGCCGCGCACGGCTCTCGATACTATACGTGCCGCTGCCGGTGCCGACGAGTTGCGGGCTGCCGGTGACGCCGGTCGCATTGCGTTGCGCCAGCCATGCCGTCGCATCCACGCCCATGGCCTGCAGCACCGGCCCCTGCGCGTACGTCGCGTCCGGCTGCCCGCGACCGGAATACAGGGTCAGGAACGGCGCAAGGCGCGCATACAGATCGGGGGTCATGCCCAGCACCTGTTCGACTTCCGCGATGGTCTCGAAAGGCGCGTCCTTGGCGCCGTAGTCGCGCCCTGCCGACGCGTAGTCGCCATCTTCGGCACCGCCGACCGGTTGTGTGAGATTGTCGGCATCCCGCCAATCGATGATCGCCGCCGCGAGCGCATCGCTGACATCGGCGGGCTGGCCGAGTGCCTGCATCAAGCGCGACAGCAACGGCACGTCAGCCTGGTTGAGGTCGACCTTCCCGGTCTCGTCCACGATGCTCACCTGCACCTGCTGACCATCGAACGTCCACGCGTAGGCGCGGCCGTTGGGTTGCCAGTGCGTTTCCGGATTGCGGTCCGCCACACGCACCAGCGCGTACTCGATGCCGGCGCGCGCTATCTCCTGTGCGATCGCGCCCTGGCTGCCCACCCGGCCCTGCAACGCTTCCATCCGCGCGGTCAGCGCATACGCGCCGACCAGCGCCGTGAGCAGCGCCACCAGCCACAGCACCAGCAGGAGAGCGGCTCCGCGCATGCGCTTCATGGCAGCACCGGACTCGCGCCACCCGGCAGCAATCCCCCCCCCGCACCGCCCTCGCTGCGCGCCAGCGTCACCACCAGATCCGGCCAGCGACCACCCTTCATCGCCACCATTTCCACCTTCACCTGCAGTGGCAGCATCTCCGAGGTTTCCCAGCGGTCCTGCCACGGGCCCAGCCGGTTGTCCGCATCCAGGCCGCGATACCGGAAGCGCACCGAGCGGAGCCCATCGGCAAGCCGTTCCGCGCGCTGCCCGCGCGCCGCGAGATCGATGTCCTCCAACGACGCGTCCGGACGGGCGACGGCGAAGGCCACCTGCAGCTGCCCCTCCTCGTCCGCGACCAGCTCGTGCAGGTAAGGTCCGCCGTAACCGAGATAGTCCGGCAGGTCCGCCACGAACCGCATGCGCTGCGGTGTCCCGATGAAACGCGCCTGACGCAGCGTGCCGCGGTCGGTCGCGAACACGATGGGCTGCGCCGACGCCAACCGCGCGCGCAGGTAACCATGCACCGCCCGCATGCGCTCGCTGGCCTGCGCCATGTCTTCGCCACGCGTCACCACTGCCGTGGACGAACGCAGCGTCGCGAATGCGAGTGCCAGCCCGGCCGCGAGCAACACCAGCGCCAACAACACTTCGATCAGGGTGAAGCCTCGCGCAGGCGTCCGCATCACGGCGACACCGCCTGGTTGATGTCGCGCGGCGCCAACCGCAGCGTGCGCCATTGCATCGCCTGTGCCCGCTCGTCGCCCCAGCGCACGACGAGGCGCACGTCGAGAAGTTGCGGCGCGCCCGGATCGAGCTGTGCCCGCGCGGCGAGCGGATCGGAGAACGGCGCGATGTCGAGTTGCCACCGGTAACGATCGCCTTCGAAGCTGCCCTCCCGACGTCCCGGTTGCAGCACGTCGCCCGCACCCAGTTGCGCCAGCAGGGACTGCGCATGCAACGTCGCGCGACTGCTGTCCGCCGATTCGCGCACCTGCCGGCTCGCCCCCGACAGCGATCCCAACAACAGACTGAGCGCCAGCGCCAGCAGTGCGAATGCGACGATGACTTCGAGCAGGGTGAAGCCCCGTTGGTGGCGGCGGTTCGGCGGCGTCATGGCGTCCGCACCTCGTCGCGCAGCAATCGCGTCTCACCGGTCAGCCAGGCCACGTCGATGCTCCACGCGGCCGTCCCGGCGGACAAGGTGATGCGACCACCGGTGGAACCACCATCCGGGAAGAACAGGATGGCGCCTTCGCCTGCCCGCACCTGCGCCTCGCGCACGCCGGTGAAGCGGACCGACAGCGCACCATCGATCTCGCCACGACGATCACCCGCCGCCTCCCACGCATGTACGCGTGGATCGATCCGGAAACGCTGCGGCTGCCCGGTCGCGATGGCGCGCGCCCGCGTGTAACGCAGTTGCGCGGCGACCTCCTTGGATTCCGAGCGAAGCCGCATGCCGTCCATGCCACCGGTGAACACCATCGCCGCGAGAATCCCCGCCGCCGCGATCAAGGCCAGCACCAGCAGCATCTCGAGCAGTGTGAAACCGGCTGTCCGCGCGCGCGCGACGGCGGGCCCGCAAGCCGGCGGCAGGAACACGGGAGCGACGCGGCGCACCACGGCGGCGGTTGCCGCGCTTACTCGTTCCTGATGTCCGCGTCGACGCTGTCGCCACCGGCCTTGCCGTCGGCGCCCAGGCTGACCAGATCGAAGCGCTGCGTCTCACCCGGGATGCGGTATTCGATCGGATTCTTCCATGGGTCCTGCAACTCGCTCTCCTTCGCGTACGGGCCCAACCAACCGCTCGCGTTGCCCGGATTGGTCACCAGGTCGGACAGCTGCGCCGGATATCGGCCCGTGTCCAACTGGTAGGTTTCGATCTTGCCGGCCAGTGTCTGCACCTGCGACTGCGCCAGCTTCACCTTGCCGCTGTCGGCGCCGCCCATCACGCGGCTGCCCACCAGCACGAGAATGCCGCCGATCAGCACCAGCACGATGATGATCTCGAGCAGGCTGAAACCCTGTTGGGAACGCGGGGAGTGGAACGCAGTCATCGGGCGCGGGCGGGACATGGTGGCGGACTCTCCAGGAATGCTCAGTTGATGGCGCCGGTCAGATCGTACAGCGGGACCAGCACGGCGATGATGACGACACCGACCACCGCCGCCAGGATCAGCGTGATGGCGGGGACGAGGGCGGCCAGCATACGGTCCAGCACCTGAGCGGTTTCCTGCTCGAAGGTTTCGGCCGTCTTCAGCAGCATGCCGTCGAGGGCACCCGACTCCTCGCCCACCTGGACCATCTGCAGGGCCAGGCGCGGAAAGCGCTTGCCCTTGCCCAGCGAGGCGGACAACCCATGTCCGTTCTTCACATCCTCGGCCGCCACATCGACATCGGCGGCAAGGGCACGGTTGCCCAGCACGTTGCGGGCAATGCCCAGGGCGGTCAGCAGCGGGACACCGTTCTTCAGCAGCGTGCCCAAGGTGCGCGCAAGACGGGCGGTCTCCAGGCGGGCCACCAACGGGCCCACCAGCGGACGACCCAGCAGCCACGCATCCAGACGGCCGCGGAAAGCAGGATCCCGGCGGCGGCGGCCGAACCACAGCAGGACCAGCGCAGGAATCGCGACCAGCACGAACCAGAAGTCGCGCACGAACGCGCCCACCCACAGCACCCCGCGCGTGAACCACGGCAGCGCCACATCCAGGCTCTCGTACATCACCGCGAACTGCGGCACCACGTATCCGAGCAGGAACAGCAGCGCGAAGCCGACCACGACCAGCAGGATGGCGGGATACACCAGCGCGTTGACGACACGCCCCTTCAGCGCGCGACTGCGTTCCAGGTAATCGCCGAGCCGCTGCAGGGTATCGTGCAGGCTGCCACCGGCTTCACCGGCGCGCACCATGTTGATGTACAGCCGCGAGAACAGGCCATGCTGCCGATCCAGCGCCGTGGACAGCGGCGCACCGCCGCGAACGGCATCGCGGATGTCGGTGATGACGCGACGCGCTTTCTCGTCTTCCGGCAGGTCCAGCAGGATCCCCAGCGCGCGGTCCAGCGGTTGTCCGGCACCCAGCAGCGTCGCGAGTTGCTGGGTGAACTGCACCAGCCGGTCGCCCGCGAAGGCATTCGGTCGCCACAGTTGTCCCAGGCTGCGTGTACCCCCCGCCACGGCCAGTGCGGCTTCGACCGGCAGGTGGCCCTGCTCCTGCAGGCGCGCAACCACGTCGGCATCGCTGGCGGCCTCCATCTGGCCGTCCAGCATTTCACCGTGTGCGTTGAGGGCTTTGTAGCGGTAGAGCGGCATACCGGCGGGCAGAGGGGCAATGCGCCAAGTTACCGTATTCCCCCGTCGACCGTCATGCGCGGCGATCACGCTCCGGAACGGAACGGCCCCGGTCTCCCGGGGCCGTCGCACGGCATCACGCCGGAAGGTCAGGGCGCGGTGAAGCTGCCGCGCACACTGACACCGGAGAACTTCGTCTTGCCCACCAGCGACACGTAGTACGTGCCGGCCTGCGGGTTCGCGATGTTGATCACGTCGTTGTTGCCCGGTCGCACCGAGCGCAGGTCGTAATTCGTCGCCGTGGCCGCACTGCCGAACTTCACGTAGACGTCGGCGTTGCCGCTGCCGCCGTAACTGATGAAGGACAGGTTGCTGGCCCCGGCCGGCACCACCAGTGCGTACTGCACCACCGCGTCCTTGGCGCCGGTGTTGCCACCCACGGCCACGTTGTTGGTCAACAGCGTCGCGGTGGGCGGCTCGCCGCCGCCGATGACGGCCTGCACGGCGGCCGCCGCGTTGACGATGCCGGCACCGATCGGCCGGTTGGCCGGCGGCGCAACGGGGAACGGCCGCGCGGTCGACTTCAACGTGGCGAGGATCTGCGCCGGCGTCAGCGGCGTGTCGGCCACGCTCTGCATCAGCGCGACGACCGCCGCGACATGCGGCGCCGCCATCGATGTGCCGCCCATGCCGAAGTAGGTCTCGGTGGTAGGCACCGTCGTGCCCGAGTTGCCGGTGGACCACACGTAACCGCCGGGATTGCCATCGACGCTGCCGCCACCGCCCGGCGCCGAAATGTCGATGCGCGTGCCGTAGTTGGAATACGACGCGATGCCGCCGGTGATGCGGGTGGCGCCCACGGTGATGACGCCGGCGCAGTTGCCCGGCGAGTAGCCGCTGACATTGCCCGCATCGTTGCCCGCCGCGACCACCACCGTGCTGCCGTTGGCGATGGCGATGTTGAAGGCGTTCTGCTCCACCGCGCTGCACGCGCCGGATCCGCCCAGGCTCAGGTTGATGACCTCCGCCGGATTGGCGTTGGCCGGCACGCCGGCAACGGTACCGCCGGACGCCCAGATGACGGCATCGGAAATGTCGGACGTGTAGCCGCCGCAGCGACCCAGCACGCGCGCCGGCACGACCTTCGCGTTGAACGCGCCGCCGGCCATGCCCTTGGCATTGTTGGTGACCTCGGCGACCGTGCCCGCCACATGGGTGCCGTGCCAGCTGCTGTCCTGCACCGGCGAACCCGCGTAGCACTCACCCGCGACCGGATTCCAGTCACCCTCATCGCGCGGATTCGCATCGCGTCCGTCGCTGTCGCGGGAGACGAACGTGTCGCTGATGAAGTCGTAGCCCGGCAGGATGTTCGCATCGAGGTCGCTGTGCGCGGTGATGCCCGTGTCCAGCACGGCCACGACCACGCCGGCACCGGTGGCGTTGTCCCACGCCGCCGGCAGGTTGATGCCGCCGACCGCATCCTTGAAGTGCCACTGATACTGGTTGTAGTAAGTGTCGTTGGGGACGAGGCGCGCGTAGCGGCGCGCGTCGACTTCGACGAACTCCACGTCCGGGTCGGTCGCCAGCTGTCGCAGCAGGCTCTCTGCTTCGACGCGGTCCAGCTTGCGCGAGGTCTGCACCAGTTCGGCGCCGATACCCAGGCGACGCAGCTTCGCGGCGCTCACCGCCTTGCCGTTCGCGGTGCCCAGCGCGGCGCGTGACACGGCACCTGCCAGCGAACGCTGCAGCGTCGTGCTGCTGGCGCGCGCGGTGCTGCCATCGCGGTACTTCACGATGAAACGGTCGTAGGTATCGCCATCGCGAAGACCGGCGGTACTGACATCACCCGCAAAAGCGGAGCCACTGAAGGCACCGAAGGTGACGATTGCGGCGAGTGCAGCAACGAGGGGATGACGGCGCGAACGACGGAATGAGGAATTTGAATTCACTGGACCTGCTCCATGTCTACAAGGATGAACGAACTGGGTAACCCGTTTACGACGTGCGTACTCAATGACTTGCGACTTTCCTTTCAAGCGGATCGTGCAGGTACCCCTGTTTACCTGTCACGACACTCTTCACGCGACGAGAACATCGAATGCACATGGCATTAACGCCTTGTTTTCAGCGTTTTCGTCGCGTCGCGTCGAACGTAGCAAATCTCTCGCAAATTGCACAACGCGGATGTAGTGTTCGGACACACGGAGTTTTTTTGCATCATCTCGGGATGAGGGGATGGGGAATGCGGGAATCGTTTTTCGACGCGACATCTTGTTTCGCTGATCCGCTTGCATGTCTTTTCCGCGACGTCTCCGCGTCGCGTTCTTCGCGTCCATGGTGGCGACATACCCCGACGCCACCGTTCGTCCTCCGCACATCCCCCCTCGCTTCCGTTGCTTCGTGCGACCCGCCCATGCGTCTCCCCTGTCGCATGCGGCGCCGTCTTCTTCCCTGACGCAGTCCGCTTCCAATCCCCGTGCCGATACAGGTCCGGGTGCTGTCGTATTCCCCCGAAAACACAGAATGAAGGACGTGATCCATGAATAGGATTTACAGCAAGGTGTGGAACCCCTCCCTGGGCATGCTGGTCGTCGCCTCGGAGTTCGCGCGACGCGCGCACGGCGTGATGTCGTCCGGTGCGCGCGTGCGTGCGCGCCTGGGCGTGACGCTGCTGGTCTCGGCGCTGCTGGCAGGTGCGCCGTTCGGTGCTGCCTTGGCCCATGACAAGCACAAGGGCCAGCCGCAGAACGACAAGCCTCAGATCGGAACGGGACCCGCCTATTGCGTGGATGCACGTGGCAATCCGATCAAGGACGGTCGGCCCGGCGAGAACGCTGTGTCGTGCGGCGACGACGTCGATGCATCCGGCCGCCATGCAGTCGCGGTCGGCTACAAGAGCATCGCCAACAAGGCCGGCGCCACCGCCGTCGGCGGCTACGCGGAAGCCAAGGGCGTGAACGCCACCGCGGTGGGCTACGACAGCAGTGCGACCGCGCAGGGCGCGACGGCGCTGGGCAGCCAGAGCAATGCCACCGGTGCGAACGCGACCGCCGTTGGCACGCAGGCGAATGCGACGGGCGCGGGCGCGAGCGCGGTGGGCACGGGAAGCGCCGCGACCGGCGCGTATGCGGGCGCCTTCGGCAGTTCCTCCACCGCATCAGGCACGCAGGCGCTGGCTGCGGGCCACACCAGCACGGCCACCGGCATCGCAACCGTCGCGGTCGGCGGCTTCGCCAATGCGTCGGGCGATTTCGACACGGCGGTCGGCTACGGTGCCGATGCCAGCGGCGGTGACAGCACGGCGTTGGGTTCCGGCTCCCTCGCGACCGGTTACAACAGCGTCGCGGTCGGCGGCTCCCTGCTCGGCTTCCTGCCGACGGAAGCATCGGGCGACTTCTCGACCGCGGTCGGTGGCGGCGCCTGGGCACCAGGCACCAACGCGACCGCCATCGGCAACCTCGCATCGGCAAGCGCTGACAACAGTGTGGCGCTCGGCGGCGACTCCGTTGCCGATCGCGAGGACACCGTCTCCGTCGGCAGCGCCGGCAGTGAGCGCCAGATCACCAACGTGGCCGCCGGTACCGAAGGCACCGATGCGGTGAACCTGGATCAGTTGAACGCGGTGGCCGACGCGTCGGAAAACGCCACGCGCTACTTCAAGGCGAACGGTGCCAACGACGGCACCGACGACGCCACCGCCAATGGCGACTACGCGACTGCCTCCGGTTCGGCCGCGCTGGCCGACGGCGTTGGCGCGACCGCGACCGGTTCGGGTGCCTTCGCGATTGCCGGCGGCGCCACGGCGACCGGCTTCAATGCCACCGCCACCGGCAACAACAGCGTGGCCAACGGTGCGGGCGCGCAGGCGACGGGCGCGGGTGCCGTCGCACTGGGTGGACAACGTCAGTTGTTCGACGAGAACGGCGACCCCTTGCTCGACGAAGACGGCAATCCGGTCTACGCCAGTACCGAAGCGACCGCCGATGACGCCACCGCCATCGGTGCCGGCGCCGCGGCGGGTGAGGTCGGCGCAAGCGCGGTCGGCGCGGGCTCCAGTGCGTCCGGCGCCTATGCCTCCGCCCTCGGCACCGAGGCCAGTGCGTCGGGAATCCAGGCCACGGCTGTCGGCTTCCGCAGTGATGCGTCCGACGATGCAGCGACTGCCATCGGTGGCTACAGCAGTGCGTCCAACTTCGGCGCATCGGCCTTCGGGTATGGCGCCGAGGCGAGCGGCAACAGCGCGACCGCACTGGGCTTCGGCGCGATCGCCAGCAACTTCGACAGCACCGCGCTGGGTTCGAATTCCATCGCCAGCGGCGACAACAGCGTGGCCGTGGGCGGCGCGTTCTTCGGCCTCTTCGCCACCGAAGCGTCGGGCGACTACTCGGTCGCCGTCGGCGGTGGCGCGTACACGCCGGGCTTCAACTCGGTGGCGCTGGGCAACCTGGCCACGGCCGAGGCCGACAACAGCGTGGCCATCGGTGGCGACTCGGTCGCCGACCGCGAAGACACCGTGTCCGTCGGCAGCGCGGGCAGCGAACGCCAGATCACCAACGTGGCGGCCGGTACCGAAGGCACCGATGCGGTGAATGTCGATCAACTGAGCGCGGTGGCCGAAGCGTCGGAGAACGCGACGCGCTACTTCAAGGCCAACGGTGCCGAAGATGGCACGGACGACGCCACGGCCACCGGCGACTACGCCACCGCCTCCGGGTCGGCCGCACTGGCCGAGGGCGTCGGCGCCACGGCGACCGGCTCCGGCGCCTGCGCGCTGGCGGATGGTGCGACCGCCACCGGGTTCTCCGCGACCGCCACCGGCAGCAACAGCGTGGCCACCGGCAGCAGCGCCGAAGCCAGCGGCGATTCCAGCATCGCCATCGGTGGCTCGGTCGACGCCTTCGATGCCGATGGCAATCCGATCAGCGTCAATACGGTGGCCTCCGGCCTGGGGGCGACGGCCGTCGGTTCCGGCAGTCTGGCCTCGGCACTCGGCAGCTCGTCATTCGGTGTCCTGAGTGAAGCCAGCGGCGAAGCGAGTTCCGCGTTCGGCTACGGCAGCACGGCGACCGGGTCGTACGCGTCCAGCTTCGGCCATGCCAGCGGCGCCACCGGCGATTACAGCGTGGCGGTCGGCGGACCGGCGGACCTGATTCCCGGCTTCGGCTTGCTCGTCTACACGCAGGCCAGCGGATTCAGCGCCGCTGCGTTCGGTGCTGGCGCAATCGCGGCAGGCGACTACAGCCTGGCGGCCGGCAGCCTGGCGGAAGCGTCGGGCCTGGAGAGCACGGCCGCCGGCTTCTTCTCCTACGCGCCAGGCGACTACGCCACGGCACTGGGCGCGGAATCCTGGGCCAGCGGCGACAACAGCACGGCGGTCGGCTTCTACAGCACGGCGCTGGGCGACAACAGCGTGGCACTGGGCGCCAACTCGACGGCGGACCGCGACAACACGGTCTCGGTCGGCGATGTGGGCAGCGAACGGCAGATCACCAACGTGGCCGCCGGTACCGAAGGCACCGATGCGGTGAACCTGGATCAGTTGAACGCGGTGGCCGACGCGTCGGAAAACGCCACGCGCTACTTCAAGGCGAACGGTGCCAACGACGGCACCGACGACGCCACCGCCAATGGCGACTACGCGACTGCCTCCGGTTCGGCCGCGCTGGCCGACGGCGTTGGCGCGACCGCGACCGGTTCGGGTGCCTTCGCGATTGCCGGCGGCGCCACGGCGACCGGCTTCAATGCCACCGCCACCGGCAACAACAGCGTGGCCAACGGTGCGGGCGCGCAGGCGACGGGCGCGGGTGCCGTCGCACTGGGTGGACAACGCCAGCTGTTCGACGAGAACGGCGACCCCCTGCTCGACGAAGACGGCAATCCGGTCTACGCCAGCACCGAAGCCACGGCGGATGACGCCACAGCCGTCGGTGCAGGTGCGGTCGCCGGCGAAGTGGGTGCCAGCGCCATCGGCGCGGGCGCGGATGCGTCCGGCGCCTATGCGACGGCAGTGGGCACGGAAGCCTCGGCATCCGAGACGCAAGCGACGGCGGTCGGCTTCCGCAGCAGCGCGGGCGGCCTGGCCTCCACGACCGTGGGCGGCTACAGCAGCGCAGGCGGCGATTTCGCCTCGGCGTTCGGTTACGGCGCCGCTGCAGACGGCAGTGGCGCGACGGCGGTCGGCGAAGGCGCAGCGGCCGGCGGCGATGAAAGCACTGCGGTGGGCGGCACCACGTTCTTCGGCCTCATCAACACGCGTGCCAGTGGCACCGGCAGCTCGGCCTTCGGCAACGGGGCATGGGCCACCGGCGAGTACAGCACCGCGCTGGGCCACAACAGCTACGCGGACGGCGAAGAGAGCGTGGCCCTGGGCGTGAACTCCGTGGCGGCGGCGACGAACAGCGTCGCGATCGGTGCCAACTCATGGAACGACCGCGATGACACGGTGTCGGTGGGCGATGTGGGTGCCGAGCGCCAGATCACCAACGTGGCGGCCGGCACCGAGGGCACGGATGCGGTGAACCTGGACCAGTTGAATGCGCTGGCCGAAGCGTCGGAGAACGCCACGCGCTACTTCAAGGCCAATGGCGCGGGCGACGGCAGCGATGACGCCACCGCGACCGGTGACTACGCAACGGCGTCGGGCTCGGCCGCACTGGCGGAAGGCGTCGGTGCGACCGCCACCGGCTCCGGTGCCTTCGCCTTGGCGAACGGCGCCACGGCCAGCGGTTTCAATGCCACTGCGACCGGCGAGAACAGCGTCGCCAACGGTGCGGGGGCGCAGGCGACGGGAGCAGGCGCGGTTGCACTCGGCGGACAGCGCCAGCTGTTCGACGAAGACGGTAATCCGATCCTCGATGTCGACGGCAATCCCGTCTACGCGAGCACGGAAGCGACGGCAGACGATGCGACGGCCGTGGGTGCCGGTGCCGTGGCGAGTGACAGCGGCGCGACGGCAACGGGTGCGGGGGCCACCGCCTCCGGTGCGTACGCCACCGCCACCGGCATGGAAAGTGCGGCGTCCGGCCTGCAGGCCACCGCCACCGGTTTCCGCAGCGATGCCTCGGGCGATGCCGCGACGGCGGTGGGCGGATACAGCATCGCATCCGAATTCGCCGCCTCGGCATTCGGCTACGGTGCCGATGCCAGCGGTGAGAGCGCGACGGCACTGGGCTTCGGCGCCACCGCGAGCAACTACGACAGCACCGCACTGGGGTCGCGTGCCCTTGCCAGCGGCGACAACAGCGTGGCCGTGGGTGGTGCGTTCTTCGGCGCGCTGGCGACGGAAGCCTCGGGAGACTACTCGGTCGCCGTCGGCGGTGGCGCGTACACGCCCGGCTTCAATGCAGTGGCGCTGGGCAACCTGGCCACGGCCGAGGCCGACAACAGCGTGGCGATCGGTGGCGACTCGGTCGCCGACCGCGAGGACACCGTGTCGGTCGGCAGCGCAGGCAGCGAGCGGCAGATCACCAACGTCGCGGCCGGCACTCAGGCCACCGACGCAGTCAACCTGTCGCAGCTGAGTCTGGCCGCCAGTTCGCTGGGCGGCGGCGCCGGCTTCTCCGGTGGCGTGTTCATCGCGCCGAGCTACACGATCCAGGGCACGTCGTACAACAACGTGGGCGCGGCGTTCACCGCCGTCGACGCCAAGCTCAACGAGCTGTACGGGATGTACAACGGATCGGGCGCCGGCACGACCGGCGCGACGCCACCGGCGCAGGCCAGCCAGGCGCATTCCACCGGCGAAACGGCATCAACGCCGAGCACCGGTGGCAACGCGTCGTCGCCGACACGCGGTACAGCGACGACGACGGACCCTGCCGGCAGTGGCGCCGTGGCCAGCGGCCAACCGGCGGTCGCGGCACCGACCGACGCCACGGTGGCAGCCGACGTCCCGGCGGCCGCGGCGTCCTACGCCGATGCAGGCGATGCCAACACGCTCAGCAGCGCCCAGGCCTACACGGATGAAGCCTCGGCAAGCACGCTGAGCAGCGCCAAGGCGTATGCGGACTTCCAGGTCAAGGCATTAGAAGACGACTTCAACGCCTTCCGCGGTGACGTGGACCGTCGCTTCTCCGAACAGGACCGCCGTCTCGACCGGATGGGCGCAATGAGTTCGGCGATGTTGAACATGGCGATCAACGCCGCCGGCAGCCGCAGTCCGCGTGGACGGGTGGCGGTGGGCGCCGGTTGGCAGAACGGCGAGAATGCGTTGTCCGTCGGTTACTCGAAGCCGCTCGGTGAGCGCGCATCGTTCAGTATCGGCGGTGCATTCAGCGGCGACGAGAAGTCGGCGGGCGTGGGCTTCGGTATCGATCTGTAACGCGCGGTCGCGCAATGAAGAAGGGCCCGGCAATGCCGGGCCCTTTCTTTTGGGAGCCTCACCGCGTCAGTCGCAAGCCATGCCGCCCTTCGGCAGGACGCGCGGATTGCCCAGCGCGAAATGCGTCACCGGCTTCTCCCACATTTCGAATGAGGAAATGCCCGGCGTTACGCCACAGCTGCTGGCGTAGGTGAACCGCTCGCCATCCATCGAAACGTAGAGATCGAACTTGATCGCCACCGCCAGCGTACTGCTGACCATCAACGTGGTCTGCATGGCGTCTCCACTGCGCGCGGCGCGCAGGTTGCCGAGTCCGTCGCCGGCGGGCGCGGAGGCCGTGACCTTGCCGTCCACCACGTCGACCTGCAGCGCCAGCGAGGGCGATGCCGTGCCGATCGCGAAGCCGGCGGGAAGATCACCGCGTGCCAGCGTCTTCTGCGCGGGCTTGGCAGCGCACGCGACGGACGGCATCGCGCATATCGCCATCAAAAGGGATCCCAACAGCATCCGCTTCATTGCTTCAGCCCTCCTCGGTAACGCGCAGCACTTCCTCGATGGTGGTCTCGCCAGCCAGCGCCTTGACGATACCGTCCTCGTACATGGTCCGCATGCCGGCGTCGCGCGCCAGCTGCTCGATCTCGCCCATGCCGGCGTGGCGCATGATCGCGCGGCGGACTTCGTCGTTCATCACCAAGAATTCGACGATGGTGGTGCGGCCCAGGTAACCGGTCGGTGCGATGGCCGAGCCACGCGGGCGATAGAGGAAGATGTCGCCTTCCGGCTGGAAGCGGCGCAGGTGGAACTTCTCGATTTCCTCGGGCGACGCGGCGTACTTCTCGGCATGCGTCGGCTCCAGCCGGCGCACCAGGCGCTGCGCGAGGATGCCGTTGATGGTGGAGGTCATCAGGTAGTCCTCCACGCCCATGTCCAGCATGCGCGTGATACCGCCAGCCGCGTTGTTGGTATGCAGCGTGGACAGCACCAGGTGTCCGGTGAGCGCGGACTGGATGGCGATGCGCGCGGTCTCGAGGTCGCGCATTTCGCCGATCATGATGATGTCCGGATCCTGCCGGACAATGCTGCGCAGCGCGTGGGCGAAGTCCAGCCCGATCTGCGGCTTGGCCTGGATCTGGTTGATGCCTTCGATCTGGTATTCGACCGGATCCTCGACGGTGATGATCTTGACGTCCGGCGTGTTGAGCTTGCTCAACGCGGTGTACAGCGTGGTGGTCTTGCCCGAACCGGTAGGGCCGGTGACCAGCAGGATGCCGTGCGGCTGCTCCAGCACTTTCTGGAACTGCGGCAGGAAGGCATCGGTGAAGCCGAGCTTTTTGAAATCGAACACCACGGTCTCGCGGTCGAGCAGGCGCATCACCACGCTCTCGCCGTGCGCGGTAGGCACGGTGCTGACGCGCAGGTCCAGTTCCTTGCCCTGCACGCGCAGCATGATGCGGCCGTCCTGCGGCAACCGGCGCTCGGCGATGTTGAGCTTGGCCATGATCTTGACGCGGCTGATCACGGCGGCGGTCAGGTTGGCGGGCGGGCTTTCGCCTTCTTCCAGCACGCCGTCGATGCGGTAGCGCACCTTCAACCGGTTCTCGAACGGCTCGATGTGGATGTCGGATGCGCGCAACTCGACCGCCCGCTGGATGACCAGGTTGACCAGGCGGATGACGGGCGCCTCCGATGCCAGGTCGCGAAGATGCTCGACGTCGTCGAGGTCGGCGGTGGTCTCGCCATCCGCGTTCTCGACGATGGCGCCCATGGCGCTGCGGCCCTGCCCGTAATAGCGCTCGATCAGATCGCTGATCTCGGACCGCAACGCGACCTGTGGCCGCACGACGCGACCGGTGGCCAGCCGCACGGCATCCCGTGCGTACTGGTCCTGCGGATCGGCCATCAACAGGTCGATATGGGTCTCGTCCTCGCCCACCGGGCAGACGTGGAACTGCTTGAGGAAACGCTGCGACAGCGCGACCGACTCCGGCGGGACATCGGGTGCATCCTTGGCCACCACCAGCGGGAGTCCGAGTACCTCGGCCGCGGTCTCTGCGTGGTCGCGCTCGGACACCAGGCCCAGTCGCGACAACAGCGACAGCAGGCCGCTCCCCGTCTCTTCCTGCAGTCGCCGTGCCCGCGCAAGATCGGCTTCCTTCAGCCGTCCTCGCGCCAACAGGGCCGCGACGATGCGCTCGTCATCGGAAAGCGAGGGGTCGGACACGACTGCGTTCACGGGGGGCCTCCTTGAAGGCCCGGACTTTATCAGGTCCGGACGGGAGGGATTGTCGCGCCGCGCGACGCGTCGCGCGAGGGGAACTTTCCGAGGCAGCCCCGCGCTCCCTGGAGAGGATTACTGCGCAGGCTGTCGCTTGCGAGCGATGCCGTCACGCCGCAACCCCAGCCCCAAGACGCCCCGTGCATGGTTGGACGCTGCACACGCAATCGTGGGGCATTCCGCGAGAATGTTAATGGCATGCACTGATGTGCATCTGATACAAACGCCAAGCAGTCGCATGGAACATCGCACGTAGCAACAGCGTCACTGCACGGCCGCCCGCCAGGACCGCTTACTCACTCAGAAAATGGTGGCGACCCCCATCCCCTGACATGCTATCCGCTGGCCAAGGAGGCCTTATGTCGCATCTCCGCTTCGCACTTCTCGTTTCCGCTCTTTTTCCCGTTGCGTCGGCAATCGCAGACAGCGCAATGCAGGGAGAAAATCTGCTTCAGTCGTTTCCACACGGCTACAAGATCGGCTACCAGACGCGACAAGGCCAGATGAGCATGAGCGAAATGGTGCCATCGGATGAATCCGTCGAAAGCTGGACCAGCATGGTCACCACCCAGGTCTTCCACGGGGCACGGATCCCGGCGGACGCCTTCCAGCAACGGCTTGCAGCCAACCTTTCCGGCGCCTGCCCCGGCGCGAACGCTGTCAAGATCGATGCGGGGGAGGAAGATGGATACACGTATGCGTTATGGCAGCACGTCTGCCCGTTGAATCCTGCAACCGGCAAGCCGGAACACTTCTGGTCGAAGACCATCGAAGGCAATGATGCCTTCTACTCCGTCCAGTTCGCATTCCGGCACGCGCCGTCGGAGCGTGACACCAACCTGGCGCTCCGTCATCTCGCGGAAGTCCGTCTGTGCGACTCGCGCATTCCTGGCAGAGATTGCCCGAACGTACGCCCAGCGCGTCAGGATTGAACTTGCCTGGCTCTTCTGCCTGCAGGTGTCGTCAGGTTCACGAGCCAGGCCCGTCCTGCCGTGGCGCTTGTGCCAAGGTTGGCTCTGCACAAGCAACACCGGGTGTTCGAGTAGTTTCCGAAGCGGCAACCCGTTACAAGGAAGCAATCCGTGAATCGCCGATTCCTGCCTTACTGCCCGATCCTCGCATCCTTCCTGATCGCGGGATGCTGGAGCGCAAGCACATTCGAACCACCCGTCGCGAAGACCAACCCGAATCCCACGCAGCGCTACGAGATCACGGTGGAATTGGTCGATCCGCCCCCGGACATCCGGCAAATTTCTGGCGTGGCGCATTTTGGCGTCGGTACCCGGGCCTGCCTTCCCTACCAGGAGAAGATTGCGCGCGTCACGATTGGCACCAGCTACAAAAGAGAAATTGCTCTTATCCGCGTCAGTGGCAACACCTACAAGGGGCACATCTTCCTCGACTGGCCCATCGATGAGGACTACTACGGACTCGGAGTCTGCAAGTGGGAGCTTGGCTATGTCGATACGACGCTTACAAGATCCAATGACTTCTTACAGATCGCAAGACTAAGTGCCGCCAAGCTGATTTCTGCGTCCGAAATCACCGCCTATTGCAGAGAGAAAATGCGTGACGAATTCGACAAGGCATGCTTGACGCCAAGTGATGGAGCGCGCGCCAAAGAGCTTGACCTCACATCCTATCTCGTCAACGTGACGCCATCCAGGATGGATTGATATACCGACATTTACGGAATCGCATGCGAGGTTATCCGATAAGTCCTATGACACGCTTGACGACAAGATCGACGTAAGCGCCTTTCTCCTAGTTAAGGAAGTGAGTAGGCCTTCGGGTTACAGAGGGTCGATCTACAAGAACCTGGATACCGGTGACTACATCGTCGCCCACACCGGTACCGAGTTCGACACAGACAAGATTCGCGATGGACTGCTCACAGATGCCCAGATGGCCCTGCTGGATGTCAACCAGCAACTGGACGATGCTCGGGACCTTGTGGAACTTGCCGTCGAAATGGCCAAACGGGATGGGACCCGCGTCACCGTCACCGGCCATTCGCTGGGCGGCTTCCTCGCCCAGGTCACCGCCCACGAAAACGGGCTGCGCGGCGAGACATTCAATGCCTATGGTGCGGCAGGTCTCTACGGCGTACCCGAAGGTGGGAGCCAGATAGTCAACCACGTCCGTGCCACCGATATGGTGGGCGCGGCGAACCGGCACTATGGCGAGGTACGCGTATACGCCACAAAGCAGGATGTGGAAGCCCTTTTGAAGAGTGGCCCCTTGCCCAGCCAGCAGAACCGGTGGGACCTGATCAACGATCTGCGCAAACTCGGCCCTGATATGACGCACGGCGCGGTGCAGTTCCACAGCGGACAGCGCAAGCCGGAAGAACTCCCCATTTATGGCCCCAACACGGTCATCAACGGAGCGAACAACGCCCTTTACCAGCAGCACAAGCCCGAGTTCGACGCCTATCGGGAGAGCATACGCTCGGCCGCAGAGGACGTGGCGCTGGCTACGAAGCTCACCGGCGCGGGCATCGCCTACACGTCCGCGATCGGCTCCCAGTACGTGATGCACAAGGCCCGGCACGGCCTGATGGGCAACGAAGTTCACGACGAGCTGAGGGAGCTTCGACTGGCGGCGCAACGCGCGACGGAGGAGAGAAATCGCGACTTCGTGCCGCCCGATCGACCGTTGATCTATCGAGGTGGCGGCGACGGCCCCTTGGAGCAGATCGATGGACGGATACAGGATCTTCGCCGCGAACCCACGCTGGAAGACAGCCAGTGCAAGCCGGAGCGCGGCAGTGGCTGGCCCTCGCGGCCCGCCGGCGATTCCACACCGTCGCCGGTCTCGCTGCGCGACGACCCCCTCGCCTACATCGATCGCATGGTGGCTGCCTACGAAGCCGGCGACCAGGGCGTCTTCCGCCGGATGACCCGGGCTGCGGCCGACGATCCTCATGCGAAGCTGGTGAGCGCGACTGCGACGGCTCAGGTGGATGCCGAAGAGCGGCAGCAGGCGCTGCTGGCACAGGTCGCCGAACAACAGAGTGCGGAGCAGAGGCAGGTCGCGGTGTCGGCCGGCATCGCACGCTCGATCTGACAGTAACGTTGCCAAGGAGAGCACGATGGACGCCAATCGGATCACCGACCTCGTCGCCAGTGTGTCAGCGCTCATGGAGCGGTTCGAGCGCCGTACGCAGCAGATCGAGGGCAGTTTGCACGCCGCGCACCGGCAGCTCCAGGACCTGTCGCAACAATTGCCTGAAACGCTCCGCCGGGCTGCCGACACGGAAATGAGGCATCTGCGGGACGGTGTCGTAGGCACCGTCGACGCAGGCCTCGGACAATCCGTTTCCACCTACCGAGCGGGCCTGGAGACGGCCGGGCAAGAGGTGAGGCAAGCCTCGCATGCGCTGGCGGCGCAGATCCACGCCGCGCGGGCACTCTACCGACATCTGCTATGGAAGGTCGTCGGCGTCTGCCTCGCCAGTCTCGTCCTGATCGTTCTGGGCGGCGCCTGGTTGTCCAGGCATTACTACGATGAAATCCGCCGCTATCAGCTATCGGCGGAGCTGTTGAAGGCCTACGACGCTGCGGACGTCACCCTGTGCGATGGCAAGCTGTGCGCCAACGTGGACCCCAAGGCTGGCACGTCTGGCGACCAAGGGGAGTACCACCCGGTCCGGGACCGCCCGTAGACGCCCGGACCAGCAATTCTCACCGTGTAATCAGCCCACCCACGCCCGCGCATTGCGGAACATGCGCAGCCACGGCGAGTCGTCCGGCCAACCGGCCGGATGCCAGCTGTGGTTGGCGCTGCGCGGGGTGCGTTCCGGATGGGGCATCAGGATCGTCACGCGACCGTCGTCACTGGTGAGGCCCGTGATACCGTCGGGTGAGCCGTTCGGATTGAGCGGATACGTCGTCGCGATCGCGCCGTCGCCATCCACGTAGCGCAACGCGACGCGGGCAGCGGCCTGGTCGACCGCACCGGCGAACGATGCCCTGCCTTCGCCATGCGCCACCGCCACCGGGATACGCGAACCCGCCATGCCGCGGAAGAACACCGACGGCGAGTCCTGCACTTCCAGCAACGCCACGCGTGCCTCGAACTGCTCGCTCTGGTTGCGAAGGAACTGCGGCCAGTGCTGCGCGCCGGGGATGATGTCCTTCAACTGGCTCATCATCTGGCAACCGTTGCACACGCCGAGCGAGAACGTGTCCTGCCGGGCGAAGAACGCGGCAAACGCCTCGCGCAACGCGCTGCGCTCGAGGATCGAGGTGGCCCAGCCACGGCCCGCACCCAGTACGTCGCCATAGCTGAAGCCACCGCACGCGGCGAGACCACTGAAACCGTCCAGCGCCACGCGGCCGCTGATCAGGTCGCTCATGTGCACGTCGAACGCATCGAAGCCAGCGCGCGTGAACGCCGACGCCATCTCGATCTGGCCGTTGACGCCCTGCTCGCGCAGGATCGCGACCTTCGGCCGCTTGCCGGTGGCGATGAACGGTGCCGCGATGTCTTCGCCGGCATCGAAGGACAGTTTCGGCTTCAGCCCGGTACGACCGAACTGGCGCGCGGTGTCGCGCTCCTGGTCGGCCGCGTCCGGATTGTCGCGCAGCTTCTGCATCGCATGTGTCACCGACCACCAGGCATCGAACAACTCGTCCCAGCGCCACTCGGCCAGCACGTCGCCTTCCTGCTGCACGCGCACCACGGAGGCCGTGGTCGGGCGCGCGATACGCTGGGCGCATTCGGTCAGCGCATGGCGCTCGACCAGGTCGGCGAACGCGGCGCGGTCTTCGTCCGCCACCTGCACCACCGCACCCAGCTCCTCGGCGAACAGCGTGCGGAACGCGTCGTCGCCCCACCCATCGAGGTTGATGTCCAGACCGCGATGCGACGCGAACGCCATTTCGCACAACGCGGCGAACGCACCGCCGTCGCTGCGGTCGTGGTACGCCAGCAACAGGCCGGACTCGCGTGCGTCGGCGATCAGGTGGAAGAAATCACGCAGGCGCTGCGGATCATCGAGGTCCGGCACGCTCTCGTCGCGGCCATCACCGGCGAACGCCGGCCACGCACCGTCACCACCCGACTGCGGGTAGACCTGCGCCAGCACCGAACCGCCGAGGCGCTTCTTGCCGGCGCCCAGGCCGATCAGCCACAGGTCGCTGTCGTCTTCCCGTGACAGCAGGGGCGTCAGTTGCTGGCGCACATCGGTGACCGGCGCGAACGCACTGATGATCAGCGAAACCGGCGACACCGATTTGTGCGCCTGGCCATCGCTGTGCCACTGCGCCTGCATCGACAATGAGTCCTTGCCGACCGGAATGCTGATGTCCAGGTCTGGGCACAGTTCCATGCCGACGGCTTTCACCGCATCGAACAGCAGGGCGTCCTCACCCGGATGGCCCGCGGCGGCCATCCAGTTGGCAGACAGTTTCACCCGGTGCAGCGACTCGACCGGTGCGGCGCACAGGTTGGTGATGGCTTCGCCCACTGCCATGCGGGCCGCGGCGGCCGCGTCCAGCAGTGCCAGCGGCGTGCGTTCGCCGATGGCCATGGCTTCGCCGACATAGCCTTCGTACCCGCTCAGCGTGATCGCGCAGTCCGCAACCGGCATCTGCCACGGGCCGACCAGCTGGTCGCGTGCGGTCAGGCCGCCGACGCTGCGATCGCCAATGGTGATCAGGAACTGCTTGGAGGCGACCGTGGGATGCGCGAGCACGCGCAGGCCCGCTTCGCGCAAGTCCAGCGACGCGGTCTGCAACGACGGCCACTTCGGGGCCTCCGGGTAGCCGGTGTCGCGGTGCATCTTCGGCGCCTTGCCGAACAGCACGTCCATCGGCAGGTCGATGGGATAAGCCACTCTCCCGTCGGGAGAGGGGTTGGGGTGAGGGTTCGGCGAAGACGGGAGTGCGCCGGAATTCGCGGACGCGGAAACATCCGCATTGTTCCGCTCGTCCGGCTTCGTCGCACCCTCATCCGCCCTTCGGGCACCTTCTCCCGCAGGGAGAAGGGAGGCGTCCGCCAGCGCGCCATAACCGACCACAAGCCGCTCTTCCTTCGTGGCGACACCCACGGCCGCAAACGGGCAACGCTCGCGTTCGCAGATCGCCGCGAACTCGGCCAGCCGCGCCTGCGGCACGCCGAGCACGTAGCGCTCCTGCGATTCATTGCACCACAACTGCATCGGCGACAGCGAGGGATCGTCGCTGGGCACCTTGGCCAGGTCGATCACGCCGCCCACACCGGAGTCGTGCAGCAGTTCCGGGATGGCGTTGGACAGGCCGCCCGCGCCGACGTCGTGGAACCACAGGATCGGGTTGTTCTCGCCCATCGCCACGCAACGGTCGATGACTTCCTGGCAGCGACGCTCCATTTCCGGGTTGTCGCGCTGCACGCTGGCGAAATCGAGTTCCTCGGCACTTTCGCCCGACGCGACCGAACTGGCGGCACCGCCGCCCAGGCCGATCAGCATCGCCGGGCCGCCGAGCACGATGACGGCATCGCCAGACGAGAGTGTCTTCTTCTCCACCTGGATGCGGTCGATCGCGCCCAGGCCACCGGCCAGCATGATCGGCTTGTCGTAGGCACGGGTCAGGCCAGCGCCTTCGGGCAATTCGAAGCTGCGGAAGTAGCCCAGCAGGTTCGGACGGCCGAATTCGTTGTTGAACGCGGCGCCGCCGAGCGGGCCGTCCAGCATGATGTCCAGCGCTGGCGCCATGCGCGGGTTCAGCGCGCGCGCCGCCTCCCACGGTTGCGGCAGCGTCGGAATACGCAGGTGCGAAACCGAGAAGCCGGTCAGGCCCGCTTTCGGCTTGCCGCCGCGGCCGGTCGCGCCTTCGTCGCGGATCTCGCCACCTGCACCGGTGCTGGCACCGGGAAACGGCGCGATCGCGGTGGGATGGTTGTGGGTTTCGACCTTGATGCAGAACGCCGAATCCAGCGTCGCCTCGATGCGGTACCGGCCGCTGCCGTCGGGACGGAAGCGCGCCGCCGGGTAGCCTTCCACCACGGCCGCATTGTCGCTGTACGCGCTCAGCGTGTGTTCCGGCGTCTGCGCGTGGGTGTGCTTGATCATGCGGAACAGCGACCGGTCCTGGTCCTTGCCGTCGATGGTCCAGCTGGCATTGAAGATCTTGTGGCGGCAGTGCTCGGAGTTCGCCTGCGCGAACATCATCAGCTCGACGTCCGACGGATCGCGTCCGAGTTCCGTGTAGCGCGTGCGCAGGTAGTCGATCTCGTCATCGGCCAGCGCCAGGCCCAGGCGACTGTTGGCGGCTTCCAACTGCGCCAGCGGGATCCGCTCCAGCGCGCCGCGTGCCGGGGCGGTGAACAGCGCCGACGCCTGCTCGCGGGTGGCGAGCAGCGACTGCGTCATCGGATCGTGCAGCGTCTTCGCCAGCGCAGGCTGCGCGTCGTCCCAGCCTTCCAGGTCGATGCGCAGGCCGCGCTCGACGCGTTTCACCGGCTGGCCGGCACCGCGCAGCAGTTCGGTGGCCTTGCTGGCCCACGGCGACAAGGTGCCCAGGCGCGAGGTGACGAAGCGCGAGACCGCGCCCTCGGTCAGCGCTTCGTCCTGCCCGGCGGCCTGCAGGACGCGGCGCAGCGTGGCCAGGTCCGGCGTGGCGCCCGCCTCGGGTTCGACGAAATAGACGTGCCAGGCACCGCGGATGCGGACGTCGGGTGCAATCGACTGTAGCCGGGATTGGAGCCGCGCGCGGCGGAAGTGCGACAAGGCCGGTTGGCCTTCGAGGACGATCATGTCCGGAACCGTGGGGGGCGTGCCGTCAGGACGGGGCCCGCTATTGTAGCGAAGCCGGCGCGGGGCCGGCTTCGTTCGGGTCAGGGAGCGGCGCCTGCGGCGGCGGCCGGCGCCTTTTTCGCGGCCAGTTCGTCCAGTTTGGCCCGCAGGGCGGCAGGCGGCAGGTAGCCTCCCAGCTGCACGCCGTCGGCCGAGAAGATGGCCGGGGTGCCGCTGACGCCGATGCGCTGGCCGACGTCGAACTCCATCGTCACCGGGTTCTTGCAGTCGCGCGCGGGGACGGACTTGCCGGCCTTGGCGTCGGTCATCGCGCGCTTGCGGTCCGGGGCGCACCAGACCGAGATCATGTCCTTGTGGTCCTGGCTGCCCAGGCCCATGCGCGGGAAGGCGAGATACTCCACCGCGATGCCCTGGCGGTTGATCTCGGCGATCTCCTCGTGCAGCTTGCGGCAGTAGCCGCACTCGATGTCGGTGAACACGCTGATGGTGTATTTGGCGTTCGGCGGCGCGAACACGATCTTCTCGCTGTGCGGGATGGTGGCGATCAGTGCGCTGCGGTGACGGGCCAGGGCAGCACTGTTCTGCATCACATCCTGCTGCTGCTGCAGGTCCAGCACGGCGCCCTGCATGACGTAGCGACCATCGTCGCTGATGTACAGCAGCTGCCCGCCCACGATCACCTCGCGGAAGCCCGGCAACGGCGCGGCACCGACGTAGTCGACCTTGGCACGCGGGTTCAATTGCGCCACGGCGGACCGTGCGCGGTCGTCTGGCGTGGCTCCCTCCCCCGGCTTGGTCTGGGACTCGGCCGCTGGCGCGGGCGGGGCTGCCGCAGCGTCCTTGGCGGGCGGTTGCGGGGCCTGCGCGCAGGCGGTCAGGCTCAGGGCACCCAGCAGGGCGGCAGTGATCAGGCGGGGCATCAAGGGCATCCGGAGTGAGCCGCGACGCGGCTGGCTGGCAGGGAACAGACGTGAATTCTGGCACAGCGCGGCGGGCAGGCGGCTTAACCGCCCGCCAGTGTGAGCACGCTCACGCGCGCGGGTGGTGGCGGCCGTGCAGCTGTTTCAGGTGTTCACGCGCCACCAGCGTGTAGATCTGGGTGGTCGACAGCGAGCTGTGGCCCAGCAGCAGCTGCAGGGCGCGCAGGTCGGCGCCACGGTTCAGCAGGTGGGTGGCGAAGCTGTGCCGCAGCCCATGCGGACTGATGCGGACCGGGTCGATGCCGGCCACGGCGGCGTAGCGCTTCACCAGGGTCCAGAACTGCTGCCGGCTCGGCGCGTCGGCGGTGGCGCCAATGAACAGGAACGGCACGCTGCGCTTGCCGGCCAGCAGCGGCCGCGACTGCGCCAGGTAGGTTTCCAGCCAGTGTTGCGATTCCTCGCCCAGCGGCACCAGGCGGTCCTTGCTGCCCTTGCCGGTGACCCGGAGCACGCCCTGCCGCAGGTTGACCGCAGTGGCGGGCAGCGTGACCAGCTCGCTGACGCGCAGGCCGGCCGCGTACATCAGCTCCAGCATCGCGCGGTCTCGCAGGCCCAGCGGCGTGGCGATGTCGGGCGCGCCGAGCAGCGCGTCGATCTCGGTCTCCGCCAGCGCCTTGGGCAGGGAACGCGGCAGGCGCGGCGGATCGAGCAGCGCCGTCGGGTCGTCGCGACGCAGGCCACGGCGCAGGCGATGGGCGAAGAACGCACGCAAGGCCGCCAGCAGCCGCGCGTTGCTGCGCGGCGAATAGCCTTCGCGCGTGCGCCAGGCCAGGTAATCGAACAACGCCGCGCGATCCGCCGCTGCCAGACCGCCGCCGCGGCCGTTCCGCCAGCGCGCGAAGCCCTCGAGATCGCGCCGATAGCTGTCCAGCGACGGCCGTGCGAGGCCGCTTTCGGCCCAGATCGCATCAAGGAACGCTGCGATGTCGTTCGCATCCGCATCGGGGACGGGCGGCAGGGCGTTCGCCTGCTGGCGGCGTTCGGCAGGCGTGCGGGCAGTCATGCGACAAGCTTAGGCGATGCGCATGGGTCCTGTGGGAGCGACGTGAGTCGCGAGGAGGTTGCAGGAGATCCGCGATCACGGGAAAGGAGACCACCAACGTCTCCCATGCGTAGCCCCGGAAGGACTGAATCAACGCGTCAGAGGGGCGTCTCCGGATCCCGTTCGTGGTGAGCCTGTCGAACCACGAACGGAATCGAGAAGGTCAGGCGATGCCCGAAGAGCACGGTCTTCGCGACTCGCGTCGCTCCCACCCGAGGCGGGCGGGCCTTAGCCGGTATCCTGTCGCGATGACGAAGTCCGCTCCCGCCCTCGAAAAACCCCACGCCCTGATCGGCTGGCGCCTGCTCGCGCTGCTTTACGACCTGTGGCCGGTGCTGGCGATGTGGCTGGCGGTGGCGATTCCGTTCGTGATCGTCGACGTGGTGATCAGCGACAACGTCCGCCACAACATCGAGCCTTACAGCCCGATGTGGTGGCTGCTCTGGCTCTGCTGCTGGGGCGCCGCCGGGCTCTACGCCACCTTCAGCTGGCTGCGCGGCGGACAGACTCTCGGCATGCGGCCGTGGCGGCTGAAGGTGACCGCGGCCGATGGCAGCGCACCCTCGCTGGCCGCGCTGTGGCATCGCTATGCGCTGGCGACGGTATCGACGCTGGCGGCGGGGTTGGGCTTCTGGTGGGCGTGGCTGGATCGCGAACGACTGACTTTCCACGACCGCTTCAGCGGCACGCGCCTGGTGCGGTTGCCGAAGCGCGCCTGACGGCGCCTCAGCGGCTCCTGCGCCGGAACATCAACCAGGAAATGCCCAGCAGGGCGAAGGGCGGCACGGCGTATGCGACGCGGTAATCCAGCCGGAAGGCACCGGCCAGCCGCACGAACATCGTCTGCAGCACGTAGAAGCCCACGGCGAACACGATGCCCAGGAACAGCCGCTTGCCCATGCCGCCACTGCGCAGGCTGCCGAACGCGAACGGGATGGCCGCCAGGCACAGCGCCAGCACGTTGAGCGGATAGAACCAGCGCGCCCAGTACTGGTCTTCGTAATCGCGCGCGTCCAGCCCGTTGCGCTTGCGGTAGTCGATGTTCTGGCTGAGTTCGTGGCTCGGCATGTTGCGTGCGCGCACCAGGCTGGACGACAGCACCGAGGCATCCAGTTCCGACTCCCAGCGCTCGCCCAGCACGGTGACCTGGGTGGCGGAACGCTCGTTGAAGGTGGTCCGCCGGACGTTCTTCAGCAGCCAGTAGCCGTCGAGGTGTTCCGCGATGGCGGCATGCGCGATGGACGCGAGGCGTCCGTCCTCCGCCAGTTCGTACATGCGCACGTCGCGCAGCTGCAGCGACACCTTGCCGCCGCCCTGGTCCTTCTCTTCGCCGCTTTGGGCGTACAGGAAGGTGTTGCCTTCGCGCGCCCACACGCCGGAATAGCGGTCCATCGCGACGTTGCCGGTGCGCGCGGCCATCTTGAGCACGTCGGCCTGGCGTTGACCCCAGGGGCCCAGCGTCTCGCCGCTGAAGATCATCAGCACGGTCAGGATGCCCAGCGCGGCGGCGACCGACACGCTCAGGCGCAGACGCGACAGGCCGACCGCGCGCAGGGCGGTCAGCTCGGAGCTCGCCGCCAGCTGGCCCAGGCCCATCAGCGATCCGATCACGGCCGCCGTGGGGAACATCGTGTAGGCGCGCCGCGGCACGGTGTACAGCACCCAGGCCACCGCATGGCCGAAGGTGTAGTTGCCGGTGCCCAGGTCGCCGATCTCGCCGGACAGCGCCATCACCACGTCCAGCCCCACCAGCACCGCCCAGGTCAGCAGCACGGTGACCAGGACGACCTGGCCCACGTACGTGTCATGCAGGCGCGGCAACAGCCTCATGCACGCCTCCGCGGCGGCGAAAGACGCCCATCACGCAGATAGAACCAGAACGCCGCGACCAGCAGCGGTACGCTCAGCCACCACAGGCCCGCCACGCCGGGCACCTTGCCGTCGGCCAGCAACTGGGTGCCGTTGATCATCAGGCTGACGCCCACCAGATAGGCCAGGAAGCCCAGCATGACCCGCCCGTAGCGCGTCTGCCGCGGCGAACTGCGCGACAGCGGCAGGGTCAGCAACGCGAAGGCCAGTGCCAGCAGCGGCGGGGTCAGTCGGGCATGCAATTGCGCGTTGGCTTCGGGGCGCGCATCGCCGAGCAACTGCGGCGTCGGCTGCAGCGCAGGATCGTCCTTGTCCAGGGTGTCGGCGCGGTCCGGCAGCGCGACCTCGTTGGACTTGTAGCGGATCAGCCGGTAGTCCAGGCCCGCACCATCCGGCCCTTCGACCCGGAACCCGTCGTCCAGCCTCAGGTAGCGGTTGCGCTCACCCTCGAAGAACATCTGCCCGGACTTCGCCGTCACCACGTCGATGCGACCCTCGCTGGCGCGGTGCATGAACACCTTGCTCAGCCCCGTACCGTCCGGCGACAGCGTGCTCACATAGACCACGGCACCGCTGGACAGCACGGTGAACTTGCCCGCGTCCAGACCCGACACCACCAGGCTGCGGTTCGCGTGTTCCAGCATGTCCTGCGCGGTGCGCAGCGCCCACGGGCCCAGCCACAGCGAGCACAGGCCGACGATGACCACCACTGGCACCACCAGCATCATCAGCGGCCGCAGCAGCCGGCGCGGGCCGATGCCCGTCGCCGTCAGCACCGCCATTTCCGAATCCCGGTACAGGCGCGAGAACGCCAGCAGCAAGCCCAGCATCAGCGCCAGCGGGATGATGTAGGGCATGTAGTTGAGGAATTGCAGGCCCAGCTGGGACAGCAGCAGGCGCGCCGGCACCTTGCCGTCCGCCACGTCGCCCAGCAGGTCCGCCATCACGCCGCCCACGCTGACCATCAGCAGGATGATCAGGGTGGCCAGGAAGCTCTGGGTGAATTCCCGGAAGAGGTAGCGGTCCAGCTTCGGCATCAGGAGGGCTTGATTTACAATCTCGGGCTTGTGCGCCGCGCCTGCGGCGGCGGTCTCTGCGGTCCGGGATGGCGTCAGCCACCTTCATCCGGCCCGCGATTGTACGTAACTGAACCGGGAATCTGATCAATGACGCTGGAATTCACCCTGAACCACGAAGCCCCCGCCCAGGCTGGCGTCGATTGCATCGTGGTAGGCGCCTATGCCGACAAGCGCCTGACTGCGGCCGGCCAGGCCGTGGATGCGGCCAGCGGCGGCAAGCTGTCGGCGCTGCTGCAGCGGGGCGACATCGGCGGCAAGACCGGCAAGACCACCCTGCTGCATGACCTGCCGGGCGTGACCGCCCCGCGCGTGCTGGTGGTGGGTCTGGGCGAAACCGCGAAGTTCGGCGTGGCGCAGTACCTCAAGGCCGTGGGCGATGCCGCCCGTACCCTGAAGATCGGCCCGGTGAAGAGCGCGCTGTTCACTCTGTCCGACGTGGACGTGAAGGAGCGCGACGCCGCGTGGAAGATCCGCCAGGCCGTGATCGCTGCCGACCACGCCTGCTATCGCTACACCGCGACGCTGGGCAAGAAGAAGAACGACGACCCGGGCCTGACCCAGTTCGCCATCACCGGCGAGGATGCCGACGCGCTGGCGCAGGGCGTGGCCATCGCGGCCGGCGTTCAGACCACGCGCGAACTCGGCAACCTGCCGCCCAATATCTGCACCCCCGCCTATCTGGCCGAACAGGCGCAGCAGTTCGCCTCGGAGAACGGCGCCGAGGTCGAGATCCTCGACGAGACGCAGATGGAAGCGCTGGGCATGGGCTCGCTGCTGGCCGTGGCTCGCGGCTCGGCCAACCGTCCGCACCTGATCGTGCTGAAGTGGAACGGCGCGGCGGACGCAGACGCCAAGCCCTACGTGCTGGTCGGCAAGGGCATCACCTTCGATACCGGTGGCGTCAACCTGAAGACGCAGGGCGGCATCGAGGAAATGAAGTACGACATGCTGGGCGCGGGCAGCGTCATCGGCACCTTCGTGGCCGCCGTGAAGATGAAGCTGCCGCTGAACCTGGTGGTGATCGTGCCCGCGGTGGAGAACGCCATCGACGGCAACGCCTATCGTCCGTCCGACGTCATCACCAGCATGTCCGGCAAGACGATCGAAGTCGGCAACACCGACGCCGAGGGCCGCCTGATCCTGTGCGATGCGCTGACCTACGCCGAGCGCTTCAAGCCGGCCGCGCTGGTCGACGTGGCCACGCTGACCGGCGCCTGCATCGTCGCGCTGGGCCGCTACGCCAGCGGCCTGATGAGCAAGCACGACGACCTCAGCAACGAGCTGCTGGGCGCCGGCGAGACCGTGTTCGATCGCGCGTGGCGCCTGCCGCTGTGGGACGAGTACCAGACCCAGCTGGAATCCAGCTTCGCCGACGTCTACAACATCGGCGGCCGCTGGGCGGGTGCGATCACGGCCGGTTGCTTCCTCGCGCGCTTCACCGAAGGCCAGCGCTGGGCGCACCTGGACATCGCCGGCGTATCGAACGACGAAGGCAAGCGCGGCATGGCCACCGGTCGCCCGGTCGGCCTGCTGAGCCAGTGGCTGCTGGACCGGACTGCGGGATGATGCCCACGTGTAGGAGCGCCCCGTGGGCGCGACCATCATGGAAAAGCATCGCGGGCATGGCCCGCTCCTACAGAACCCGTCCCCATGCCGAGAGCTGACTTCTACCTGATCGCCAAGCCGCGGTTCCTCGAGGAACCGCTCAAGCTGGTGTGCGAACTGGTCCGCAAGGCCTACGACAGCAACCAGTGGACGCTGGTGCTGGCACGCGATGCCGCGCAGGCGGAGGAACTGGACGAACTGCTGTGGGAGTTCGATCCGGACGCCTACATCCCGCACCAGATCGCCGGCGACGAAGAGGACGAACTGACGCCCGTGCTGATCGCCACGCCCGAGGTCGACGTGCCCGCGCGCGCGCTGGTCATCAACCTGCGCGACGATGCGTTCGCCGGTGCCTGCGAACGCGTACTGGAAGTGGTCCCCGCCGACCCGTCCGCGCGCGAGCCGCTGCGCGAGCGCTGGAAGCAGTACAAGGCGCGCGGTTTTGAAGTGAACAAGCACGATATGTAACACCCGTCATTCCAGCGCAAGCTGGAATCCATGTTGCCTTTGCCGTTGCCCTGGCGCTTCGCCAAATGGCGGGAAAGCACAAGATCAAGATGGATCCCGGCGTTCGCCGGGATGACGACCTCAGGAATCCCGGAACCCCATGACCGACCTCGCCTCCAGCTACGACCCGAAATCCTTCGAATCCCGCCTGTACGCGCAGTGGGAAGCCGCCGGCTACTTCAAGCCCAGCGGCGAAGGCGAGCCCTACACCGTGCTGCTGCCGCCGCCCAACGTCACCGGCACGCTGCACATGGGCCACGCGTTCCAGCACACGCTGATGGATGCACTGGTGCGCTACCACCGCATGCGCGGCTTCGACACGCTGTGGCAGATGGGCACCGACCACGCGGGCATCGCCACCGAGATGGTCGTCAGCCGCAACCTGGCGCAGGAAGGCAAGGGCGAGACGCGCGATTCGCTCGGCCGTGACGGCTTCATCGCCAAGGTCTGGGAATGGAAGGCGCAGTCCGGCGACACCATCGAGCGCCAGATGCGCCGCATGGGCGCTTCCGGCGACTGGTCGCGCAGCACGTTCACCATGGACGAGGATGCCTCGAAGGCGGTCATCGAAGCCTTCGTTCGCTGGCACGAACAGGGCCTGATCTATCGCGGCCAGCGCTTGGTCAACTGGGACCCGGTGCTGAAGACCGCGATCTCCGACCTGGAAGTGGAGAACGTCGAGGAAGACGGCTTCCTGTGGTCGATCGAATACCCGCTTGCCGACGGCAGCGGTTCGCTGGTGGTCGCCACGACGCGCCCGGAAACCATGCTCGGCGACACCGCCGTGATGGTGCATCCGGAGGACGAGCGCTACGCGCACCTGATCGGCAAGACCGTGAAGCTGCCGCTGACCGAGCGCGAGATCCCGGTGATCGCCGACGATTACGTCGACCGTGAGTTCGGCACGGGCGTGGTCAAGGTCACGCCAGCACACGACTTCAACGACTACCAGGTGGGCCTGCGCCATGACCTGCCGCTGATCAACCTGCTGACGCCGACCGCGGCGATCAACGACAACGCGCCGGAGAAGTACCGCGGCCTTGACCGCTACGAAGCACGCAAGGTCGTGCTCGCGGACCTCGAAGATCTCGGCCTGCTGGTCGAAACCAAACCCCACAAATTGCAGGTACCACGCGGCGACCGCACCGGCCAGGTGATCGAGCCCTACCTGACCGACCAGTGGTTCGTGAAGATGGACGGCCTGGCCCAGCGAGGCCTGGAACTCGTGGAATCGGGCGAGGTGAAGTTCGTCCCGCCGAACTGGATCAACACCTACCGCCACTGGATGGAGAACATCCAGGACTGGTGCATCAGCCGCCAGCTCTGGTGGGGCCACCGCATCCCGGCGTGGTTCGACGCCGCGGGCAACTGCCATGTCGGCCGCGACGAAGCGGAGGCGCGCGCGAAGGCCGGCCTGCCCGCCGACATCGCGCTGACGCAGGACAGCGACGTGCTGGAAACCTGGTTCTCCTCGCAGCTGTGGCCGTTCAGCACGATGGGCTGGCCGGACGAACAGGCGATGGCCGAGCGCGGCTTCGACCGCTACCTGCCGTCGTCGGTGCTGGTCACCGGTTTCGACATCATCTTCTTCTGGGTGGCGCGCATGGTCATGGCCACCGACAGCTTCGTCGGCCAGGTGCCGTTCCGCGACGTGTACATGACCGGCCTGATCCGCGACAAGGACGGCCAGAAGATGTCCAAGTCGAAGGGCAACGTGCTCGACCCGCTGGACATCATCGATGGCATCTCGCTGGAAGACCTGGTGGCCAAGCGCACCGGCGGGCTGATGCAGCCGAAGATGGCCGAGAAGATCGAGAAGGCGACGCGCAAGGAATTCCCCGACGGCATCGTGCCGCACGGCGCCGACGCGCTGCGCTTCACCATCGCCGCACTGGCAACCCACGGCCGCGACATCAAGTTCGACATGGGCCGCGCCGAGGGCTACAAGAATTTCTGCAACAAGCTGTGGAACGCCACCCGCTTCGTGCTGATGAACACCGATGGCTTCACCGCCACCGGCGCGCCGCAGCCGAAGACCGACGCGGAGAAGTGGATCCTCTCGCGCCTGGCCAAGGTCACCGCTGAAGTCGATACCCAGTTCGCCGCCTACCGCTTCGACCTGCTGTCGCAGGCGCTGTACGAGTTCGCGTGGAACGAGTTCTGCGACTGGTTCGTCGAACTGGCCAAGCCCGCCCTCAATGGCGATGACAAGCAAGCGGCCGACAGTACGCGCCACACGCTGCTTTACGTGCTGGAAGCGCTGCTGCGCCTGCTGCACCCGCTGACGCCATTCGTCACCGAGGAACTGTGGCAGCAGGTCGCGCCGAAGCTGGGCATTGAAGGCGGCACGGTCTCGCTGCGCCCCTACCCCGCCGCCACCGAGTTCGCCGGCCAGGACTACGCGCACGCCGACGCCGACGTGGAATGGCTGAAGACAATGGTCTCCACGCTGCGCCGCGTGCGTAGCGAGCTCAACGTCTCGCCGGGCAAAACCGTCCGCCTGCTGCTGCAGGATGGCACCGAGCGCGACCGCGCCCGCACCGTGCGCTTCGCTGCATCGCTGTCGTTCCTGCTGAAGCTGGAGGACATCGCGTGGCTGGACGTTGGCGCAGACGCGCCGGCTTCCGCCGCCGCGGTGGTCGGCGAGCTGAAGCTGCTCGTACCGCTGGAAGGCCTGGTCGACCTGGATGCCGAACGCACGCGCCTGGACAAGGACATCGCCCGCGTCGCCGCCGAGAAGGAAAAGAGCGAGGCCAAGCTGGCCAAGTTCACCGACAAGGTGCCGCCGGCGGTGGTCGAACAGGAACGCCAGCGCCTGGTCGACTGGAGCAACCAGCTCACCGCGCTGCACGGGCAGCGCGCGAAGCTCTGAGCCGACTGGATACCCGCGTTCCGCCCCCGGTGGTGATGGTGCTGAGTGGCGCCATCGCCTGGGGGATCGCGTACGCGGTGCCTGCGGGGATCATTGCCCTGCCGTCATCGCTGCACTTGACGCTGGTCGCGTCGCTCGCAGGGCTCGGTCTGCTGTTCAACTTGTGGCCGAAGCTCGCTTTCGGCCGGGCCGGCACGACGGTGAACCCACTTCGCCCGGCATCGTCACGGGTACTGGTAGTCACCGGATTGCATCGCCTCTCGCGCAATCCGATGTACCTGGGACACGCGTTGCTGCTGGTCGCGTGGGCCTGCTGGCTGCGACAACCCGCCGCATTGGTTGGTGCACCGTTGTACATGGCGTACGTCACCCGATACCAGATCCTGCCGGAGGAGCGCGCGCTTTCGGCGACGTTCGGAGCCGCTTACGAGGCATATCAGGCCCGCGTCCGACGCTGGCTTTGATGCACGAAAAGCCCGTGCCGTGTAACCGACCGTTGACGTCATCCCAGCGAACGCTGGGATCCACGTTGACGTTGCCGTTATCCCTTCAGCGCAGCCGGAATCAGAATGGATTCCCGCGTTCGCGGGAATGACGGACAGACGCCGGGCTGATGGCTCTTCCCAATCATCCCGGCGAAAGCCGGGACCCAGCGACTTTGCTGCTGCAAAGCCAAGACGCTGGGCTGCTTCAAAGCGAAGACACTGGGTCCCGGCTTTCGCCGGGATGACGTTGGGAAACTCACCCTCGTCGTCTGCAGCGCGACGGCGGGCCGGGGCCCGCCCTACAACGGCGGCATGGTGGTGATGTCGTCGGCGACCAGTTCGATCGCCATCACCAGCGCATCTTCGCGACCATCGCGCGCCGGGTAGTAGCGCGGGCGGCGGCCGATCTCGTTGAAGCCTTCGCTGTGGTACAGCGTGATCGCACCCGGATTGGACGGGCGCACTTCCAGGAAAACGCGCTGCACGCGCAGGTCGCGGGCGATCTTCACCAGCGCGCGCAGCAGATGGCGGCCAAGGCCGCGCCCTTGCCGCTCGGGCGCCACACAGACGTTCAGCACGTGCGCCTCGTCGGCCGCGATGCTCAGCAGGCCGTAGCCGATCACCAATCCGTGCTCCGTCATTACCCAGGACGGGTAACCGGCCTTCAGGCAATCCTTGAAAATGCCGCGCGTCCACGGAAACGGATAGGCGCGCTGCTCGATGGCCATCACCGCGTCAAGGTCGCCCTCTCGCATTGGCCGCAGGCCCGGCGCGGACGCCGACGATGCCTCGACGCCCAGCGCGCTCACGATGGCGTGCCGCGCCGCAGTCGGCGCAAGGCAGGCCACAGCGCGCGTTTGGCGGCCGGGTTGCCGCGCAATTCCGCCGAACTGGGCCACTGCGCGAACAGCGCGGCCGCGTCGGGGGCATTCGGATTGCAGCCCGAGGCGCGGATCAGCGCGAAATGCAGGCGATCGGGCAGTTTCGCGCCCCCTGTCCGGGGCGCCGGCGCCTGCCTCGCGGGCACGGGACGCTCGTCGGCCTCACGAACCGGCGGTCGCGCACGCGGTGCGGGAGGAGCAGATCCAGAAATCTCGGGGCGTACGACAGGCGCGTCCGCCACGGCGGGCATCGGCGCCCCCGCCTCGGTTGGCCAGTCGGCCGGCAGATATACGGCATGGCCGAGCGCGCGCAACCATCCCTGCTGCTCGGCCGACCACAAGCGGTCCGCCGCCAGCGTCATGCGGCGGTGTCCTTCTGCCGGCGCGCACGCTGCCACAGCCAGTATCCCGGACCCGACAGTGCGTACACCACGCCTACCGCGAACAACGTGCGCGGCAGGTCGATGAACAGGATCGCCAGCGCCAACGGCACCAGCGCCAGCACCACGAACGGAATACGGTCGGCCTTCGCCCCGCCCTCGCCTGTGCCCTTGAAGCTCCAGAAGCGGATGCGGCTGACCATCAGCAGGGCGGCGACCAGCGTCACCGCCAGCGCCACGTAGCGCAGCTCCTCGCCCGTCCAGCCCAGTTCGCCATCGGCGAACGCCCACACGAAGGACATCATCAGGCCGGCCGCCGCCGGACTGGCCAGGCCGATGAACCAGCGCTTGTCCACCGTACCTACCTGGGTGTTGAAACGGGCCAGGCGCAAGGCCGCGCACGCGGCATACAGGAAGGCCACCACCCAGCCCACGCGTCCCATGACACCGCCATCGAACTTCAGCGCCGACAGCGACCAGTGGTACATCACCAGCGCCGGCGCCAGCCCGAAGCTGACCAGGTCGGCCAGCGAGTCGTACTGCACCCCGAAATCACTGCTGGTCCCGGTCAGGCGCGCCACCCGGCCATCGATGCCGTCCATCAGGCCCGCCACGAACACCGCGATGGCCGCGTTGACGAACTGGCCGTTGGCCGCGGCGATGATCGCGAAGAACCCCGCGAACAGGCCTGCGGTGGTGAACAGGTTGGGCAACAGATAGATCCCTCGCGAGCGCGGGGGCGGGGTGTTTTCGTTCATGGGTCGCAGTTTAGCCCAGCCCTCCCCCGCCCGGCTTGCCTGCGCGGCCCGGGGGTGCTGCAATCAGGTCCCCCGTGATCCGGAGCTTCCCATGCGCCTCCTGTCCTGCCTGTCCGTGCTGGCGCTCTGCCTGGCCACCGCCTCCACCGTGCAGGCCCAGCAGGTCTACCAGTGGAAGGACAAGAACGGGGTGACCCACTACTCCGACAGTCCTCCGCCGAACCAGACGGTGCAGAACCGACGCATCAACCAGTACGGTGCCGCCGCGCCGGACACCGTGCAGCCCGCCGGCAAGTCGGTCGAGAATCCGCAGTGCACCACCGCCCGCATGAACCTGCAGGTCCTGGCAGCCAACAAAGGGGCCGTGCAGCAGGACACGGACGGCGACGGCAAGCCGGACACCACGCTGGACGACACCGGCCGCGAGAACCAGCGCAACCTGGCCGAGGCTGCCGTGAAGGCGTACTGCAAGCCCGCTGCCGGGACCTGATTCGAGCGGATGCGCGCATGGCTGGCGATCGCGGCGGGGATTGCACTGGGGGTCGGCGTCGCCTGGTGGCTGGCCCGCGAGTCTCCTGATACCGCATCACGCAAGCAGGCGCGCGCGGATCAGGCCGCAGCCGCCCAGGCACGCGATGCGCGACCCTCGCTGTATCGCTGGCGCGACGACGCCGGCGTGCTGCAGATCACCGACCAGCCGCCCAAGGGCCGGCGCTACGAACGCATTGATCGCGATACGCCGGCCGGCATCCGCGTGAAGGGCAACGACGCCAGCGCCGACGCGGATTGACCTGCCACCGCCCTGCCCGCAGCCAAGGCTGGCAAAATAGGCGATTCGCCCCTCCCGGATCTCCCTGCCGATGCGCCTGTCGCAGTTCCATCTCCGTACCACCAAGGAAACCCCGGCCGACGCCGAACTGGTCAGCCATCAGCTGATGCTGCGCGCCGGCATGATCCGCAAGCTGGCCGCCGGCCTGTACACCTGGTCGCCGCTCGGCCTGCGTGTCCTTCGCAAGGTGGAGACCGTGGTGCGCGAGGAGATGAATCGCGCCGGCGCGATCGAAATGATCATGCCGACCATCCAGCCGCGCGAATTGTGGGAGGAGACGGGGCGCTGGGAGAAGTTCGGTGGCCAGTTGCTGAAGATCACCGATCGCAAGGAGCAGGCGTTCTGCTACAGCCCCACCGCCGAGGAAGCCGTCACGGATTTCGCGCGCCAGGAGCTGGCCAGCTACAAGCAGCTGCCGGTCAACTTCTACCAGATCCAGACCAAGTTCCGCGACGAGATCCGTCCGCGCTTCGGCGTGATGCGCGCGCGCGAGTTCGTGATGAAGGATGCCTACTCCTTCCACATCACCGACGAGGACCTGGTGCGCGAGTACCGCAACATGCATGCGGCGTACACGCGCATCTTCACCCGGCTGGGCCTGGACTTCCGTGCCGTGCAGGCGGACAGCGGGGCCATCGGCGGCGACGCCTCGCAGGAGTTCCATGTGCTGGCCGATTCCGGCGAGGACGCGATCGCCTTCTCCACCGGCTCCGACTACGCCGCGAATGTCGAAGCCGCGCAGGCGGCCGCACCGGGCCCGCGCGCCGCCGCTTCGGAAACGATGAACAAGGTCGCCACGCCCACGCAGAAGACCTGCGAGGACGTCGCCGCACTGCTCGGCATTCCGCTGCAGCGCACGGTGAAGTCGGTGGCCGTGATGACCGACGGCGGCTTCGTGCTGGCGCTGGTGCGCGGCGACCATGCCGTCAACGAGATCAAGCTGGGCAAGGTCGCCGGCATGGCCGACTACCGGCTGGCGACGGAAGCCGAAATCCTCGCCCACCTCGGCAGCGAGCCGGGCTTCCTCGGCCCGATCGGCGCCAAGCAGGCCATCCGCGTGGTCGCCGATCGCGACGTGGCGGCGATGGCGGATTTCGTGGTCGGCGCCAACGAGGCAGGATTCCACCTCGCTGGTGTCAACTGGGGCCGCGACCTGCCGGAACCGGAGACCGTGGCCGACATCCGCAACGTGGTCGCGGGCGACAAGGCCGCCGACGGCGGCGAGATCCGCCTGGTGCGCGGCATCGAGGTGGGGCATGTGTTCCAGCTCGGCCGCAAGTACAGCGAGGCGATGAAGTTCACCGTGCTGGACGACACCGGCAAGGCCACCACGCCGGCAATGGGCTGCTACGGCATCGGCGTGTCGCGCATCGTGGCCGCCGCCATCGAGCAGAATCACGACGCCAACGGCATCATCTGGCCCGTACCGATGGCGCCGTGGACGGTGGCCGTTTGCATGATCAATCCGAAGAACGACGCCGCAGTGAACAGCGCTGCCGAAGCGCTGCTCGACGAGTTGCAGGCCGCCGGCGTCGAGGCGGTGCTGGACGACCGCGGCCTGCGTCCCGGCGCGATGTTCGCCGACATCGAACTGATCGGCATCCCGCATCGCGTGGTGGTATCGGAGCGCGGGCTGGCGGCGGGCACGTTCGAATATCGCGCGCGCCGAGCGTCGGAGGCTGAGAACATCGGTCGCGACGAACTGTTGGAGCGACTGCGCGGTTGATCGCGCGTTGCAGGTGGGCGCTGCCGGGCAGCGCCCACGCTTGGTGTCATTTGTGCCGCCATTAACTCGTCGATTACCATCGGGCCACTGCCAAGGACGGGCATTCCCTTCCTGACTGGAGATAGTTGATGTCGATCGACCTGCGTAACCTGTCCGCCAAGGAACTTGGCGCCCTGATCGCCAAGGCCAAGGAACAGCAGACCAAGCTGGCCAAGCGCACACCCATTGCCACCATCCGCAGCAAGATCACCAAGTTCGCCAAGGCCGAGGGCTATACGCTTGAGGAACTGTTCGGCATGGGGGGCACGCGTCCCGCCAAGGCGGCGACGAAACCCGGCCCACGCGCCGGCAAGAAGCTGGGCAAGGTCGCGCCGAAGTACCGCAACCCCGCCAATCCGAAGGAAACCTGGACCGGCCGCGGCAAGCATCCGCGCTGGATGGCCGCGCTGATCGCCAAGGGCAAGAAGGCGGACGATTTCCTGATCAGGAAGAAGTAATCGCCCTTCACAGGATTGAAGGAAACGGGAGGCCTAGGCCTCCCGTTTTCGTTGCACGGATCAAAGATTCTTGCGCGAGGAGATCAGCAGGTTGCCGAACAGCAGGCCCGCGATCAGCGCCATCACCACGTTGGTGACCGCCAGCAGGGCGGACTGGCCCACGCCTACGTCCTGTTGCTGCACCAGGGTCAGCAGACCACGCAGGCTGGTGCTGCCGGGCACCAGCATCAGGATGCCCGGCACGCGGATCAGCGCACCCGGCCGGTTGGCCCAGCGCGCGAAGGCGTTGCCTGCCGCCGTCAGCGTCAGCGCCGACAGGAAGATGCCGACCGGCACGCCCCACGCCTGGCCCGCATAGCGCGAGATGCTGTAACCAGCGATGGCGGCCGCCATCACCCAGAAATAGTCGCGACGGTGCGCCTTGAACAACACGGCGAACGCGTAGGCGGCGACCACCATCGCGCCCCATTCCACCCATTCCGGTTGCGGACGCGAGGCCCGTACCTCCGGGTACATGCCCAGCAACTGCGCCAGCGTCACCGCGATCATGCTGCCCACGGTGAGCTTGAGGACCGTCGCCAGCGCACCCGCGAAACGCGCGACGCCGGACACCAGGTGCTGACTGGTCAGTTCGTTCACGGCATTGGTCAGGGCCATGCCGGGCAACAGGACGATCAGCGACGCGATGATCACCGTGTTGAGGTTCAACGGGGCGATGAAGTTGGCGAACAGGATCGCGACGAAACCAGCGACCAGCGCCGAGATCGCATCGCTGGCTTCTTTCATCTGCGGCCGCCGCGCGATCAGTTCGCCGAGTACGCCGATGATGATGCCGATCAGGCCGGCGGTGGCCATGTCCACCCACGGCAGCCGCCACAGGCCGGCCACGGCCGCCGCCGCCAGGCCCGACGCGAAGATCTGCATCGCGCGCCAGCGTCGGCTCGGCGTGCGGTCGAGCGCACGCAGCGCCGTATGGCCCTGGGCGATGCTCATCTGGCCGGACGACACCGCATCGGCAATGCGGTCGGCTTCGCTGAGCTTGTGCAGGTCGGTCTCGCCCGGCGCCAGGCGGATGACCCGCGTGCTGTCGCTGGCGCCCAGCGGGCGCGAGGGATCGCTGAAACTGAGGATCAGTCCGGTCGGGTTCGACCACGGTTCGCAGTCCAGGCCCAGGCGCTGGGACAGGCCCACCACCGTGCCCTCCAGGCGCTGGGCCGTGGTGCCATAGCTGTGCAGGCGTCCGGCGATCTCGCAGACGAAGGCGATGCGCTGGGCATAGGTGGCGGACATCAGGATGTCGTCGGGCATCGACACAGTATCGCCCAACCCCCACGCGCTTGGCTTCACGTCTCGCTGCTTACACTAGGCGGCGACGACGTGGGCAGGGGGCACCGTGGGGATAGGCGAAGCCATGGCGCTGGGCAGTGCGGCCGCATGGGCGGTGGGCGTGATCCTTGCCCGCCAGCTCGGCGCGTACCTTCCGCCGCTGGCATTGAATCTCCTGAAGAACACGCTGGTGCTGTGCGTGCTGGCGCCGGTCGCACTGCTGCTGCACGCAGGCGCGTGGCCCACCCTTCCCCCGCGTGACCTGCTGATCGTGCTGGCCAGCGGCGTGATCGGCATCGCGCTGGCGGACACGCTGTATTTCCGCGCGCTCAATGAACTCGGCGCCGGCCGCATGGGCGTCATCGGCAATCTCTACAGTCCGCTGGTGCTGCTGCTGGGCTTCGTCTTCCTCGACGAACGCCTGGGCGGCATGCAATGGCTGGGGTTCGCGCTGGTGGCGGGCGGCGTGCTGCTGGTCAGCCATCCTTCGCGCGGGCGTCCGGCCGACCCTGGACACACACTGCGCGGCATCGCACTCGGCTTGTTGGCCATCGCCTTGATGGCAGTGGCCATCGTGATGGTGAAGCGCACGCTCGAGACGCAACCATTGCTGTGGGTGACGCTGTTGCGCCTTTGCGGCGCACTGGCGGGCCTGCTCTTTCTCGCCATGCTGCCTTCCATGCGCCAGCGCATGCGCTTCGTGCCCGCCGACGTCCCATGGCATCGGCTGGTGCTGGCCGCACTGGTGGGCCAGGGCCTCTCGATGGTGTTGTGGCTGGGTGGCTACAAATTCACCTCGGCATCCGTCGCCGCCATCCTCAACGAGTCCGCATCGGTCTTCCTGGTGGTGCTGGCGGCGCTGTGGTTGCGCGAGCCGTTGGGGCGCAGAGGCGTTGTCGGCGTGGCGCTCACGTTCACTGGGATAGCCTGTATGCTTCTTGGCCGAGCGACGCCATGACCCCCACGTCCTGCGGCTGGAAGCCGGGGAAGACCTGCGCTCCAGGGGCACCGCCCGCCGGGCCGTT
>CAMPIO010000003.1 GCA_946886405.1 uncultured Pseudoxanthomonas sp.
CCACGGAGGTGCGACGTTCCTGCTCCTTCTCCGTCGGCGGGGCGACGGCCGGGATCAACAGGGCAAGCAGCGCGGCTGCGTGCAATGCGATCACGAAGGCAATACCGATGATACGCGGCCAGTTGAGGCTGTTGTCCTCTTCCTGTTCCCGGTACCTGTTGATGACCAGTTGTTCAGCCATGCGCCAATTAACTCAAGGTTGATACGGGCGCCGGGGCGCCTCGTTGATTCTGGATTCCGCCGACGGTTTTCTCCGGCGGAATCCCCAGCTTATACCAATCCGGCGCCCGGGTGCCATCGTCCGTATGGATTTTTGGCCTACGGTGTCACTGAATCATGTCACTTCAACGCGATGATCTTCTTCGCGTCTTCGGGCTTCTTCAATCCTTTGTCCAGCGCAGCGCGTGCCGCCGTCTTGGCTTCCGGGATGCGGCCTTCCTGCCACAGGACGCGCGCCAGGTTCAGGTAGGTCTCGCCGTCCTTCGCCAGCGGAGCGGCCTTCTGCCACGCATCGATGGCTTGCGGGATCTGCTCGGAGTAGTAGTACGCCTGCGCCAGCGCAAGGTACGTCTGGTGGTCCGGCTTCAGCAGGCCCTTTTGCAAACCTTCGTTGACGACGGAGATGACTTCCTTCTCCTTGCCATCCATGTTGGCGTAGGTGATGTAAAGCTGGCGGTATTCCTTCTCGTCCGTCAGCTGGCCGGCCGCGCGCAGCTTCTCGAGGATGGCGGCGGCCTTGTCGAACTGGTCGGCCTGCTGGTATGTCGCGACGAGATTCATCTGCGACTTCTTGTCGGCCGGATTCTTGGTGGCCTGCTGCTCGGCGAGCTTCACGGCTTCCGCAGGCTGGCCGGCTTCCGTGTAAGAGGCAAGCAGCAGCCCGTACCAGTTGTCCTTCGGCTCGGGGCTGGCTTCGATCGCCTGCTTGAGCACGGGGATGGCTTCGGCATACTTCTCCATCATGTAGAGCGCCTGGCCCTTCTGGATCAGTTCTTCGGGCTTGGCCGACTTGGTTTCGGCGAAGTAGCGGTCCAGCGTGGTGATGCCTTCCTGGAACTGGTCCTGCTGCAGTTGGATCTGCGCCAGCATCAGCATGGACTGGAAATGGTTGTTGTTGTTGAGCGAGTTGAGCGTCAACAGCTGGTTGAGGTAACCGGTTGCGCCCGGCAGGTCGTCCTGGTTGTACGCAGCCTGCGCGGCCAGCTGCGCGGCCACACCCTTGTCGTATTCGTTGGCGTTGGCATCAGACAGGATTTCCTTCGCCAAGGTCAGCACCTCGGCATCGTTGTCTTCCTTCTCGTACGCCTTGTAGAGCTTGCTCAGCTTGCTCTGCATCTTCGACGACGACTTGAGCTTCGGCTCTTCGCGCGTCGCTTCGGGGAAGCGCACTTCTTCCTTGCCCGGCTTCTGCTGATTACGACGCGCGTTGCGGTCTTCCGGGCGCTCGACGGCAGCCGCATCGGCGATGAACCCGCCGCCGAAAGCAGCGAGCAGCGCGAAACTGAGAAGGGTGGTCTTCGGATTACGGAGCTTCATGTCTAAACCTCGTGGGGCCTTGCGGGAGATGACAAGGCATCCCGCCGACGTGCAGGGCCGGCAAAACTAACAGAAACCGAGGGCGGTCGGATACCGTTTCCGGTGCTGCTACGCAGCAATACCGGAGCGTGTGTCAGCCGCATTTCGGCGCGTTTCCGGCCCTCCTGGCCGCCTCGTACGTGGGTACGAGGGAGGGGGCGTCGCGTTCCAGTTCGCGGATGCGGTTCGCAGGGTCAGGGTGCGTCGACAACCATTGTGGCGAGCGACCGCCGCTGGCAGCCATCATGTTCTGCCATAGACCGACAGCCTGGCGCGGATCGAATCCGGCCTGCGCCATCAAGCGCTGGCCGACCACGTCCGCTTCGCTCTCCTGCGTGCGCGAGCCGGGCAGCAGGAAGGCGGCCTGCGCCGTCATGCCACCGAGCTGGTTCACGGTGCTCGCAGCGCCGTCACCATAGCGGGCACCGGCAAGTGCTCCCAGCACACCCAATCCTGCCTGCGCGCCCATCTGTCGCGTGATGCGCTCTTCGTGGTGCCGTGCGATCACATGACCGATCTCATGACCCAGCACCGCAGCCAGCTGGTCCTGGTTCTTGGCAACGGTGAAAATGCCCGTATTCACACCCACCTTTCCGCCCGGCAGGGCAAAGGCGTTGGGTTCGTTGTCGGTGAAGACGGCCGTCTCCCACGCGACGCCACGCTGTTCTGGCGGCAGCTGCCGCACCAGGGCGTTGACGACGCAGGTGACGTAGGCGTTCTGTTTCGCGTCACGGTTGAGCGTTTCTTTCGCCTTGGTCTCGGCGAACGCCTGCGCACCCAACTGGTCAAGTTGCGCCTGCGAAACGCCACCCACCATCTGGGTTCGCCCTGTGGGTGAGGTGGTGGTGGCGCAGGCGGTGAGGCCCAACACCATGGCGGTCCCGAGTATCCGGAGTTTCATGCGCGCCCCCTGCGATATTGCGTGCAGCCAGAGTCTGGGCAACCGCGTCTTAAACTTTTGTCAATCACATTAGACGGGCGCGCCGCCGTACACCTGCAGGACAGCCAGCGCTATCGCATTGTTCAGGATGTGGGCGGCAATGGGAGCCCACAGGGTGCCTGTGCGGCGATAGACCCACGCGAAGATCCCGCCCATGCCGGCATACACGACGATCAGGAACAGCGTGCTGCTCGCCGGCTTTCCGTTGAGGCCCGGCAACTCATGGACCAGGGCAAACACCAGGCTGCTGAGCACCAGACCGAGAACCGGCCATCCCGCCTGCCACAGCCGTCCGAACAGGACGCGCCGGAACAGCAGCTCTTCGTAGAGTGGTGCCAGCATGACGGCGAACAAGGCCAGGAAGACCGGATAGCGCGCGAAACCGTCCTTGATCAGGTCCAGGTTGCTGGGCTCGAGATCGAGCCCGAGCGCGCGACCACCAGCGCTCATCAGCGAACTGAAGACGAACGTCGCAAGACCGGCCAGCAGTGCCCAAGCCCAGGTACGGTGACGTCGCAACTGAGCGAACGATTCGCGTCGCTCTTCCGGCGTCGCACGACGTCGCCAGGCGTACAGCACCAGGGCCGTGCCACCCGTGCTGATGAGCGTCATGACGATCAGGAACAGCACCGGCGGTGTGCCGAGCTGCGCCTGCACGACCTGTGCATCCGGGGTGCCGCCAGCCTGTTGCGCGAGCTGGATGCCGCGCCACACCGCCCAACCGAACAAGCCCGCCATCAGCGTCGAGAACGACAACGTGATGGCCAGCAGCACGTCCAACGCGAATGCCGGTAGCGCGCTGCGCAAGGGCAGGGCAACCGGCACAGCGGTCATAACGTCGGGCTGAGTGCGCACTTCGCTCATTCGCCCAGCGTCAGACGTCGAGGTTGGAAACCTTCAGCGCGTTGTCTTCGATGAACTCGCGACGCGGCTCGACGACATCCCCCATCAGCGTGCTGAAGATCTGGTCGGCGGCGACCGCATCTTCGATGCGAACCTGCAACAGGCGGCGCGTTTCGGGATTGACCGTGGTGTCCCACAGCTGCTCGGGATTCATTTCGCCCAGGCCCTTGAAACGCTGGATGCTGCGGCCCTTCTTGGCCTCTTCGAGCAACCAGGCTTGCGCCTCGGCGAACGTGGCCACCGGCTGCGCCTTGTTGCCGCGGACGACCTGCGCGCCACCGCGCACCAGACCATGCAGCAGCGCGGCGGCTTCGCGCAGCGGACGCAGCTCGCCGCTTTCGAACGCCGACAGCGACAGCACCTGCACCAGTTCCTCACCCATGTGGCGTCGGGTGGAGAGCAGCGCAGCAGGGCGCTGGTCCGTTGCAGGCTGCAATGTCAGCGCATAGCGAGCACTGCCGATGCTGCCGCGATTGAGCTTGGCTTCCAGTGCAGCCAGTTCATGCCGCTCGTCGATGTTCTGCTGCAGGTGTTCCGCATCAAGCGGCGTGAAATCGATCAGCGACTCCAGCAACACCGGGTCGTAGCGGTGTGCATTGCGCGCGATGGCATCACGTGCCGTGGTGAAGACCAGCAACAGTTTTTCCAACGCCTCGCCAGAGATCGGCGGCTCGCCATCGGCGGGGATCAAGGAAGCGCCTTCCACCGCGTTGTTCGCCAAGTAGGCGTTGAGTGCCGCATCGTCCTTCAGATACAGCTCCTGCTTGCCCTGCTTGAGTTTGTAAAGCGGCGGCAGGCCGATGTAGACGTGGCCGCGCTCGATCAGCTCCGGCATCTGCCGGTAGAAGAACGTCAGCAGCAGCGTGCGGATGTGCGAACCGTCGACGTCGGCGTCGGTCATGATGATGATGCGGTGGTAGCGCAGCTTGTCGGGGTTGTACTCGTCCTTGCCGATGCCGGTGCCGAGTGCGGTGATCAGCGTGCCGACTTCGGCTGACGCCAACATGCGATCGAAGCGTGCGCGTTCCACGTTGAGGATCTTGCCGCGCAAGGGGAGCACCGCCTGGTTCTTGCGGTTGCGGCCCTGCTTGGCGGAACCGCCGGCCGAATCGCCCTCGACGATGAAGAGTTCGGACAGCGCCGGATCCTTCTCCTGGCAATCGGCCAGCTTGCCCGGCAGGCCGGCGATATCCAGCGCGCCCTTGCGGCGGGTCAGGTCGCGGGCCTTGCGGGCGGCCTCGCGGGCACGGGCTGCGTCGACGATCTTGCCGGCGATGGCACGGGCCTCGTGGGGGTGTTCCTGCAGGAACTCCTCCAAACGTGCACCGAACGTGCTCTCAACGACCGGGCGCACATCGGAACTGACCAGCTTCTCCTTGGTCTGCGAGGAGAAACTCGGATCCGGCACTTTCACTGACAGCACGGCGATCATGCCTTCGCGCATATCGTCGCCGGACAGGTTGACCTTCGCCTGCTTGGCGATGCCGTTCTGTTCGATGTAGTTCGTCAGCGTGCGCGTCAGCGCCGCGCGGAAACCGATCAGGTGGGTGCCGCCATCCTTCTGCGGGATGTTGTTGGTGAAGCAGAACATCGTTTCCTGGTAGGCGTCGGTCCACTGCAGGGCGACTTCGACCGTGATGCCGTTCTGCTCGCCACTCACCGAGATCACGTTCGGATGCAGCGGCGTCTTCAGGTGCGCCAGATGCTCCACGAAGCTGCGGATGCCGCCTTCGTAGTGGAAATCGTCGCGACGGCCTTCGCCCCGCTCGTCGAGCAGCACGATCTTGACGCCGGAGTTGAGGAACGACAGCTCGCGCAGACGGCGGGCCAGGATGTCGTAGTGGAATTCGACATTGCCGTGGAAGGCGGTCACCGACGGCCAGAAGCGCAGCGTGGTGCCGCGCTTGGTGGAGCTTTCGACCTGGGTCAGCGGCACCAGGGCCGCACCGTTGCTGTATTCCTGCCGGTAGTGGGCACCGCCCTGGAAGATGTCCAGCTGCAGTTTCTCGGACAGGGCGTTGACCACGCTGACGCCCACGCCGTGCAGGCCGCCGGATACCTTGTAGCTGTTGTCGTCGAACTTGCCGCCCGCATGGAGGACGGTCATGACGACTTCGGCCGCCGAGACCTCTCGCCCCAGCTTGGCGCTCATTTGCGCATGATTGCCGACCGGAATGCCGCGACCGTTGTCGGAAACCGAGACCGAGCCATCTTCATGGATCGTCACCGCCACGTGGTCGGCATGGCCGGCCAGCGCCTCGTCGATGGAGTTGTCGACGACTTCGAACACCATGTGGTGCAGGCCCGTGCCGTCATGCACGTCGCCGATGTACATGCCGGGGCGCTTGCGGACCGCTTCCAGACCTTCCAGTGCGGTGATGCTGTTGGCGTCGTACGTGTTGCCGTTCGGTGCAGAAGAGGTCGTTTCGTCGGTCATTCGCTTCGTGTCGGCTGCAAAGCCGGCGCCGCGCCACCGGGTCGGTAGGCGCAATGCGCGGGCCAAGGGATCAATGCGGAATTATAGCACTGGTGCGCACTTAGCCCCGGCTCAGGGCATCGGGACAGACTGCACGGCACCGTGTTCCACGTGGAACCGCGTGCCCGGATGGACGCCTTCCTGCAGGCCGAGCGGGGGTTCGGTGCCCGTGATGAAGACCTGCGCGCCGCTGGCGAGCAGGCGATCCAGCAGGCGCCGCTGGTGATGACGGTCCAGTTCCGAGGCCAGGTCATCCAACGCCACCACCGGCCACTCCCCGCGCCGACGGGCGAAGTCCTGTGCCTGCGCCAGCAGGCAGGACAGGGCGGTGAGCTTGGCCTGGCCACGGGAGAGGGTTTCGCGGTCGGGGAACTGGGAGTATTCGATCCGCCAGTCCGCCCGGTGCGGCCCGACGGTGGTGTAGCCCGCCGCGCGATCCCGGTCCCGTGCCAGCAGCAGCGCATCGCCGAGCGACAGCTCCTGCCGGCGCCAGCCTGGGAGGAACACCAGCGTGGCGGCGCCCAGCGACGGCGCCAACTCGGCCACCACGTCGGCCAGATTATGCTGCAGGGCGTCGAGATAATGCTGGCGATGGTCGGTGAGGGGCTCGCCCGCATCGGCCAGCTCATGATCCCAGGCGTCCAGCTGCGCTCCCGCCATACCGGCCTTCAGTAGGGCATTGCGCTGCTTGAGGGCGCGGGCGTAGCGCCGCCAGAGCGGGAGAAACCCACCTTCGCGCCCCTGTTCCACGTGGAACAAACCCCAGTCTATGAAACGGCGACGGGGCTCACCGCCACCGGTCACCAGCGCGTGACTGCCCGGCTCGAAGCTGACCACGGCCAGCGCGGCGCAAAGGTCACCCAGCTGGGCGACGTTCTCCCCATCCAGGCGCCCGGTCCACGCTTGCCCGGTATGCCGCAGTCCCGCGCGGCGCACGCGCGACTGGGCCGCTTCCTGCCATTCGACGAAGACCTCCACAGCATCCGAACGGGTCCGAACCAGTCCGTCGCGCACGCGGCCCCGGAAACTGCGGCCGTACGCCATCAGGTGCAGCGCCTCCAGCAGGCTGGTCTTACCGGCGCCGTTGTCGCCCGTGATCAGGTTGAGGCCGGGTTCCGGCGCCAACGCCACATGCTCGAAACGCCTGAGGCCGCTGGCCTCGAGTCGGGTCACCTGCATCGGTGCGTCACCGCCGGTTCCATGGTCCCGGAACCAGCGACCGGAAGCGGATGACGGGCGGAGCCGGGGAAAAGGGTGGGCATGGGGCCATTGTAGCTTGCGGTGGTCAAGGGCCCGACCCGCCCATTGCGGCGGGCCTGCGAGCACGCAGCCTCGATGGCACGGGTCCTTGTTCGATACCCGCGCCCGGAAACGACATCGCCCGGCACAGGGCCGGGCGACAGTCGTGTTCCACGTGGAACAGGATCGGTCAGAGACGCAGCGGCATCACCACGTGGCGCGACTTCTCGCTGCTGGCCTCACGGACCAGGGCCGACGAATTGGCGTCGCGCAGCTGCAGGACAATGTGCTCGTCGCGCAACGCCGACAGCGCGTCCAGCAGGTAGTTCACGTTGAAGCCGATCGCCAGGCCGTCGACCTTGGTGTCGGCCTCGATCTCTTCCTGGGCCTCTTCCTGCTCGGGATTGTGGGCGCTGATCTTCAGCTGGCCGGGCGACACCTCGACGCGCACGCCGCGGTACTTCTCGTTGGACAGGATGGCGGCGCGTTGCAGGGCGGCCCGCAGCACTTCGCGGTCCAACAGCACTTCGCGGTCCGCCCCAATCGGGATGACAGCAGCATAGTCCGGAAAACGACCGTCGATCAGCTTGGACGTGAAGGTGACATCGTCGCGCTTCACCCGGATATGGCTGCGGCCGACTTCCAGTTCCAGCGAACGGTCGCCGCCCTCCAGCAGGCGCTGCAGCTCGGTCACGCCCTTGCGCGGGACGATGATCTGGCGCTTGCCCACCGCGGCACCTTCCAGCTGCGATTCGCACATCGCCAGGCGGTGCCCGTCAGTGGCCACGCAGCGCAGCGTCCGTTCACTCAGATCGAACAGCAGGCCATTGAGGTAATAGCGGACATCCTGCTGGGCCATGGCGAACGAGGTGCGCTCGATCAGTTCCTTCAGCGTGGCTTCGGGCACCTCGATCCGCTCAGTCGCTTCGACCTCATCGACGGATGGGAAGTCATTGGCGGGCAGGGTCGCCAACGTGAAGCGACTACGCCCGGCCTGCACGGTGACCTTGTCGCCCGTCTGACTAACCGTCACTTTGCTGCCGTCGGGCAGGGCGCGAATGATGTCGAACAGCTTGCGGGCTGGAATCGTTGTTTCGCCGTCCTGCGCGTCATCGACGGCGCTGCGGGAAATCATCTCCACTTCCAGATCGGTACCGGTCAGCGAGAGCTGTCCGTTCTGCACCTGCACCAGGAAATTCGCCAGGACCGGCAACGTCTGCCGGCGTTCGACCACATTGACCACCTGGGCCAACGGTTTGAGGAAAGCTTCGCGCTGCAGACTGAAACGCATGAGTGTTGGAGCCCCTTCGCTTTGGATTTTTAAGACTAAAAGCTTAAAAGCTGGTGGTGGTGGTAGGCCTGAAAACTCGGGAAAACCCACCTAACCCCATGAAATCGTTTTGTTTTTTCTTCTTCAAACCCGGTGGACAGGGCCGGGTGTGCCGGTGGTGAAACCTGTGGACAACCTTTAGCGCAAAAACCACGCACATCTTATCCACAGAAGGCTTGCCTACTTGCCCACGGAGTTGTGCGTTGCCTGCTTCAGTCGGGTTTCCTAGAGTAGTCATCTCGACCGGACACGTGGTCCGGCAGGGAGTTCACGAACATCCTGCTGTCTCCATACCGCATCAGGTGCGACCGGGGCGAGGTTCCGCTGGTGGTAGCGCCGGGACCGACCTATCACGGCACCATCATCCACCCAGGCAATAAACCCGCATCCCTACCGTCCCCGATCATCGAACGCCTGCGGATCGGGCCGATGCCCTCGCCGCATTCACTCGCTGAGTTTACGGATCAACTTGTCCCAGTCCTCCCGCAGCTTGCCATCCGTCTCCATCAGGGTGCGGATCTGTCGGCAGGCGTGCAGCACGGTCGTGTGGTCACGGCCGGCGAACGCGTCGCCGATTTCGGGCAGGCTGTGTTCGGTCAGTTCCTTCGCCAAGGCCATGGCCACCTGTCGCGGGCGCGCGAGTGAGCGCGTGCGCCGCTTGGACAGCAGGTCCTTGATTTGCAGACCATAGTAGTCTGCCACGGTCTTCTGGATATTGGGGATGCTGATCGCCTGCTGCTGCGCGCGCAGCAGGTCGCGCAGGGTTTCCTGTGCGAACTCGGTGGTGATGGCGCGGCCGGTGAAGTTGGCGCGTGCCGCCAGCGTGTTGAGCGCCCCTTCCAGGTCGCGCACGTTGCTGCGCATCTTCTTGGCCAGCAGGAACGCGACGTCGTCGGGGATCTGCGCACCGCGCTCATGCGCCTTGGCCAGCACGATGGCCGCACGGGTCTCGAAATCCGGCGGGTCGATCGCCACGCTCAGGCCCCAGGCCAGGCGTGATTTCAGCCGCGGTTCCAGGCCCTCCACTTCGCGCGGATAGCGGTCGCAGGTCAGGATGATCTGCTGGCGACCGTCGAACAACGCATTGAAGGTGTGGAAGAACTCCTCTTGCGTGCGGTCCTTGCCGGCGAAAAACTGGATATCGTCGATCAGCAGCGCGTCGACCTGCTGGAAGCGGCGCTTGAACTGGTCCATCGACTTTTCGATTAACGCCTTGGTCATGGCGCTGAAGAACTGCTCGCTGCGCAGGTACAGCACGCGCGCGTTCGGATTCTGCCGGCGCATCTCGTTGCCGGCGGCGAACATCAGGTGGGTCTTGCCCAGGCCGGTGCCGCCGTAGAGCAGCAGCGGATTGTGTGCGCGGTCGCCGGGCTTCTGCGCGGCCTGCCAGGCGGCGGCACGCCCCAGCTGGTTGCTGCGGCCTTCGACGAAATTGTCGAAGGAGTAATGCAGGTCCATGTTGCCGGCGAAGGGTTCGACGGGTGCCGTGCTCGCGGTTCCAGGCGCCGTAACCGTCGCCGTATCCGCAACCCGGCTGCGTGAGCCGATTTCCAGCGACACATCATCGTGCCCTGCGAAATAATCCAGCAGCTCGCGGATGCGACCCAGGTAGCGTTCGCGGACCTGTTCGACGATGAACGCATTCGGCGCATACAGCACCATCGCGTTGCTGCGCTGCTCGGCCTGCAGCGGCTTCAGCCAGGTATGTACATCCTCGGCCGGCAGTTCGGCTTCCAGGCGTTCGAGGCAACGGGGCCAGGCATCCATCAGGTGGAACAACTCGCGAGTGGGGGCGAACAGGCCATCCCGCGTTGCCGGGGGGCAGCGCGGGGCGGAATCAATGGGGTCGGCCAGACTACCACCGGTCCGGGGACCCGCCAACGATCCTGTGCATAAGATGTGGATGAATGGCGCAACGGCGCGGCGTTCATAGCCGTGAGGCGGCACGCACATCGAAAGCGCGAGGGGAGTTGACCGTAACCCGGCGGTTCCTATAGAATTTCCGGTTCTTTCCACCCGAACACGCACGAGGGCCCCATGGCCACCAAGCGCACTTACCAACCCAGCAACCTCAAGCGCAAGCGCGACCATGGTTTCCGTGCCCGTATGGCCACGGCCGATGGCCGCAAGATCCTGGCCCGTCGCCGTGCCAAGGGCCGCAAGCGCCTGACCGCCTGATGGCTTGGCCGTCGTTCGACGGCCAGCATCCATGCGTTCCCTGTATCGAAAGGAGCCCGCCCGTCCACGAGCGGGCTTCTTGCTGAGATGAGCACGGCTTTTCCGCGCAGCGCACGGGTACGCGCGAGCGCCGACTATGCGCGCGTGTTCGAGCAGGCCCGCCGCACCTCCGATCCGTTGATGAGCCTGCACTGGCTGCCGGGCGAGGGTGTCGCACGTCTCGGCCTGGCGGTGTCGCGCAAGGTGGATACGCGTGCGGTGGGTCGCAACCGCATCAAGCGCCAGTTGCGCGAACATTTCCGCCGCCTTCGTGCCACGTTGCCCGGCGGCGACTACGTCATCGTTGCGCGGCTTCCGGCGGCGAAAGCCGATCCAGGCCAGCTATGCGCGACGTTCGAACGCGTACTGGTGCGTGCCGGCGCATTGCCCGCGTCCGCACCGGGCGGCACAATGCCGCCGGGCTTGAATTCCCCCACGCCGCCACCCACTCCTTCTTCTTCGACCAAACCGGTTTCCGACGCCGGTTGAGACTGCCTGCCTGATGAACCAGACCCGCGTATTCCTGATCTTCGCCTGGCTGATGGTGGCGACCCTGTTGTGGTTGGAATGGAACAAGGCGGACCCGGCCCTCCCGCCGGTGGCCACCCAGACGCCGGTGGCGCAGGGCAGCACCGTGCCGGCCGCGATCGCGCCGACGGCCTCGTCGTCGTCCGGCAGCGTGCCCAGCGCGCCCACTGTGGCGCCGATGCCGACCGCCGCGCCGGCGGCGGTCGGCACCGCACCGCGGGTCACCGTGAACACCGATGTCCTGCGCCTGGTGCTGGATGGTGGCAGCGTGCTGGAAGCCGATCTGCTGCATTACCCGCAGAGCAAGACGCCGGGTAGTGGTCCGGTCCGTCTCTTCAGTCAGGAACCGCAGCATTTCTATGCGGCGGAAAGCGGTTGGGTCAGCAGCGCGGCGAAGGCGCCCGACCACCACGCGTTCCGGCCGGAAAGCGGAGCGGGTGAGGTGGCGTTGGCAAAGGGTGCGGACAGCGTCAGCGTTCCCTTCGTGTGGCAGGGTCCGGAGGGCGTGACCATCCGCCGCATCTATACCTTCAAGCGTGCCAGCTACGAGATCGAAGTCCGCGATCAGGTCATCAACGCAGGCGCCGGCACTTGGCAGGGCATGGTCTACCGCCAGTTGCTCCGCACGCCGCCGGTGGTCAAGAGCGGCATGACGAATCCGGAATCCTTCAGTTTCAATGGCGCCACCTGGTGGGACGGCAGCTACCAGCGCCGCAAGTTCAACGAGGACTACCTGGAAGACGGTCGCGTCAACGCGCAGGTGAAGGGCGGCTGGATTGCCATCCCGCAGCACCACTTCTTCAGTGCGTGGATCCCGCAGGCCGACGACACCACCACCATCTCGCTCGACAACCCGGACAACGGCACGCGCGCGCTGATCCGCGAGATGGGTCCGGGCGTCAACGTCGGTCCCGGCCAGCAGGCCACCACGACGGCCCGCCTGTGGGTGGGTCCGAAGCTGGTCGACAAGATCCATGCGATCAACGCGCCCGGCATCGACCGCGTGGTCGACTACAGCCAGTTCGCGATCCTCGCCCTGCTGGGCCAGGGCCTGTTCTGGGTGCTGAACTTCCTGCACGGCTTCATCGGCAACTGGGGCTGGTCGATCATCGGCCTGGTGATCCTGGTGAAGCTTGCGCTGTATCCGCTGTCGGCGGCGCAGTACAAGAGCTTCGCCAAGATGCGCAAGTTCCAGCCGCGCATCCAGCAACTGAAGGAACGTTACGGCGACGACAAGCAGAAGTTCCAGGTCGCCATGATGGAGCTGTACAAGAAGGAGAAGATCAACCCGATGGGCGGCTGCCTGCCGATCCTCGTGCAGATGCCGGTGTTCCTGGCGCTCTACTGGGTGCTGGTGGAAACCGTCGAGCTGCGCCAGGCGCCGTGGTTCGCGTGGATCCAGGACCTGACCGCGCGCGATCCGTACTTCATCCTGCCGGTGCTCAACATGCTGGTGATGTGGCTGACGCAGAAGCTGACGCCGGCGCCGGGCATGGATCCGATGCAGCAGAAGATGATGCAGTTCATGCCGCTGGTGTTCGGCGTGATGATGGCCTTCTTCCCGTCGGGCCTGGTGCTGTACTGGGTCACCAACGGTGCGCTGGGCCTGTTGCAGCAGTGGTGGATGACCAAGCGCCACGGTGAATCGGCGACGCCGCCGAAGACCGCCGTCGCCAAGTAATCTTCCCCCGATGCGATGCCACGAAGCCCGCCCTCCGGCGGGCTTCGTGTTTCCGCTACGCTGAAGGCTCAATCACGAATCCCTGATCATGACCGCAGTCCAGGACACCATCGTTGCGATTGCCACGGCCCCCGGTGCAGGCGGTGTCGGCATCGTGCGCCTGTCCGGACCACGTGCGCGCGCGATCTCGCAGGACATCACGTCGCGCAGGCTGACGCCGCGCCATGCGCACCATGTGCGCTTCCACGACGCGGATGGCGGCACCCTCGATGACGGCATCGCGTTGTCGTTCCCCGGCCCCGCCAGTTTCACCGGCGAGGACGTGGTCGAACTGCAGGCGCACGGCAGTCCCGTCGTGCTGCAGCAGCTGGTCGCGCGCGCTTGCGCGCTCGGCGCACGCATGGCGCGGCCCGGTGAGTTTTCCGAACGCGCCTTCCTCAACCACAAGCTCGATCTCGCCCAGGCGGAAGCCATCGCGGACCTCATCGCCGCTGCGGATGCGCGTGCGGCCCGGGCGGCGCGGCGCTCGCTCGACGGCGTGTTCTCCGCGCGTGTCGATGGCATCGGCCAGTCGTTGCTGGCGTTGCGGGTGCATGTCGAGGCCGCCATCGACTTCGCCGACGAATCGATCGACACCCTGGGTGGCGAACAGGTGCGCGCGCGCCTGGCAGATGCGCGGCAGCGGCTGGATGCGCTGATCACCGACGCCGAGCGCGGGCGCAAGCTGCGGGATGGCGTGCATGCCGTGATCGTCGGTCCGCCCAACGCGGGCAAGAGTTCGTTGCTCAACGCGCTGGCCGGCAGCGACCGCGCCATCGTCACCGATGTCGCGGGCACCACCCGCGACACCTTGCGCGAAACCATCCGCCTTGATGGACTGGAGCTGCATCTGGTGGACACGGCGGGCCTGCGCGATGGCGGCGACGCGATCGAGCGCGAAGGCATGCGCCGTGCCCGCAGGGAGCTTTCACGCGCCGATCTGGCATTGGCGGTCGTCGATGCACGCGATCCCGACGCCGGCCGCGCGGCCATCGCGGACAGCATCCGCGACGTCGGCATGGTCCTGTGGATCCACAACAAGGCCGATCTGCTGGTCGACGTGCCGGCAGACGACGCGGACCGTATTCACGTGTCTGCCGCCCAAGGTGTCGGCCTCGATCGCCTGCATGATCGTCTGCGCTCGCTCGCCGGCGCGTCGGCTAGCGAAGGGGGTGACGGCGAATTTTCAGCACGTGCCCGCCATGTCGAGGCGCTCCAGCGTGCGGCGACCCATGCGGCGGTGGCGACGGATCACCTGCGATACGAGCACCTGGAATTGGCCGCCGAGGAACTGCGCCTGGGGCACGATGCGCTGGGCGAGATCACCGGCCGCATCAGCGCGGACGACATGCTGGGCCACGTCTTCTCCACCTTCTGCATCGGCAAATGACACCGCTGCGTCTTCAGTCCGCCAAAACTGTGACAGGCGTCAAGTGTTGCGCCCGATGCGCCGACGTACTCTGGCGTCCGGGTAGGGGTACCCGAAAGGCGTCGCGCCATGTCAGTCCGGATGGGCCTTGGCGGGCGGCGGGCCTGTGCTGATTCGCGACACCCGGAGCCTCGCTGTTGCGGGCGTTGCCGGTTGTGTCGACACCATAAGAACGTACTTGGGGGAGTTGAAACGATGTCCTTGATCCAGACCACCGGGCGCCTGCGCTATGTTGCGCCGCTGATGCTCATCGCTGCGCTGGCGGCATGTTCCAAACAGGACGAGGCCGCCAAGCCCGCCACCACGCCCGGTGCGGCCGCCGTGCCTGCCGCGCCGCCACCGCCGGCCGTGTCCGCACAGGTGCAGGCGATGGATGCCGACGCACTGCGCGAAGCCGCCACCAAGGCGCTGCGTGAGAACCGTATCTACGCACCTGGCGGCGACAACGCCATGGAGTACTACCTGGCGTTGCGCGACAAGCTGCCGAACGATCCGGGCGTGACGAGTGCGCTGACCGATCTGATGCCCTACACCTTGATCGCCGCCGAGCAGAGCATCGCGCGCGAGGAGTTCACCGAGGCCCAGCGCCTGTCGGCGATCATCGAGAAGGCCGATCCGAAGGCGCCCGCCCTGCCGCGTCTGCAGCAGAGTATTGCGGCCGCCCAGCAGGCGGTCGCGCAGCGCGCGGTGACCGATGAAGCCGCCAAGACGAAAGCCGACGAAGACACACGCCTGCGCGAGCAACAGCGATTGACGCAGCAGGCGGAGCAGCAGCGTGCCACCGAGGCCGCGGCCGCCCAGCAGCTTGCCCAGCAGCAGGAAGCCGCGCGCGTGGAAGCCGCACGGCAGGAAACCGAACGCCAGGCCGCCGCGCAGCGTGAAGCTGCCGAACGCCAGGCCGCCGCCACGCGTGCCGCCGTTCCCGCCGCCGCCCCGGCACAGGCGTTGCGCGCGGTCAGCACCCCGGCACCGCGCTATCCGCCGGAAGCGTTGCGTTCGGGCACGCAGGGCGAGGTGCTGGTCGAGATCACGGTGGGCACCGATGGCTCGGTCACGAACGCCCGCGTCGTGCGTGCCACGCCGGCACGCGTGTTCGACCGCGAAGCATTGAATGCCGTGCGCCGCTGGCGTTTCGAACCGCTCGACGCGCCGGTCACCACGCGTCGCACGATCGGTTTCAGCCCGGGCAGCTGATCGTCAGCCGCTTCTGCGGATCATGAAAAGCGCTGGCGTGAAGCCGGCGCTTTTCTTTTTGGCATCGGTATCCCAGGGGCATGATCGGCGCATCGTTGTCGTCGCCCGCAGGTCGAGTCGGATACGACGTCAGCAGGTGATCGCCCCATGCAGAAACGGCCACCGCAAGGTGGCCGTTTCCTTCTCAACGTTTCGCCCGCCGGATCACCCCGCGACGGCGAGCTTCTCCTGGTGGTACCGGCGCACCGCCGCGTACCACAGCAGCGCTGCCACGCCGAACGCCGCGGCCACATAGACCAGCCAGGTCTGCGCGCTGATGTACTCGTTGCGGATGACCTTCAGCAGCAGCTGGTTCTGCGCGAGGAAGGGCACCGCGAACTGCCACAGCTGGCTCTTCAGCGGGTTCGCCATCAGCGCGAACGTCGGGATCATCGGCAGCAGCATCAGCCAGGTCATGTGGCTCTGCGCTTCCTTCATGCTCTTGGCCGAGGCGGCCAGGTACGTGAGCAGCGACGTGCCGATGAACAGCATGGGCAGCAGGACGACCAACATCTTCGCCATCGCCAGGAACGACACATCCAGCTGCCGAGCCACGCCGGTGGAAAATTGCGAGCTGAGCTTCAGCGACAGCAGTGTCAGCACGATGGTGCCCGCACCAACGATACAGGCGGCGGCGATCTTCCCGCTGACGATCGCGCTGCGGGCGGCAGGGGTGGCTAGCAAAGGCTCAAGAGACTGACGCTCGCGCTCACCCGCTGTGGCGTCGAGGATCAGGTAAACGCCGCCAATGAACGATGTGATGATCAGCAGGTACGGCAGCATTACAGACAGCAACATGCCTTGCTTGGCTTCAGCTGTCGCCATGTCCTGCATGCCGATGTTGACCGGACGTGCGACCGATGCGTCGACCCCGCGCGCCAGCAACCTGAGCGCGCCGACCTGCTGGCTATATGCATTCAGGGCCGCCTGCAGGCGCTGTGTGGGAATATCCGCATCGCGCCGCGTGCTATCGCGGATGATCTCGACGAGCGCGGGCCGGCCATTGCGCCAATCTTCGGCATACGATGGACTGATGCGCAGTGCGACGTCGACATCCTGCGCGCGGATTGCGGCGTCCAGATTGGCGGGCGGAGCCTTGATGGTGATGCCGTTCGTCGTCAGGAACTTCACCAGGTTCGGCGCGTGTTCGGCACCCACCATGGGCACCTCCAATATCTTGTCGACCTGGGTACGAACGCGGTTCTCGGTGAGATAGCCCATACCGAGGATGAGGGCCGGATACAGCAGCGGCGTAAGCAACAGTGACAGCACGAGCGTGCGACGGTCGCGGGCGAGTTCGCGCAATTCCTTGCGCATCACGGTGAAAACGGTACGGAACATGTTCATGCCAGCAGGCCCTCCTCCGAGCCGATCACCTTGACGAAGGCGTCCTCCAGGTTGTCCTCGCCCGCCTGTGCGCGCAGTTCGTCAGCGGTGCCGGCGGCGACCACGGTGCCCTTGGCGATGATGACGATGCGGTCACACAGCGCCGCGACCTCCTGCATGATGTGGCTGGAGAAAATCACGCAGCGGCCTTCGTCGCGCAACTGGTGCAGGAAGCCACGCATCGCGCGCGTGGTCATCACGTCCAGGCCGTTGGTGGGCTCGTCGAGAATGACGTTGCGCGGGTCGTGCACCAGCGCACGCGCGATCGCGGTCTTGGTGCGTTGGCCCTGGCTGAAGCCCTCGGTCTGGCGGTCGAGGATGTCGCCCATGTCCAGCGCATCGGACAACGCCTGGGTGCGTTCGGCGATCTGCTTCGACGACAGTCCGTGCAGCTCGCCGAAGTAGGCGATGTTCTCGCGCGCGGTCAGGCGCTTGTACACGCCGCGCGCGTCGGGCAGCACGCCCAGCGCGCGACGCACGGCGACGGGATCCTGGGCCGTGTCGATGCCATCGACTTTGACTTCGCCGCGATCGGGCGTCATCAGCGTGTACAGCATGCGCATGGTGGTGGTCTTGCCGGCGCCGTTGGGGCCGAGCAGGCCGGTGATCTGGCCGTCGTGGGCGGTGAAGCTGACGCCGTCCACGGCGGTGACCGTGCCGGTCTTGGTCTTGAAGGATTTGTGCAGGTCGTTGGCGATGATCATTCGGTCATGTCCATTGAAGGTGGCGGGCGCGCGGGGCGCGGCTCACGGTTCCCAGCCATTGAAGCTGGTGAAGGGCGGTACGTAATCGAGGCTGTCCAGGCAGGTCGCGTCCAGGCCCTTGGCATCGGCCGTCTCCAGGAAGCGGCCCAGCAACTTGGGCATGCAGCCGACGGCGAACGTGCCGTGGCCCTGGCCTTTCAATGTCAGGTGGCGGCCGTTCGACAACGTGCGCAGTACCTGCTCGCCGTAGCGAGGCGGCGTGACGGGATCCAGCTCACCGGACGTGATGAGGGTGGGGATGTCGGAGGTCCACGCCGTGTGGAAGTCCGCAGGCCGCTTGCCCGTGGGCCATGCCGTGCATTGTGTCTTCAACGTGTCGCCGAGCAGGCTTCCCAGCACGGTATCGGCGTCCGCGGGATCCGCTTTCAGCAGGTCCGCGTCCTCGGCGCAGATCACCGACAACTGCATGCCGTGCATGAACTGGTCGCCGACCTGGGTCTCGAGCATCTTCGACAGTGACATCAGCGAGCCATAGCGGCCCTGCTGCGCCTCGTTCAACACCAGCGGCAGCAACGCCGCGCCCTGCGGGTAGTACGAGTACATGCGGGTGATGCCGGCAACCGCGCCTGCGGTCACTTCGCCATTGACCAGCTCGCCGGTCGAGGGATCGCGGTAATCGGTGTTCACCGGCGCCGCCGCCAGTCGCGTCATCAGCGTGCGCAGCTGGCCACGCAGGTCGTCGCCGAAGCGGTCCTTGCAGGTCGCCGTCGCCTGGCAACGCTGGAACTGCAGCGCCAGCGCCGCGTCCAGATTACGTGCGTGCTCGCTGCCCAGCACCAGTTCGTTCGGTACCACGCCGTCGATCACCACGCTGCGCGTGCTGTCGGGATGATGCATGGCGTACTGCTGCGCCACGCGCGTGCCATAAGAGCCGCCGACCAGGTTGACCTTCGTCGCACCCAGTGCCTTGCGCACGCTGTCCAGGTCGCGCACGGCGTCGGTGGTGGTGTAGAAGCGCGGGTCGGCCTTCAGCGATGCCGCACAGGCGCGGGCGAACGCGACCGCCGACGCCTCGCTCATGTCGTCAGGATCGCCGTAGGCGTTGCGGCCTTCGTCATCCTTGCAGGACAGCGGGTTCGACTTGCCGGTACCGCGCTGGTCGACCAGCACGATGTGGCGCGACTTGCGCACTTCGCGGAAGGCGCCGTCGATCGCCGGCCAGACCTGCACGGCCGACTGGCCCGGGCCCCCGGCGAGGAAGAACACCGGGTCCTCGGTCGCCGCGCCTTCGTTCGTGGCGGGCAGCCATGCGATGTTCAATGCGACCTTGCGTCCTTGGGGTTTGGCCGGATCCTCGGCTACCTCGTAGGTCGTGCACTGCGCTTCCACCGTCGTGGTCAGGTAGGGCGCGGTCAGCGTGCAGGGCGTGAAAGCGAGTTCGCCGTAATGGCGAACGGCCTGCTGGTCGGGCGTGGTGGTGGCGCCGTTGCATCCGGCGAGCAGCATGACGCCCAGTGCAGGCGCGAGTGATCGATAAAGAAGTGCCATGTATCAGTTCCGTTGGAGGCGGGTCCCAGCATGCCATGACGACGCGGCGGGACGGATGTGACCGGAACTCCCGGTATCAGTGTGCGGCGGGAGTCGATGCGTGTAGCAGGCGGTCCAGCATGTCTTGCAGCACACGTGCACTGCCCGCGTCGTGCACGCGCGGCAGCAAGGCGATGGCCTGGCGTGTCAGTTCCGGCAAGTGTGGGTCGTCCTGCAGCAGCGCCCGTTCGGCATCCAGCCAGGCGCGATACGGCGAGAGGTCCAGCAGGCCGCCTTCGCAGAACGGACGCCAGGCAGCCAGCAGCTCTGCGTCGCGCGCGATGACGGTGGCGTATCCGCCCATCTGCGTGGCCACGGCAGGCTGTTGCGCCGGTGGCATCGCCGTCCAGTGGTCGGCCAGCCAGCGCGCGTGCGCACGGGCCCTCCCGGCATCAGCGCTGTCCATCGCATGCGACAGGCACAGCATGTGGGCGGACGTGGCGAGCAGGGTGGGTGGCAGGTCGCGCGTCGCCGCAGGCAGCGCGGTCACGGGCCAGTCGCGTGGCCGGTGTCCCGCCAGGCTCAGGCCCACGACGCGCTGGAGTGCGAGGTGGATATCGGCTTCCGGTGCGCGCCGTGCGATATCCAGCAGGGTGCGGCCGTCGGAACGCCATCCCGCGGCGACGGTGAACGGCACCAGGTTGGCCACGCCCAGCACGAGTGCGATGCCGGCCACGCCCCACAGCAGCCCGGCGGTCCGCGGTGATCCATCCAGCGCAGCGGCAGCGGCGAAGCAGATCGAGGCGACCAGCAGGTTCGCCAGCGGGCCACCGGCCAGCATGGTGGCCTGCGCTCCGCGCCCAGCGCCGGCATTCCCATCCGGCAGCAACGCGGCGAAACCGGCAATGCCCTGCAACGCACTGCCGCGATAACCGCGCCATCCGGCCAGCGTGCGCTCGTAGCGGAACGGGCCGATGCCCAGCGCCACGGGTCGCAAGCCGGCGGCGATGCCGGCCAGCAGGTGCCCCGCTTCATGCAGCACGACATTCGGCCACAGGCCCAGCACCAGTCCCGCCAGGAACCAGCCCGGCGTGGCGACCTCCCGCCCCACCAGAATCCCGGTACTGGCGAGCGCGACGCCGACGACACCGCCCACGAGAAGGCTCACTATCGTTCCGCGCCAATGACGCGCACGCTGGGGACCGGCATCCGGCGGGGCAGCCGGATACAACGGTGATGTGTCGGACGTGGCGCGATCCTGCATGGCGATGGTCCCCCTCACCGCAGTCTAGGCGCCGACACCCGCCGGTCCGTGTGCCGGATGGCAGGGCTGCGGAATGTCGTGCTACTTGCTTGAAACGTATTTTTCCCGGCGTACCTGGGGAATCGGCAGCCCGTGGCCTTTCAGTGCCTCGAAGCAGGCATCGACCATGTCGGGGTTGCCGCACAGGTAGGCGATGTCGCGTGCGGCGTCCGGCGCGAACTCGGCCAGGTGTTGCTGCACATAGCCCTGTCGCACGTCCGCATGCGGATCAGCCGGCAGCTCGCGCGACAGGCACGGCACGTAACGGAAACCCGGGTGCTTATCGGCGAACGCGCGGAACTCGTCGCCGTACAGCAGCTCGGTGGGCGTGCGTGCGCCCTGCAGCAGCACGACCTCGACGCCGCGCTCGGTCATCAAGGCTTCCAGTTGCGGCAGCATCGAACGATACGGCGTGACGCCGGTGCCCGTGGCGATGAGCAGGTAGCGTGCGTTGCCGTCCCCCGGCAGCAGGCAGAAGCGGCCGAACGGACCACTCGCATCGACGTGGCCGCCTTCCGGCAGACCCTCGAACAAGGCTGTCGCGGCGCCACCGGGCACGTAACTGACCGCGATCTCCACCGCTTCGCCCGGGCCCATCGCATGGTCGTGGATCGTCGCCAGCGAATAGCTGCGCTTGGTCGCCGTGCCATCGGCGTAACGGAAATGCACCTGGATGAACTGGCCGGGGATGAAATCCAGCGGCTGGCCATCGTCGCGCACGAAGCTGTAGTGGCCCACGCTGGGCGCCAGCATGCGGCGACCGACGAGCTTCAAGGGAAAGTGGGCGATGGCCAAGGCGGCTGGAACACTGTGTGGCCCGGGGCGGCCCCGGCGGGACGCCTATAATAAGCGCTCGCATCCCCCGGGCGCTTTCGCGGCGCCACAAGGTATCCCATGGCGTTCGCAACAACGGCTCCGGCGGCGGTTCCCGCGCTGGCCATCACCGACCTGCGCAAGGTCTACGACACCGGCGTACAGGCCCTCAAGGGCGTGTCGCTGCAGGTCGAACCCGGCGATTTCTTCGCGTTGCTCGGCCCCAACGGTGCCGGCAAGTCCACGCTGATCGGCATCGTCAGCTCGCTGGTCAACAAGAGCAGTGGCCAGGTCGGCGTGTTCGGCGTCGACATCGACCACGATCGCGACGGCGCGATGCGCTTGCTGGGTCTGGTGCCGCAGGAAATCAACTTCAACATGTTCGAGAAGCCGCTCGACATCTGCGTGAACTACGCGGGCTTCTACGGCATCCCGCGCGCCGAAGCCCTGGTCCGTGCCGAAGAGGAACTCAAGCGCGCCCAGCTGTGGGAAAAGGCCAACGTCATGAGCCGCACGCTGTCCGGCGGCATGAAGCGCCGGCTGATGATCGCGCGCGCCATGATGACCCGGCCGAAGCTGCTGATCCTGGACGAGCCCACCGCCGGCGTCGACATCGAGATCCGCCGCGGCATGTGGAAGACGCTGAAGGACATCAACGCCGCCGGCACCACGATCATCCTGACCACGCATTACCTGGAGGAGGCCGAGAGCCTCTGCCGCAACCTCGCCATCATCGACCGCGGCGTGATCGTGGAGCAGGGCCCGATGCGCACGCTGCTCGCCAAGCTGGACGTGGAAGGCTTCCTGTTCGACATCGACGGCGAACTGCCCGCGCAGCTGCCGGTGATCGAGGGCACCACCCTCGTCGCCACCGACGTGCACACGCTGGACCTCGACATGCCGCGCGCGATGGACCTCAACCGCGTCTTCGCCGCGCTCAACGACGCCGGCATCCGGGTGCGCTCGATGCGCACCAAGAGCAACCGGCTGGAGGAACTGTTCGTGCGCATGACCGGCAATGGCGACGCCGCCAAGGAGAAGGCGGCATGAGCCATCCGAACCTGGTCGCCCTCGGCACCATCGTCCGGCGCGAAGTCGCCCGCATCCTGCGCATCTGGGGCCAGACCCTGGTGCCGCCGGCCATCACCATGACGCTGTACTTCCTGATCTTCGGCGGCCTGATCGGCAGCCGCATCGGCGACATGGGCGGCTACAGCTACATGGAGTTCATCGTGCCGGGCCTGGTGATGATGAGCATCATCCAGAACAGTTACGGCAACATCAGCTCCAGCTTCTTCGGTGCCAAGTTCGGTCGCCATGTCGAAGAGTTGCTGGTCAGCCCGATGCCGAACTGGGTGATCCTGCTGGGCTACGTGGCGGGCGCGGTGTTGCGCGGCCTGCTGGTCGGCGCCATCGTGCTGGTCATCGCGATGTTCTTCACCAAGGTGCGCATCCCGCATCCGCTGGTCACCCTCAGCACCGTGCTGCTCGGCGCGACGATCTTCTCGCTGGCCGGCTTCGTCAACGCGGCGTACGCGAAGAAGTTCGACGACATCGCCATCGTGCCGACCTTCATCCTCACCCCGCTGACCTACCTGGGCGGCGTGTTCTATTCGGTCAAGCTGCTGCCGCCGTGGGCGGAAGCGCTGACCCACGCCAACCCGATCTTCTACATGGTCAACGCGTTCCGTTACGGTCTGCTCGGCACCAGCGACGTGCCACTGTGGATTGCGTACGCGCTGATGCTGGCGTTCGTGTTCGGCCTGGCCGCGCTCGGGCTGTGGCTGCTGAAGAAGGGCGTGGGGCTGCGCAGCTGATGCGCCTGCTCGTGCTCGGCGCCGGCGGCACCGGCGGCTATTTCGGCGGACGACTCGCGCAGGCCGGTGTCGACGTCAGCTTCCTGGTGCGGCCCGCGCGCGCGGCGCTGCTGCGCGAACGCGGGCTGCGCATCCGCAGTCCGCTCGGTGACGCCGACGTCCCGGTGCAGGTCATCACGGCGGATACCTTGAGCGAGGCGGCGCCGTTCGATCTGGTGCTGCTGAGCTGCAAGGCCTACGACCTGCACAGCGCGATGGACGCCATAGCCCCGGCCGTCGACGCCGGTGCGCGCGTGCTGCCGCTGCTCAATGGATTGCGCCACTACGAGGCGCTGGATGCGCGCTTCGGTTTCGGGAATGTCCTCGGTGGCCTCTGCTTCATCAGCGCTACGCTGGGTGTCGACGGCGAGGTCCTGCATCTCGGCAGGCCGGCGTCGATGACGTTCGGCGAACGCGATGGCCAAGCACCGGACGCGCGCCTGCAAGGGCTCGCCGCTGCGTGCGCGCAAGCCGGCATCGATCACCTGCATGCGGGGGATATCGCACAGGCACAGTGGGTGAAGTACAGCTTCCTCACCGCGTTGGCGGCCGGCACCTGCCTGATGCGCGCGCCGATCGGCACGATCGTGGCGGGCGAGGGCGGCGCGGACTTCATGGCGGCGTTGCATGAAGAATGCCTGGCGGTCGCCGCCGCGTCGGGCCAGCCCGTGCCGGCCCCGGCACAGACGTCGGCGCGCGAAACGCTCACCGCCGCCGGCTCGCCGATGAAGGCCTCGATGCTGCGCGACCTGGAAGCCGGGCAGCGCGTGGAATCCGCGCACATCGTCGGCGACATGGTCCATCGCGCCACGGTGCATGGCATCGCGACGCCTTGCCTGCGGGCGGCCTGGGTGCATCTGCAGGCGTACGAGGCGCAGCGCACGGACTGAGCGGCGGGTTTCACGCCGTACTGACGGCGCCTGCCTCCATCCTGCGCCACCTTCCCGGTGGCGCTGCCATGAAGCACCTGCAGAAACTCTTCCTCGCCGGCCACCTCCTCATCGTGGCCCTGTTCTTCTGCAGCGCGCTGGCCCTGGTCGTGCTGGCGGGCAGCGAGCTGTGGCACGGCGTCGTACTCGCCGGCAGCGAGGCGGGCCTGCGCGGCCGCTTCGACAACATCCTCGAGAGCATCGGCATGCTGACCATCGGACTGGTCGCGCTGGAGCTGGCGCAAACGGTGTTCGAGGAAGAAGTGCAGCGCGACGTCAAGGTCAGCGGCCCTACCCGCGTACGCCGCTACCTGTCGCGCTTCCTGGTGGTCATCGTCATTGCGCTGTCGATCGAAACCCTGGTGGCCACCTTCGAACTGATGCACGAAGACCCGCGTCAGCTGCCTTACGTCATGGCCATCGGCGGTTCGGCAGCGTTGCTGCTGGTGGCGTGGGGCGTGTTCGTCCACCTCAACCGCAGTGCCGAAGAACTCGAGCCGGAAGCCATGCAGCAGGCCAAGTCCGAGGACAGCAAGGTGGAGTGAGGGCCGGGCTCAGTCTGCTGCCGGCAGTCGGAAGAATGCCCGTGCCGTCGCCGTGGTGATGGCCGCCGTGACCTCGATGTCTTCGCCGCGGTCGCGCGCCAGCTCGGCGACGATGTGCGCCAGGTACATCGGCTCGTTGCGGCGGTGCGAGGGCTGCGGCTTCACCGTGCGCGGCAGCAAGTAGGGCGAATCGGTTTCGATCATCAGCCGGTTCGCCGGGATGTTCTTCACCAGCTCGCGCAGGTGCAGGCCGCGGCGTTCGTCGCACAGCCAGCCGGTGATGCCGATGTGCCAGTCCTGGTCCAGGCAGTCGAACAGTTCCTTCTTCGTGCCGGTGAAGCAGTGCACCACGGCGGCCCCCAGCTTGCCGTCGAAGTTCTTCATCATCGCCACGAAGTCGTCGTGCGCGTCGCGCTGGTGCAGGAACAAAGGCTTGCCGGTGTCCATGGCGATCTGCAGCTGGCGCTCGAAGGCCTTGCGCTGCGCGGGACGCGGCGAGAAATCGCGGAAGTAGTCCAGCCCGCATTCGCCGACCGCCACGACCTGCGGATGTTCGTGCAATGCGCGCATCTCGGCATCGCACTCGTCGGTGTACTCGGTGGCGTGGTGCGGGTGCACGCCGGCGGTGGCGAACAGCTCGCCGGGATGCGCCTGCGCCAGGCGCAGGGCGGTCGGTGAATGCTCGCGGCTGGCGCCGGTGACCACCTGCTGCACCACGCCGGCTTCGCGCGCGCGCTGGAGGACCGCGTTGCGGTCGTGGTCGAAGCTTTCGTGGGTGAGGTTGGCGCCGATGTCGATCAAGTCCATGCCCGTATTTTACCGTCCACCTGCCCACCTGTAGGAGCGCCCTCGGGCGCGATGCTCTTCGACAAGGGCCAATCCAAGAGCATCGCGCCCGAGGGCGCTCCTACAGGGATGGGGTCGAAGCTTTATCCTTGCAGCGCATGCCGTCGCCCATCTTTCCCATCACCCCGCTGCTGCCGGACATCATCCGCAGCCTGTCCGAGCATCCGCGCCTGGTGCTGGAAGCGCCGCCCGGTGCCGGCAAGACCACGCAGGTGCCGTTGGCGCTGTTGGATGAGCCGTGGTTGCAGGGACGCAAGATCGTAGTGCTGGAACCGCGCCGCGTGGCTGCACGCGCGGCGGCCGGCTTCATGGCGAAGCAACGGGGCGAAACGGTCGGCGGGACCGTCGGCTACCGCATCCGCTTCGAGAACAGGGTCGGCCCCGATACGCGGATCGAGGTCGTCACCGAAGGCATCCTGACCCGGATGATCCAGGACGATCCGATGCTGGAGAGCGTCGGTGCGATCCTGTTCGACGAATTCCACGAACGCCACCTCGCCGGCGACCTCGGCCTGGCCCTCGCGTTGGACGTACAGGCACAGCTGCGCGACGACCTGCGCCTCGTCGTGATGTCCGCCACGCTCGATGGCGAGAAGCTGGCCCGGTTCCTGGACGCGCCACGGCTGAGCAGCGAGGGCCGTGGCTTTCCGGTGCAGATCGCGCACTTTCCCGCGCGCAGGGACGAGACGACCGAGGTGCAGGCGCGCCGCGCGATCGAACACGCCGTGCAGGCGCATCCAGGCGACGTGCTGGTCTTCCTCCCCGGGCAGCGCGAGATCGCGCGGGTCGAGACGATGCTGGCCGGCGTGCTGCCTGACGGTATCGTCGTCCTCGCGCTGCACGGCGAACTGCCGGTGGAGAAGCAGTCCGAAGCGCTGCAGCCCGATCCGCAAGGCCGACGCCGCGTCGTCCTGGCCACCAACGTTGCCGAGTCGTCGGTGACGTTGCCCGGCGTGCGCGTGGTGATCGACAGCGGACAAGCGCGAGAGCCTTCATACGACCCGAACAGCGGTTTCTCGCGCCTGGAAGTGACGACCATCTCGCAGGCGTCCGCCGACCAGCGTGCCGGTCGCGCGGGCCGCGTGGCCGATGGCTGGGCGTATCGCCTGTGGCCGCAGTCGCAGCGGCTCGATCCGCAGCGACGGCCGGAGATCGCGCTGGTCGAACTCGGTGCCCTTGCCCTGGAACTGGCGGCCTGGGGCAGCGACGATCTGCGCTTCGTCGATGCGCCGCCGCCGGGCGCGATGAACGCCGCGCGCGACCTGCTGCGCCGGCTGGGCGCGCTCACCGCATCGCATGCGATCACACCGCTCGGCAAGCGCATGCTCGCGCTCGGCACGCATCCCCGGCTCGCGGCGATGCTGTTGTCAGCGGGCGAGGGCGAAGACCGCGCGCTGGCCTGCGATCTCGCTGCGCTCGTCGAAGCGCGCGACCCACTGCGCATGGGAGGCGATGCGCTGGCCGCGCGCTGGCGGGCGCTGGCGGCCTTCCGCAGCGGACGCGCACCGCAGGAGGCGAACCGTTCCGGCCTGGCCGCCATCGACGCGGCCGCGAAACAGTGGCGGCGCCGTGTCCATGAAAGCGCATTGCCGCCGGCTTCGGTGGAAGCGCACCGGCTAGGCGACGTGCTGATGCACGCCTTCCCGGACCGCATCGGCTTCCAACATCCGCAGGACGCGCGCCGCTACCTGCTGGCGAATGGGCGCAGTGCGCGGTTGTTCGACGACAGCGCGCTCATCGGCGAGCCGTGGATCGTGGTCAGCGAGTTGCGCCATGACGCGCGCGATGCGCTCGTGCAACGCGCAGCACCGCTGGACGAACGGCGTCTGCGGCAGGATTTCGCCGACCGCTTCGTCACCGCGGATACTGTCCGCTGGGATGCGTCCCGGCGCGCGCTGTCGGCGCAGCGCGAATCCCGTTTCGACCAGATCGTCTTCGATGCCCGGCCTGCCGGCCGCGTCGACCCGGCAATGGCCGCCCAGGCGCTGACCGATGCCGTCCGCGACCTCGGCCTGGACGCACTATCGTGGCCCGAGTCGCTGCAGCAGTGGCGCGAACGCGTGCGCTGCCTGCGCGAGTGGATGCCGGACCTCGGCCTGCCCGACCTGTCGGACGACGCGCTGATGGCGACGCTCGACGACTGGCTGACACCCGCGTTCGCCGGCAAGACCCGACTGGACGCGCTGGGTGAGGACGAGCTGGCGACTGCGCTGAAGTCCGGCATGGACTGGTCGCTTCGCCAGCGCATCGATCAGCTGGCGCCGACCCGCATCACCGTGCCGTCCGGCATGGAGCGCCGCATCGAGTACGCGCATGGCCAGCCGCCGGTGCTGGCGGTGAAGCTGCAGGAGCTGTTCGGTCTGGCGGATACACCGCGCGTGGCCGATGGCCGCGTGCCGCTGTTGCTGCACCTGTTGTCGCCCGGCGGCAAGCCGCTGCAGGTGACCGCCGACCTGCGCAACTTCTGGAATTCCACCTATGCCGAGGTGAGGAAGGAAATGAAGGGACGCTACCCGAGGCATCCGTGGCCCGACGACCCTTGGAGCGCGCAGGCAACCCACCGCGCGAAACCGCGCGGCACGTAGCGTGCGCCATGCACACGACCCGCGGAGCGGATTCGAGCAACCGTGTCTGTCGGCATGAGGCGGGGCTTCATCCGGTCGTGCGCACAGCGCACGCCACGTTCAGCCTGCGGCCAGCGCCGGGCGGCGGAACTAACACCGCGTAAACACCACCGGACGGACACTGGCGTTCTACCCACTTCTTTCAGGGAAGGCCCCATGAGCAAGCTCACCACCATCACCGACCGCGCACTCGAACTGGCCAGTCAGGCCGGTACCAGCCTCAAGCATGCGGTTCCGAGCGCCGACAAGCTGCTGCAGACGGGCGCCGCGCTGGGCGTGGCGAAGACCGGCGGCAGGCTGGCGGTGAATTTCGTACGCCGCAATCCGGCGGTCGCCGTCGCCACCGGTATCGGCGTGGGCCTGCTGGCGCTGGTCGCTTACCGCAAGCGCAAGCAGGACCAGGCGAACGGCCCGATCGAAGGCAAGTCGCGTCGCGTGGAAGCGCGCAAGGTCAATGGCTCGGCCAAGACGTCCACCGCGCGCAAGACCGGTACGCCGCGCAAACCGCGCAGCACCACGCGTTCCGCCGAGAGCTGATGGGGTACGGCGCCCACGTCAAACGGGGCGCCACGCACCGGGCGCCAAGTCCTCCAGGTAAGTGTCGCCCATCGCGGCACGGACCAGCCGCAACGTGGGCAGGCCGACAGCCGCCGTCATGCGCCGGACCTGACGGTTGCGACCTTCGGTGATCGTCACCGACAACCAAGCGTCAGGCACCGATTTGCGGAAGCGGACCGGTGGGTCGCGTGGCCACAGGGCCGGTGCGGGATCCAGCCTTTCCACCCGTGCAGGCCGCGTCGGCCCATCGTTCAACACCACGCCGCGTCGCAGCGCATCCAGCTGCTCGTCTGTCGGCGCGCCTTCCACCTGTACCCAATAGGTCTTCGGTTGCTTGTGGCGCGGATCGGTCAACCGGTTCGCCAGCGTGCCGTCATCGGTGAGCAGCAACAGGCCTTCGCTGTCGTAGTCGAGCCGGCCCGCCGCGTACACGCGCGGCGGCAGGCCGAACTCGGCCAGCGTCCGCCGCGGCGGATCGCTGCGGTCGGTGAACTGGCAGAGCACGTTGAAGGGCTTGTTGAACGCGATCAGCACGCGGGGCTTTCCGGAAGGAGGACAGGACGCATTGCAACGTCATCGGCATGCCGCGTCCAGCGCGCGATCACCATCAAGCCTCCGGTGGCGTCTCCGGGTCCGGGTCGGCCGCCGCCGTGGTCCTGGCTCTTCCGCGCGCCATCGCCTCGAACACGCCATCGCGGCGCACCCAGGCATGATGCAGCGCGGCGGCCATGTGCAGCAGGATCAAGGCGAACAGCGCATAGCCCACCCATCCATGCGCCTGCCGCAACAGGCTGTACAGCACGGGGTCGTGCGGCAGGATCGGCGGCAGCGCGAACGACGATGTCATGCGCACCGGATAGCCGCCGGCCGACAGCATCGCCCAGCCCAACAGCGGCATCGCCAGCATGGCCGCGTACAGCGCGACGTGCGAGGCCCTGGCCGCAAGCGCCTGCATGCGCGGCAGTGACGCGGGCAGCGGCGGTGGCGGATGACGCCAGCGGTGCAGCAAGCGGATCACTGCCAATACGAGCAGCGTGATGCCCAATGGCCGGTGCAGGTCGATCAGCACCGGGCGCAGCGTCAGCGAGGCGACCATACCCACGCCGACGAACAGCATCGCCAGGATCAGCACGGCCATGCCCCAGTGCAGCACGCGGGCGAACGCATCGAAGTGGCCGTGGCGGTTCACGGTTTCACCTCCTTGCCCTTCGAATCGGCGGGCTTGGCGATGTCGCCACGTGCGGTCTCGCGCTCGCGCCGGTTGAACGAGACGCTGTAGGCGGCGGCGCGTGCGGCCAGGATGGGGTCGTCGGACAGCGCGACGCCGTCCGGCACCACGGTGGGATCGTAGTTCACGTCCCGGCACGTGCCCGTGGCCTGCGCCTCGCTGCGCTCCAGCACCAGCGTGCCGGCGACGTGTCGTGGTCGAGACGCGGGCCAGGGCTGCGACGGATCATCCACCGGATCGCCGGCCGCCGCTTCGGTCACCACCAGGTCCCAGCGCAGCGGGCCCCGGGCCAGCCTGTCCCGAAGTTCGCGTTGCAGATGGTCCGCTTCGGCCTGCTGGCGCGCCGTGTCGGCGAGCGGTTCGAACGCGGCCTGCGGCTGCATGGACCACCGCACGAACCGCGCGCGGCCGTGCGCATCGATGAAGCGGAAGGTGTTCACGCCGTTGTACTCGGTACTCGCCCAGCTGCTGGACCACGGCGCGGATTTCGCCCAGGCCTGGAAGCGGGCGGCTTCCGGATACTGTTCGAGGAAGGCGGCCATCTTTGCCGGATCGGGCTTGCCGGTGGTCGGGTCGGGTCGCGAGGCCAGCATCTGTGCATGGAAGCCGGCCGGCGTGGCGACGGCGAAGAACGGGAAGCTGTTCATCGCCATCCGCCACTCCTGTCCGTCATCGGTCCGCATCGACAACGCCAGACTGCGCACGCGCGCCTGTGCCTCGGGACCGAAAGGATCGCCGCCACCGATCGACAGGCGTCCCTGCACTGGCGTGCGCGGCTGCCGGAACACCCGTGCACGCGACAGCGTGGCCGCCTCTTCGCTCGGCTCGAAGTAACCGGCCACGCAGAGGCCCCTGCTGTGCGCGCGCCGGAAGCCGGGGAAGGGCTTGCCGTTCTCGATATCGTCCACCAGGCGCGGAGCGGTGAGTCGCCCGGCCGGCCCGATCCAACCCGCGACCCAGGCGAAGGCCAGCGACAGGCCCAGCACCAGGCAGGCGATGGTGGCCCAGGCGCGCCAGGGGCGGGGCAGCGGCGAGGGCGGTGATGGATCGTCGGGAAGGGGCGGCATTGACGGCGTCCTGTTCGTGGAATGTCCGTGTGACGCCCGGGTGCCGGATTTATTCCCCGCGCCGGTCCGGTCCGTACCGATCACCTCGCGAACGGGAATAATCCAGACGTTGGTGCGTCCTACCTCCATTCCCGACATGACCGGCCCATGCCCGCCAGACCGCCCGCCCTGGATGACGAGACCCTGCACGCGCTGATCCCGCGCCTGCGCCGGTTCGCGCGCTCGTTGGCGTCCGATGCGGCGGCCGCCGATGATCTGGTCCAGACCACGCTGGAGCGCGCGCTGACGCGGGGCGCCGACGTGCGTGACCCGGCGGCGTTGCAGGCCTGGCTGTTCTCGGTGCTGTACCGCGCCTTCGTCGACGAACATCGGCGCGCGGCACGCTGGAAGCGTGTCGCGCGGCTGTTCTCGGCCGAGGACGAGGCCTCGCCGCCCACGCCCGACCGGGTGTTCGACGCACGCAGCTCCTTGGCGGGTTTTGCCTGCCTCACGCCCGAGCAGCGTGCGCTGTTGATGCTGGTGAGCGTGGAAGGGCTGGCCTACCGCGAGGCCGCCGACGCGCTGGGCATCCCGGTGGGCACGGTGATGTCGAGGTTGTCGCGCGCGCGCCAGGCGCTGCGCGCGATGCAGGAGGAAACGCTGCCCACGCCTGCCCTGAAGGCCTTGCGATGACCATCAAGACCCTGCACGACGTACCCACGGACGACGAACTGCATGCCTACGTCGACGGCCGGCTCGATCCTGCGCGCCGCGCGGCCGTCATCACCTGGCTGGAGGCGCATCCCGAGCGCGCGGCCGAGGTGGAAGGCTGGAAGCGCGACGCCGAACGCCTGCGCGCGCTGGCCGCCAATCCCGAGCATTGGGCGCCGAACGCGTCGCTGGCGCCCGCACAGGTCCGGCTCGGCCTGCGGGCCCGGCGCCGTCGGCACATGGGCATCGCCGCGTCGTGGATGTTTGCGTTCGTCATCGGAGGTGGCGTGGGTTGGCAGATGCGCGAGCTGCGCCCGTCGCCTTCGACCCTGCCCATGGCGGATGCGGTGGCCGCCTACCGCCAATTCGCCGAGGCCGATGCGCCGCCGATGGAATTCGATACGGCCCGGGCCGACGACCTGCAACGCTGGCTATCGCGTCACTTCGGCGAGGCCGGACGGGTGCCCGATCTCAGCCAGGCCGGTTACCGGCTGATGGGCGGTCGCCTGTTGTCCACCGAGCAGGGCGCCGCCGCGATGCTGGTCTACCAGGACGGGTCCGGCGCACGGGTGGGCTTCTATCTGCGCCCGCGCGGCCGGCTGGCGGGCGACGGCCAGCGCCGCGATGGCGACCTGCTGGCGCAGTACTGGTCGCATCGCGGCACCAGCTTCGCGCTGGTCAGTGACGCCGCCGATGCCGCTGCGCGGGCGCTGCCGCGCCTGCTGGAGAACGGTTGACCGACGGTGCGGCCCCGGACGGGCCGCACCTGCTGCCACTCAACGCGGCTTCACGAACCGCAGCGTCATGCGGTCGCTTTCGCCGATGGCCTGGTACTTGGCGCGGTCCGCTTCCGGATGGTTGTTGGACGGCGGCAGCGTCCACACGCCGTTCGGATGGTCCTTGGTGTCCTTCGGGTTGGCGTTGACCTCGCTCTTCGCGTCGAGGCGGAAGCCGGCGGCTTCGGCCAGTGCGATGACCTGCGCTTCGCTGACATAGCCGCTGTCGTCGTCGGCCGCCACGTCCTTGTTCGCGCGGTGTTCGACCACGCCCAGCACGCCGCCGGGTTTCAGTGCCGCGAAGAAGCCCTTGAACATGCCCTCGGCCTGGCTGGCGCTGCGCCAGTTATGCACGTTGCGGAAGGTCAGCACGACGTCGGCCGAGCCCGCGGTGCCGAACACCGGCGCGGCCGGGTCGTACTTCACCACGGTAGCCTTGTCGAACTGCGCGGGACCGTCGGCGAACTTCTTCTGCAGTCCGTCGAGTCCGCGCTGGTAGTAGTTGCGGCTTTTCTCGGAGGCCGATGCCGGATCGACCACCGCAGCGACATAGCGACCGTTGGCTTTCAGGTAGGGCGCGAGCACTTCCGAATACCAGCCGCCACCCGGGGTGATTTCCACGACGGTCTGCGCCGGGGTTATGCCGAAGAACGACAGCGTTTCTTTCGGATGGCGGTGGACGTCACGGGCTGCGTTTTTCGGATCGCGCCAGTCGCCCTTCAGTGCGGCATCGAGGGCGGCGCCATCGGCGGCGGTCAGCGCGTGCGCCGCGTGCGCGGGCTTGGCCGGTGAGGCGGCGAACGACGGTTGCGATGCCGCGAGTGCGGCCACGAGCGCCAGGGACAGCGGAACAAATCGGATGGTCATGCGTCAGCCCTCCAGAAAGGTGCGCGGAGCCTAGCACGCAGCATGTTCAGCCCGCATGGCGACCGTCGCGCCGACGCCACGCTTCGTCGCATCCGTACGCGCCGTCGTTAGACTGCGGTGCATCGGCCGCTCCGGAGACACCGCATGACGATCCACGACGAGATCCAGAACACCCGCATCGTGCTGGCCGCGCGTCCGCAAGGCGAACCGACCACCGACGACTTCCGCCTGGAACATGCACCGCTGCCCGCGCCCGCCGAGGGTCAGGTGCTGCTGCGCAACCGCTATCTGTCGCTGGACCCGTACATGCGCGGGCGCATGAATGCCGGGCGCTCGTATGCCAGGCCGGTCGAGATCGGTGATGTCATGGATGGCGGCACCGTGTCCGACGTGATCGCATCCCGCCATCCCGACCTGCAGGTGGGCGATGTCGTGCTCGCGCACGGCGGCTGGCAGACGCACGCCGTGGCGGATGGCGCGCTGTTGAAGCGCAAACTGGATGCGCGCATCGCGCCGCTGACCACCGCGCTGGGCGTGTACGGCATGCCCGGCTTCACCGCCTACGTGGGCTTGCACGAGATCGGCAAGCCGCAGCCGGGGGAAACCGTCGTGGTCGCCGCGGCCAGCGGGCCGGTCGGCGCGACCGTCGGCCAGATCGCGAAGCTGCAGGGCGCGCGCACGGTCGGCATCGCCGGCGGCGAGCGCAAGCGTGCCTACCTGCACGATGAACTCGGCTTCGATGTCGCACTGGACCATCGCGCCCCGGACTTCGCTGCGCAGCTGCGCGCGGCATGTCCCGGCGGCATCGATGTCTACTTCGAGAACGTCGGCGGTGCCGTGTTAGATGCGGTGGTGCCGCTGCTCAACGATTTCGCCCGCATCCCCGTTTGCGGCCTGGTCGCGCACTACAACGACAAGGCGCTGCCAGCCGGCCCCGATCGCATGCCGTGGCTGATGAGCCAGATCCTGACCCGTCACCTGACCGTGCGTGGTTTCATCCAGCACGATTTCATCGCGCTCTATCCGCAGTTCCTGCGCGAGATGGGAGGGTGGCTGGCGGAAGGAAAGATCCGCTATCAGGAAGACCTGGTCGATGGCCTGGAAAACGCACCCCGTGCCTTGATCGGGCTGCTGCGTGGTGAGAATTTCGGCAAGGTGGTGGTGAGGCTCTGAGCGTTGCAACTCAGCGCTCAATGTCGTTCTCGGCTTCGTAAGTCTGCATCGTCGCGATGGCGCCAAGCATGTACCTGTACCACGCTTCCTCGATCTCTCCGATCGGCCCGATCAGACGCTCGAAGTCCGGTGTCGACGCACCCCGGGCGAGTAGTTGCTTGTAGGCGGCGGCATACTTGCCGTTCTCATAGTGGAACAGGAAGTGCGTCAGGCCCCAGTAGTGCAGGTAGTACAGATTGACGTGCTGGTTGATGTCGGGACCGCTCCCCTCAAGCAGGTCGCGTAGCTCGATGAAGCGGACGGCCGCGACATCGGCGTTCAGGCTCCCGGTGAGCTTCATGCGCGATAGCCACCAGATCGGGTAGGTGTCCGGGTCGCTACGACCCGGTGTCAGCACGCCGTCCTCAAGCCAGCTCGCGCCCAGATAGCCTGCCACCCCTTCATTGGCCCACGCGGGCAGGCGCCAGCCAGCGACTTCAGTGTTCAGTTGATGCACGGCCTCGTGCAGCATCCAGTGATGTGGGTTCGCGCTCCCGACGCCGTAGTACGCGTAGCAGGCGGGACGCAGGTAATAGGCTTCGGCCCATGGGCGACTGCGGTTGTTGCGCGCGAACTCGTCCGCGTCGCGATAGAGCACCAGGGTCAAGGGCGTGGTCGACGGCGCCACCTGGTCCGCGAACAGCGACATGTAGGCGGCATGCAAACTCTCTGCGGCGGCGGCGACTTCCTGGGTCTGCGCAGGCGTCGCGGTGCTGTGCACACGATAGTGGGCGGTCTGCAGCAGCTGGGCGCCCGCAGGGATCAAGGCACGAGGCGCAGGCGTGGGTGAGCGCGCAGGTTGCTTGGACGTCCATGCCAGCATGCCGGCGGCCGACGTTGCCAGCAGCAAGGAGGCTGCAACGATCGCGGTGCGGCGCTTCACGTAGATGCGGGCACCGGCAGACTGACATTCATCAGCGTGGGATCGTCGGGATCCAGTTTCACCGTGAAGCCCAGGCTCTCGCACATCGCGAGCATGGTGCGGTTTTCGCGCAGTACCTGGCCTTCGATCAGCTTGAGGCCCTGCCACTGTGCGTACTCGACCATGATCTGCATCAGCTTCCAGCCGATGCCGTGGCCTTTCAGGTCGGAGCGCACCAGGATGCCGTACTCGCCTTTCTCGTAGTTCGCGTCCGCATGCAGGCGCACCGCGCCCAGCATCTCGTGCGTGCCCGGGTGCACGGCCACCAGTGCGATCGAGCGTGCGTAGTCGAGCTGGGTCAGGCGGGCGATGAACTCGTGGCTGAAGTGGCGCACCGACTGGAAGAAGCGCAGGCGCAGGTCTTCGTCGGTGATGTGGGTGAAGAATTCGCGGAACATCGCGTCGTCCTCCGGCCGCACCGGCCGCACCAGCGCGGATTGGCCGTCGGCGAGCAGGATCGTGCGCTCCCACTCGGTCGGGTACGGGAAGATCGCGAAGCGCGGGTGGCCACGGCCCTTGTGCAATGCGCGGCCACGCGCCACCGCGATGCGTGCGTCCACCGCGACCACGCCATCGCGGTCGGCCAACAGCGGATTGATGTCGAGTTGCTGGATCTCGGGAATATCCGCGGCCAGCTGCGCCAGCTTCACCAGCACGAGCGCGACCGCGCGCTCGTCGGCCGCAGGCACGTCGCGGTAGGCCTTCAGTACGCGCGAGACGCGCGTGCGTGCGATGAGCTCGTGCGCCAGGCGCAGGTCCAGCGGCGGCAGGGCGACGGCCTGGTCGTTGATGACTTCCACCGCCGTGCCGCCGCGGCCGAACGCGATGACCGGGCCGAACACGGGATCGTCGGCGATGCCGGCGATCAGTTCGCGCGCCTTCGGCCGCAGCAACGTGGGCTGCACCAGCACGCCTTCGATGCGTGCGTCAGGCCGGCGTTCGCGCGCGCGGCGCAGGATGCCGGCGGCCGCCTCGCGGACCGCGTTCGCGTTGGGCAGGTTGAGCCGCACGCCATCGACATCGGACTTGTGCGGGATATCGGGCGACAGGATCTTCACCGCTACCGTCGCGCCTTCGGCCAGCAACGGCGCCGCGATGCGGGCGGCATCCTCGGCATCGTCGGCGCGCCACAGCGGCGCCATCGGGATGCCGTAGGCGGCGAGCAGCTGCGTGGTGGCCAGTGGATCCAGCCACGTCTGGCCGGCTTCCAGTGCGGCATCGACCAGCGCGCGCGCCGTGACGACATCGGGACTGAAGCCTTCCGGCAGGCTGGGCGGTGTCTCCATCAATGCCGCCTGTACTTCGCGGTGGCGGACCAGGTGCATGAAACCCGCGACCGCGTCGGACTCATTCGGATAGCGGGGTATCTGCGCGGCATCGAGCACCGCTTCGGCATGGGGATCGTTGCCCAGCCAGACGGTGAACACCGGCTTGCGTGCACCCTGTGCTGGCCGCTGCGACAGCACGCGGGTGACCGCATGCGCGGCTTCCGACGACGACGACAGCACGGTCGGCACGTTGACCGCGAGCAGAGCATCGTTCTCGGGATCGGCCAGCAACGCCTCTATCGTGGCAGCGTAGCGGTCGGCATCGATGTCGGTCAGCAGGTCGACCGGATTGGTGCGCGACCAGCCCACCGGCAGGATGCGATCCAGTGCGTCGCGGGTAGCATCCGACAACGACGCCAGGGTGCCGCCCTGCTCGTACAGGTGGTCGACCGAAAGCGCGCCTACGCCGCCGCCATTGGTCAGCACCGCCAGGCGCCGGCCGGGGAAGGGTCGCACCTGGCCCAGCGTGCGCGCGGCGGCGAACAGTTCATGCAGTGAGCGCACGCGCAGCAGGCCGGCACGGCGGAAGGCGGCGCCATACACCGCATTCGGGCGCGCCAGGTTCTGCGTATGCGTGCTGCCGGCAGGCGTGACCTTCGCCATGCCGCTGTGGCCGGATTTCACCACGACTACCGGTTTGGTGCGCGCCGCCGCGCGTGCGGCCGACATGAACTTGCGCGCATCGCGGATGGTTTCCACGTACAGCAGGATCGCGCGGGTACGGTGGTCGGTGGCGAAGTAGTCCAGCAGGTCGGCGAAGTCGACGTCCAGCGCATCGCCCAGCGACACCACGGCGGAGAAGCCGACCGGCTGGCTCATGCTCCACTCGACCAGGCCGCCGGAGATGGCGCCCGACTGCGAGATCAGCGCCAGGTCGCCAGCTTTGGGGAAGCGGCTCGCCAGGCTGGCGTTGAGGCGCGCGTGCGGCGCGATCACGCCCAGGCAGTTCGGGCCGAGCACGCGTAGGCCCTTCTCGCGCGTGAGGGCTTCGAGTTGCGACGCGGGCGAACCCGGCCCGCTGCCCATCGCCGCCGTCAGCACCACGACGGCGGTGGCGCCTTTCTCCGCCGCTTCGGCGGCGAGCTGCGGCACGGTCGCCGCAGGCGTGGCGATGACCACCAGGTCCGGCGTCCATGGCAAGTCGCGCAGCTGGCGCGCAATGGAGACGCCTTCCATCGGCGTCGGATGCTTGTTCACCAGCCCGATCGGGCCCTCGAAACCACCGGCGATGAGATTCTCGATCACCGCACGACCCACCGAACGCGGTCGCGACTGGCTGCCGACCACGGCCACGGCGCGCGGCCGGAAGATCGAATCGAGGCGGTAGGTGCTCATGGCGGAGAGTGGAAATCCCGGTGACCGGTAGGGTAGCGCGCGGCAGCTTGTACCGGCATGCGCACGATCACGCCAGCTTCAATGCATCCGGATACGGCGCAGTATCCGGGTATTCGCCGGCAGCGAGATGCGACTGGAGGTCGCGCCACCAGGCCGGCCGGAACAGGTCGCCATGTGCGGCCTTCAGCGCTTTCGCCTGCGCGTCCGGCAGGCCGAGGAACTGCGGGAAACGTTCGGGGAAGACATCGCCGGCGTCGACGTGGAACCACGGGGCATCGGCCATCTGTTCCTCGTACGTCGTCGCCTGCGGCCAATCGCGGAAGCGGCACTCGGTGACCAGGCGCAGTTCGTCGTAGTCGTAGAACACCACGCGGCCATGCCGGGATACACCGAAGTTCTTCAACAGCATGTCGCCGGGGAAGATGTTGTTGCGCGCCATGTCCTTGATCGCCTGGCCGTAGTCGAGCGCGGCGGCGCGCGCGGCATCGGACTTCTGTTCGCGCAGGTAGAGATTCAGCGGGCGCAGCCGACGTTGGACGTAGCACAGGTTGATGACCAGATCGTCGCCGTCCTCGCTGAGGCTCTGGCCGCAGCTTTCGTTGAGTTCCTGCAGCAGCGCCGGCGAGAAGCGCGCGCGGGGGAAGCGCAGGAAACGGAAGGCTTGCGTATCCAGCAGACGACCGACGCGATCCAGATGGAAAACCAGGTCGTACTTGTCCTCCACGTCCTGCCGGGTCATCGCCTTGGGATAGGCGAAGCGGTCGCGGATCACCTTGAACACCAACGGATAGCTGGGCAGGGTGAACACCGCCATCACCATGCCGGGCGTGCCTTCGGCATGCACCAGGCGTTCGTCCGCATGCGCGTGGAAGTGATGGAAGAAGGTGCGATAGCGCTCGGTCTTGCCCTGCTTGGCGCGGCCGAGCACGGTATAGATCTCGTCGATCGGCTTGCCCGGCAGCAACGAGCGCAGGAACACCACCGCATCGCCGACCGTCGTCAGGTCGGCATGGAAATAGCTGCGCGAGGTGCCGAAGAGATGCGCCACATCGCCGCGGTGGGTCAGTACGGCTTCCGCTTTCAGCTGGCCGCCATCGTTGACCAGTGCGATCACGCAGGGCGAGAAGCGGTGCTCTCCGAACACGCGACCCACCAGGTAGGCGCGGCGCTCGCGATAGAACACGGTGTCCAGCAGTTCGATGCCTCGGACCGGATTGGCGCCCCAGTGCGCCAGGTCGTCCTGCAGCCGTACCGCGATCGCGGCGGCGCAACGGGTGCGGTGCGCGTAGGGCACGTCGAACCCGTAGTCGCCGAGCACACGCGCGAAGGTGTCGGTCGGCCGCTGTTCGGACACCGCGTAGCTGTGGCGCGCGACCGGGTGGGTGATGGCGTCGGTGGGTTCCACATCCAGCGCCACGAACTCGAGCGCCGGGTCCACGCCGCGGATGCGCAGGAAGCGCCGGCTGAGCGTGTTGTAGAAGGTCTTGTAGAGCTCGCGGTCGAGCTGTCCGGCGACCAACCTCTCGAACGCCGTACGCGCGGCGATCCACAGCGTCCGGTCATGGGCCTGGCCCAGCAGCGCGGACTGCAGCCGCAGCGCGCACTCGGCGATGCACTGGTCGTACAGTTCGATGCGTTCGACGGCGTCGTTGCGTGCACCGGCCCAGTCCATGGTCTCGAACCGGACCTTCGCACGTTGCGTGATCTCGGCGAACCGCGCGTGGTAGTCCGCGAAGGCGTCGTGGATCAGGCGGGCGATGGCGTCGTCGTGGACCATGGCGTCGATGTTAGTTGCCGTCCACTGGAGTCATCGCTCCACCGCGATGCCGGCCTGCTCCAGCAGCCAGCCACGCACTTTGCGGAAGCCCGGGTGCGAGAGGCTGCGTTCCGGGTAGACCAGGTAATGCGCGAAGTCGGCCTGAAGCCGCTTCTTCGTCAGCGTGACCAGCCGGCCGGCTTTCACGAGCGGTTCGGCCAGCGTCCATCGCGCCAGCGCCACGCCGACACCTTGCGCGGCGGCCTGGTGCAGCGTCTCGGTGTCGTCGAACTGCGCCACGTAACGTGCCGGCGGCTGGCCGCCGAAATGGTCGAACCAGTCCTTCCAGCGATTGGCCGGGTCGCCGAGCAGCGGCAGCTTCGCCATCTGGTCCAGCGCGGGTTTGCCGTGCTCCTTCACCAGCGCGGGGCTGGCCACCGGCGTGATCCATTCGTGGAAAAGGAATTCGGTGTGCACGTTCGGCCAGCGGCCGCCGCCGAGGCGCAGCGCCAGGTCGACGGGCTCGCGTTCGAAGTCGACCACGTGCGTGCTCGACTGCAGGTTGAGTCCCAGCTCCGGGTGCTCGGCGAGGAACGCCGGCAGGCGCGGCACCAGCCACGCGGTCGCCATCGACGGGATCAGGCTCAGCGTGATGGTGTGGTCGTTGCGCAACGTGGCGCGGCGCAAGGCGTGCTCGATGGTGTCGAGCGGGCCGGAGATCGTATCGAACAGCCGTTGCCCCTCTGGTGTCAGCTCCACCCCACGCGGGCCGCGCGCCAACAGCTTGTGGCCCAGCCGTTGTTCCAGCAGCCGCATGCGATGGCTCAGCGCGCTGACGGTGAGGTGCATGGCCTCGGCCGCGCGCGTGAGGTTGCGCAGGCGCGCGGCGGTGACGAAGGCATCCACCTGGTCCAGCGGCAGCCGGCTCATCTTGAATCCACCTCAAGTCTGGGTTGCGGAGCTTTCGCTTTTTCAGGGCTGATGATGCGCCTACCTTGGGAGTCCTTCAAGCCGGATACCGGCGCAATGGAGCAGTCCCATGCAGACCGAAACCAGAAAGCAGTGGTGGCAACAGTTGGGGGGCATGAGCCAGGGCATGTTGTTCCTGCAGGGCCATGTCGTGCATCCCGACACGGCAACGCAAGCGCAGGCAGCATCCCCTCGCCATGTGCACGACGCGGCAGGCGAGGCAAGGCATCAGCGTGCGGCCAAACGGTTGGGCGCGCGGCGCCTGCGCATGGTGGTCGCGTTGCTGTCCGCCGAGCGACCGGTCCCCTGACCGAACACCACGGACGTCGGCGTAGGGCGCCACGCTGTTCCCTGTAGGACCGACGTCCGTCGCGACCGGATGGTCCAGGACGCCAGGATGTAGTCGTTTGCGCGAGTGCGTGCCGTGCGGTCGCGACGGACGTCGCTCCTACAATAAGGCGGTCATGCTTTCACATAGACCCAGGCGTCGCGCCCTGATGTCAGGCGGATGCGTACACGACGATAGTCGGCGACTTCATAGCGATCTGCGGCGGCGAGTTCTTCCGCGCTGATGCGGAACACGGTGCCGGTCACTTCGTCGGCTGGATCGTTGCTGGCGCTGACGATGGGATGGAAGCGTTCGCCACTGGCGGCGAGCACGTCGGGATCGGTGATCTCCACCATCGTGCGCGTGTAGCCGGGCATCGTGTCCGGTTCACCATCAAGGCGGCGGCCGAACGAGGACAGCTGCACGCTTTCCCGCTGCAGCGTGCCGTAGGAGAACAACAGGATGTCGGCGGCGTCGGTCATCGCAGGATATGTCGGATAGCGGCAACAAGCGCGATGGTCGCCGAAAACACGACGCCCGGCACAGGGCCGGGCGTCGGATGCGGCGACGAAGCGGCCGGTGTCAGGCCGACAGGGTCGCCAGTACGTCGTTGAACGTCTTGCTGGGACGCATCGCGGCGGCGGTCTTCGCGATATCGGGGTGGTAGTAGCCGCCAATGTCGAGCGCTTTGCCCTGCGCGCCATTCAGTTCGCCGAGGATGGTGGCTTCGTTGTCCGCCAAGGCCTTCGCCAGCGGTGCGAACGTCGCCTTCAGGTCGGTGTTCTCGTCCTGCGCGGCCAGCGCCTGCGCCCAGTACAGGGCCAAGTAGAAGTGGCTGCCTCGGTTGTCGAGTTCGCCCACCCTGCGCGCGGGCGAACGGTTCTCGTCGAGGATGCGGCCGTTGGCCACGTCCAGCGCGTTGGCCAACACCTTGGCGGGCGTGTTGAGGTAACGCTGGCCCAGGTGCTCCAGCGAGGCCGCCAGCGCGAGGAATTCGCCCAGCGAATCCCAGCGCAGGTAGTCCTCTTCCAGGAACTGCTGCACATGCTTCGGTGCCGAGCCGCCGGCACCGGTCTCGAACAGGCCGCCGCCGGCCATCAGCGGCACGATCGACAGCATCTTCGCGCTGGTGCCCAGCTCCATGATCGGGAACAGGTCGGTCAGGTAGTCGCGCAGCACGTTGCCGGTCACCGAGATGGTGTCCTCACCCTTGCGGATGCGCTCCAGCGACACCTTCATCGCCTCGACCGGCGGCAGGATGCGGATGTCCTGCGTGTCGATGGTGTAGTCCTTCAGATACTGCTCGACCTTCGCGATCACCTGTGCATCGTGCGCGCGGGCCTTGTCCAGCCAGAAGATCGCCGGTGTCTTGCTCAGGCGTGCGCGGCCCACGGCCAGCTTCACCCAGTCCTGGATCGGCGCGTCCTTGGTCTGGCACATGCGCCAGATGTCGCCGGCTTCCACCTTCTGCTCGAACACCACCTTGCCGGCGTCGTCGGTGACGCGCACAACGCCGTCGGCGGGGATCTGGAAGGTCTTGTCGTGGCTGCCGTACTCCTCGGCCTTCTGCGCCATCAGCCCGACATTGGGCACGCTGCCCATGGTGGCCGGGTCGAACGCACCGTTGGCGCGGCAGTCGTCGATCACCGCCTGGTAGATACCGGCGTAGCAGCGATCGGGAATGACCGCCTTGGTGTCCTGCAGCTTGCCTTCGGCGTTCCACATCTTGCCGGAGTCGCGGATCATCGCCGGCATCGAGGCGTCGACGATCACGTCGCTGGGCACGTGCAGGTTGGTGATGCCCTTGTCGGAATTCACCATCGCCACGGCGGCGCTGTCGGCATAGACGGCCTGCAGGTCGGCCTTGATGGCTTCCTGCTGCTCGGCCGGCAGAGCGCCCAAGCGGCCATACAGGTCGCCGAGGCCGTTGTTGGCGTCGAAACCGATCTGTTCCAGCACCGCGGCATGCTTGGCCAGCGCGGTCTTGTAGAACTCGTTGACCACCACGCCGAACATGATGGGGTCGGAGACCTTCATCATCGTGGCCTTCAGGTGCAGCGAGAACAGCACGCCCTTCGCCTTGGCATCCGCGATCTCGGCGGCGACGAACGCGGCCAGCGCCTTGCGGCTCATCGAGGCGGCGTCGACGATCTCGCCAGCCTTCACCTTCACCTTGTCCTTCAGCACGGTGACGTTGCCGTCCGTGGCGACCAGTTCGATCTTCAGCGCGCCATCGGCCGCCAGCGTGGCCGATTGTTCGCTGCCGAAGAAATCACCGGACGCCATGTGCGCGACGTGCGACGTCGAATCGGCGCTCCACGCGCCCATGCGGTGCGGGTGCTTGCGGGCGAAGTTCTTGACCGACAGTGGCGCGCGGCGGTCGGAATTGCCTTCGCGCAGCACCGGGTTCACCGCACTGCCCTTGACCTTGTCGTAGCGCGCCTTGGCGTCCTTCTCCTTGTCGTCCTTCGGCTCGTCGGGGTAGTCGGGGAGCGGATAGCCCTGGGATTGAAGTTCCTTGATGGCGGCCTTCAGCTGCGGCACCGAGGCGCTGATGTTGGGCAGCTTGATGATATTGGCTTCCGGCTGCGTCGCCAGCTGGCCCAGTTCGGCCAGGTCGTCGCTGATCTTCTGCGCATCGCTCAGGTATTCGGGGAACTGCGACAGGAGGCGGCCGGCCAGCGAGATGTCGCGGGTCTCCACGGCGATGCCGGCGGGCTTGGTGAACGCTTCGACGATCGGCAGCAGCGACTGGGTGGCGAGGAACGGGGCTTCATCGGTGAGGGTGTAGATGATGCGGGGCGTATCCGACATGGGGATCAGGACTCTCGACAAGGGGCGATGGGGAAATCAGCACGCCATTGTCGCGCGCCGCCGCACGCAGGGCAAAACGAGGGGGTATGGATGCCGGTGTCGGATGCCGCAGCTGTCCCGGGACAGGCGGGAACGGTCGGAGCGGTTGCGGCCGGAACGGTCCGTCTGCCCAAGCGCCACGCAAAAAAAGCGGGCGTGGATTCCTCCACGCCCGAGCTTGCCCCACACACGTGGGAGAGAGACTTGCCTTGCGGATTACTTGACTTCGATTTCCTGGGTCATGCCGACCGGCTGGCCGTTCAAGGTCACGTCGACCTTGTACTTGCCGGCGGGCCAATCAGTGGCCTTGGTGAACTCGATGTTGGTGGTGTCCATGCCGCCAGCGACGACGTTCGCGGTCTGCTGGGCTGCGACCTGGCCATCCTGGAACGTCAGCTTGGCGTCGATGACAGCATTGGCCGGCGTGGCGGCATCGGTCTTCACTGACACGATGATCTTGTCCTTGACGCCGAACATGCCGACGGCGGCCACGGACTTGTCGGCTGCGGCGGTATTGCCCACCGTGACGCTGGTGGCGCTGACCGGTGCCGGGGCGGGCTCGACAGGTGCAGGCGCCGGCTCAACGACTGCAGGCGGCGCGACGACGGGTTCTTCTTTCTTCTTGCAGCCGACCAGGGCGACGGTGCCGACCAGCGCGGCGGCCAGTGCGTAGGACATGCGGTTCTGCTTCATGGGTTCGATCCTTGTGGATGAAGTGGAGTGGCGATCAGGCGTCGGCAGGCTTGGGAGGCAGCTTGATGACTTGCCCAGGGAAGATGCGGTCCGGATCGTCGATGACGTCGCGGTTGGCTTCGAAGATCTGCTTCCAGGCATTGGCACTGCCGAGATGTTCCTTCGCGATCTTGGAAAGCGTGTCGCCCTTCTCGATGGTGTAGCTCTGTTCGCCGATGATCTCGGCGGTGCTATCGACTCGCGCCGTTACGTCGGAGAAATCCGCAGCCTTCTCGGCGGTGGAATCCACCTTGGCAGTAACGTCCGAGAAGTCAGCCTTCTTTTCTGTGCTCATTGCAACCACCCTTCCTGGCGGGCTGTGGGATGCGCAAAGCGTTGCACGCGGCCTGTTAAGAATCCATAGCGCGGGCGTGAAATCGTCTCAATTGTTAGGTGAGTAACCTTACTGTCGTAAATCACGCTTCATGAGCGGGACATTCATGTCGGCCGTGGCTCGCCAGGGATTGATGTCCAAGCCCCCGCGCCGGGTATAGCGGGCTTCGACCGACAACGAAGTCGGACGGCAGTGCGTCAGCACATCGTGAAAAATCCGTTCGACGCACTGCTCGTGGAACTCCGCGTGGTCGCGGAAGCTCACCAGGTAGCGCAGCAATTCGACGCGGTCGATGCGCGGGCCGGAATAGCGGATGACGACGGTCGCCCAGTCGGGCTGGCCGGTAACCGGGCAGTTCGACTTCAAAAGTTCCGACGACAGGATTTCTTCGACGGCTTCTTCCGGATCGGCGGCGAGGAACTCGGCGCGCGGCGGACCGTAATGGTCGATCTCCACGTCCAGTCCGTCGATCGATTCGCCTTCCGGCGCATCCGTCATCGGCGGCAGGCCGAACACCACCTGTACATCCGCGCCCGCGCGCGCCGACAGGTCGGTCGCGATACGTTCCAGCACCGCAGCGTCGCTGTTGAAGCGCGTGCTGTTGAGCGAGTTGAGATAGAGCTTGAGCGACTTCGACTCGATCAGGCACGGCGACGTGCATGGCACGGTCAGCGTGGCGGTCGCCACGCGCGGCTTGCCGCGGGCATCCAGCCAGCTCAGTTCATAACCATGCCAGCGGTCGTGGCCGACGAAGGGCAGGGCATCGGCGGCGATGCCGATCTCGTCCCGCGCACCCTGGCGTGGGATGGGGAACAGCAGGGTGGGGTCGTAATGCGCGGGATACGCGACCTCGCGACCCAGCGAGGAATCCTGAGGGGTATTGTTCATGCCGCCATTTTACGGACGGGGCCTAAAGCCGGGGTGTATAAGGACGGCGTCTCCAGGAAGGACGCGACCATGCGATCACTGCTGCTGACCGGCCTGTGCGTGCTGCTGTGCGCCTGCGCCAACGGGCCCGCCATCGGCAGCGGTCCGCCGCCGGGCGCGCTGCCGGACGACGGGCTGGTCCGGCCACAAGGGGGCGCGCCGGTGTCGATGCGGGTGGGCCAGGTGTTCGAGATCGCCCTGATGGCCAATGCCAGCACCGGCTACCAGTGGGAATTCACCACCGACGGCGCCCCGGTGCTGGCCCGGACCACCGGCCCCGCCACGCCGCCCCCGATGGACACGCAATCGCCGATGCCTGGTGCGCCCGCGCTGGCACGCTGGTGGCTGCGCGCAGAGAAACCGGGTGAGGTCACCGTGCGGATGGTCTATCGGCGGCCGTGGGAGACGGTGCCGCCGGTGGAGGTGGTGGAATACGTTGTCGTGGTCGAATGAACGTGCGGGCCGTTGCCATGGCCAGCCTGTTGCGAAACGGCAAGGTGGTCGGATGAGTCGCTCGACGATTTCTCACTCGTCAGTGTGGTGCCCCCAGGACGGAAGAATCCTCGAACACCATGCTGGCGAGTACGACGCCGTGTACGTCGCGCTTTCGCCTTTCGTGAGGCCGGTGTCTATCTCGCCGGATCTGTTTTGTCCGGACACCTACCCGGACCGCCAGACGATCATGGCAACGTGCGTGCCGGTCCTGTGGGCCGAAGTCCAGAAGCTGGGGGGCTTTGCGTCGATCGAGGAGATCGACATTGCGCTGAGAACTTCCATTCTAGGCCTTCGCGATCACCTGCTGAGGAAGGACTTGGCGCAAACACTGGCCTCATGCATCGAGAATGCGGGCATCATCCCTCCTGCCGAAGGACATCATCCCGAGCTCATGTTTGCCACGGTCATGCAGATGTTCGAAGAAAAGGCGAGTACCCCGCTTGTCGTGGTGACGGATGAGTTCGGGGAGGAGTCCAAGACTTATGCGATCAGTGAACTGCTTGCGGGCAAGGCGAGGCTGCCCTCCCACTGCAACATCCACACGCCCGACCGGAGCCTGCTGTGGACGGTCCACTGGGATAGCCATTGCACGTTCCTCTGTTCGTCGACGGAAACCTTGCACGATCTGAAGGTGCATGAAGTGCTGGAGGGCTTCTATTGCTCCCCGGAAACGGAGGTCTACTGGAGTCTCCATCCTCGCTGATCGTGAGCGGACGCTCCGTGTTTACGCGAGGGTGCTCCTCGTGGCGCGGATTCGGCGCGTTGATCTCTGGCTTGGCTTCCTCGTCGGCTCGGGGCAAAGTGGTGCTTCCCCACAGTCAAGGAGCCCGCGATGAGGCTCGGTCCGTTGTCCCTGTTGTTTTCCATGGTGATGGCTTTGCCGGCTGTCGCGCAGACGACGGAACCCCCTGTGTCCGTTCCAGTCGCCGAGGCGACGGCGCCTAGCGCCAACCCCATTTTCACCACCTGCATGGCCTCACTGCGGGATATCGCCGCAAAGCAGGGCATCACGACGGCCAGCTTCGACACCTACACGAAAGACCTGGCCGCCGACATGAGCGTGCTGGATCTGCTGGATGCGCAGCCGGAGTTCACCACGCCATTGTGGGATTACCTGGCGGCGCTGGTGGACGAGCAGCGCGTGGCGGATGGACAGGCGATGCTGGTGATGCATGCGGAACTGCTGGGTCGCGTATCGCAGGCCTATGGCGTGGACCCCGCGACCGTCGTCGCCGTGTGGGGCGTGGAAAGCGACTACGGGCGCGTGTTCGGCAAGCGGCCGCTGCTGGTGTCGCTGTCCACGCTGTCGTGCTTCGGCCGACGGCAGGCGTTCTTCCGTGGCGAATTCCTGACCACGTTGAAGCTGCTGCAGGCGGGCGATGTGCGGGTGGAAGGCTTGAACGGGTCGTGGGCCGGCGCCTTCGGGCACACGCAGTTCATGCCAAGCACCTACGAACGCATCGCCGTCGACTTCGATGGCGACGGTCGCCGCAACCTGATCGACAGCATTCCCGACGCGCTGGCATCGACCGCGAACTACCTGGTGAAGTCCGGCTGGCGGACGGGCGAGCCGTGGGGCTACGAAGTGAAGCTGCCTGCCGGCTTCAACCTCGCGCAGGCCGGGCGCACCAATCGCAAGCCGCTGCCCCAGTGGGTGATGCAAGGCATCACCCGTGTCGATGGCCAACCGTTGCCGGCGGATGACCGCAACGCGGCGGTGCTGGTGCCGACCGGAGCCAACGGCCCTGCCTTCGTCGTGTTCAAGAATTACGACGCCATCTATTCCTACAACGCGGCGGAAAGCTACGCGCTGGCCATCGCCCTGTTGGCGGATCGCCTGCGTGGCGGCACCGGACTGGTCGCCGCATGGCCGACCGACGATCCCGGTCTCGGTCGGCCCCAGCGGCGTGAGCTGCAGACGTTGCTGCTCGCGCGCGGTCATGCGATCGGCACCGCAGACGGCATGATCGGTACGCAGACGCGGCGTGCCATCGTGGTCGAACAGCAGCGCTTGGGCCTGTTGCCGGCCGATGGCAGGGCCGGCACGAAAATCCTCACCGCGCTGAAGGCCGAAGGGTCGCCGGTCGCGCCGCCCGCAGCCGCCAAGCCATGAGCGCGCTTCCCGATGGCGTGACCCGCGAGACGTGGCAGGGCATCGACGTGCTGCGAGTCGAGACGCCTTTCTCCCTCGCGCGCATCAGCCTGCATGGCGGGCAAATGCTGTCGTTCGTACCGACCGGTTTCGACGACCTTCTGTGGGCGTCGCCAACGACGTCGCTGCCGCCGAAGGCGATCCGCGGTGGCGTGCCGGTCTGCTGGCCGTACTTCGGCAAGCAGGGGCAGGCCGACGACGCGGTCCAGCACGGCCATGCGCGTATTTCGCGGTGGCCATTGACCGACGTGAAGCGCGAGGCCGACGGCAGCGTCGTGCTGAAGCTTGCACTGCCGCTGCGCGATGGCGTGCCGCTGGAACTGCAGATGTCCGTGCACATCGGCCGCGAGTTGCGCCAGAGCATCGACACCCTGCATCGCGGCGACGCACCGTATCGATTGACGCAGGCGCTGCATACGTATTTCCACGTCGCCGACGCCACGCGGGTGACGGTTACCGGACTCGATGGCCTGCAGTACGACGACAAGTACGATGGCGGAACGCACGTGCAATCGGACGACTGGTCGCTGCACGATCCGCGCGACCCTGGCCGCAGCGACCGCATCTACGCCGGCACGGGACATCGCTTCGACTTGATCGATCCTGCGGGCGGCCGCCGGATACGGTTGGACACCTTCGGCAGCCGCTCGCTCGTGGTCTGGAATCCGGGCGACGTCGGCGCACGTGCGATTGCCGACATGCCGGATGACGGCTGGCGACATTTCGTCTGCCTGGAAGCCGCGAATGCCAGTGATGATGCGATCGAACTCGAACCCGGCCAGCGCCACCGCCTGAGCCAGGTGATCTCGGTCAGTTCCCTGTAGGAGCGCCCTCGGGCGCGATGCTTCTCTCGTCATCGCGCGAAAGCAGGAGCATCGCGCCCGAGGGCGCTCCTACAGGGGTGGGCGGGAGGTTGGGCGGCAGCCCGATGCCCTACACTTGCGCACCTCTCGCCGGTGCCGTCCGTGAACGCCGAAACTCCCGCACACGCTGGCCGCCGCGCCGCCCTGGTCTTCATCTTCATCACGGTGCTGATCGACATCCTGTCGTTCGGGGTGATCATTCCGGTGTTGCCGGACCTGGTGAAACAGTTCACCGGCGGTGATGCGGCGCGTGCGGCGATCTGGGTCGGCGTGTTCGGTACGGTGTTCTATGCCATCCAGTTCATCAGCTCACCCGTGCAGGGTGCGCTGTCCGACCGTTTTGGACGCCGGCCGGTGATCCTCCTTTCGTGCCTGGGCCTGGGCGCCGACTTCGTGCTGATGGCGGTCGCCGGCACGCTGCCGCTGCTCCTGCTGGCGCGCGTCTTCTCGGGTGTCTTCTCGGCGAGCTTCACCACGGCGAACGCTTACATCGCCGATGTCACCCCGCCGGAGCGGCGCGCACAGGCCTTCGGCATGATTGGCGCGGCGTTCGGCGTGGGGTTCGTCATCGGTCCCCTGATCGGTGGCGCGCTGGGGGACATCGATCTGCGTCTTCCGTTCTGGTTCTCCGCAGGGTTGGCGCTGTTGAACTTCCTCTACGGTTGGTTCGTGCTTCCCGAATCGCTTGCGCCGGAGAAGCGGACCGCCCGCATCGACTGGAAGCACGCCAATCCCTTCGGTTCACTGGTCTTGCTCAAGCGCTATCCGCAGGTGTTCGGCCTGGTCGCCGTCGTCTTCATCGCCAACCTCGCGCACTTCGTCTATCCCAGCGTGTTCGTCCTGTTCGCGGGCTATCGCTTCCAATGGGGGCCGAAAGAAGTCGGCTGGGTGCTCGCCGCGGTTGGCGTGCTGAGCGTGATCGTCAATGCCCTGCTGGTGGGACGGATAGTGAAGAGGCTGGGCGAACGCAGGACGCTGCTGCTTGGTCTGGCGTGCGGCGCGATCGGGTTCGTCATCTACGGATGGGCACCAGTAGGCACCGCCTTCCTGCTCGGCTTGCCCATCAGCGCACTGTGGGCACTCGCCACCCCCGCCACGCAGGCGCTGATCACGCGGGAAGTGGATGAGCGCGAGCAGGGGCGCATGCAGGGTGCGCTGATGGGGCTTGCGAGCCTGGCGGGCATCATCGGACCGCTGCTGTTCGCCGGCACGTTCGCGTTGTTCATCCGCGCGGATGCGCCTGCACACCTGCCCGGCGCGCCGTGGTTTCTCGCCGCCCTCCTGTTGTCCTGCGGCATGCTGGTGGGCTGGCGTTTCGCACGGCCGGCACCGGCAGCGACGCCCTGAAGAAAGAAGGCCGCCTTTGGGCGGCCTTCTTCATTCCAGCAATGGCGACGTCGATCAATCGTTCCCGACGTGGATGATCTCGCCGGTGTTGGCAGCCAGGTGGATTTCCACATCGTTGCCGTCGGCGCGCTCGGCCTCGGCCTTCCACACCCCATCGTCGAAATCGACGTCATGGATCTTGGAATAGCCCGCGGCGGCCAGCTTCGCCTTGACGTCGTTCTCACTCAGATTCGACACCAGCTTCTCCGCAACCACATCGCCGCTGGCGGGATTGATGCGCACGTCGACGCGGTCGCCGTTGGCGCTGGTCGCATCGGTCTCCCACTGGCCGTCCTCGAAATCGAGATCGTCGATGTTGGTGTAACCCTTCTCGGTCAGCAGCGCGCGCACCTGCGGCTCCTTCAGCGCATCCTTGCCCGCTGTCGGCGCAGGCGCCTGGGCGAAGGCAGCGCCAGAGAGGACGGCCAGCGTGGCAAGGGTCAACAGGCGATGGCGGACATGGAGGATCTGCATGGAGGGTCTCCTGAAAGGATGGAGACGCGATCCTGCCGATGCGCGTATCACCCGGAGGTGAATTCCTGCCGCCGGAACTGAACACTCCACACCGCGTTCACCTGCATGAGCCGTAGGAGAACCGAGCTCAGCGTCGACGCAGCACCAGCAGGGTCATCACGCCTGCTACCAGACCCCAGAACGCAGCGCCGATACCACCCAGCGACAGACCGGAGGCCGTGACCAGGAACGTCACCAGCGCGGGTTCGCGGTCGGATTCATCGCGCAAGGCGGCGGCCAGACTGTTGCCGATGGTGCCGAGCAGCGCGATGCCGGCGATGGCGAGGATCAGTTCCTTTGGAAATGCCGCGAACAATGCCGCCACGGTTGCGCCGAACAGGCCGACCATCACGTAGAACACGCCTGCCGCCACCGCGGCGACATAGCGTCGCGACGCCTCTTCATGCGCTTCGCGCCCCATGCAGATCGCGGCGGTGATCGCGGCCAGATTCAGTGCGAATGCGCCGAACGGCGCCAGCAGCAGGTTGGTGACGCCGGTCCACCCCACCACCGGCGAGATCGGAATCGGATACCCCGACGCGCGAATCACCGCCACGCCGGGCACGTTCTGCGATGCCATGGTGACGATAAACAGTGGCAGCGCGATGCCGACGATCGCGGCGAACGAGAACGTCGGCGTCGTGAAGATGGGCTTCGCCAGCTGCAGCGACAGCCCATCCACGCGCAGCAGGCCGAGCGCGGCCGCGAAGACGATGCCGACCAGCAGCGTCAGGATCACCGCGTAGCGCGGCAGCAGGCGGCGCGCGAACAGATAGACCGCGAACATCGTCAGCACCATGCCGAGCTGCGTCTTCATCGCCGCGAAGGCGTCGATGCCGAAGCGAAGCAGCACGCCGGCCAGCATGCCCGAGGCCAGCGAGACCGGAATGCGGCTGATCATCCGCTCGAAAAAACCCGAGAACCCGCAGACCGCGATCAACAGTGCGGACAGCAGGAACGCACCGATCGCATCCGACAGCGGCAACCCGGCCGCACTGCTGATCAGCATGGCCGCGCCGGGCGTGGACCACGCCGTCACCACCGGCATGCGGTAGCGCAGTGACAAGCCGATGCAGGTCAGGCCCATGCCGAGGCCGAGCGCCCACATCCACGAACTGATCTCCTCCGGTGACGCGCCGAGCGACTGTGCCGCCTGGAACACGATCACCGCCGAACTCGCGAAGCCGACCAGTACGGTGACGAAGCCTGCCGCGATGGCGGAGAGGGAGAGGTCTTTCAGGAGGTGGCGGGGTGGGGCGTTCATTCGTTGCTGCTGTTCCTGTAGGAGCGACGCAAGTCGCGACCGCGAGAATCAAACGGCGTTGTCGTGTGGGTCAAGGCTGGGGAAGATCCCACGGGATGTTCGGCGTGCGGTCGCGACTTACGTCGCTCCTACAAGGAGCACACGCTTCTCCACCGCCTCGCACCAGCGCTTCGCTACCGCCAGCGACGTCGTGCACACGGCCTCGTCGGTGACGGTGGTGACGGCGCGCTCCAGCAACTGGATGTCGGCCTCGTGCTGGCGCGCGACGTGCGGGTTCTCGAAGAAGATCACGCGCTGGCAGCGGTGTTCCAGCACGCGGTCGGCGATCTGCGCGTCGCCGCCGAGCGGGCCGCTCTGGAAGCGTTCCACCCACGGCGTGCCGGTCGGCCAGCCGCGGCTCCACGCCAGTTCATTGAGTTGCTGGCCGGTGGTGCCGGTGGCCATGCGGTGGGCGAAACGCGACAGCACGTCGAAATGATCGTCGACGAACGCGACCATCTGCGGTTTCATCGCATCGTGCGCGATCAGGGCCAGCGTCTGCGTTTCCAGGGCATGGAAGCGGTCCGCGCCACGGTCGGGCGCGAAGCCGGCATGGATGCGCTCCATCTCGACCCAGTCGCGGGCCGAGGTCACCGTCGACAGGAACGGCTTGCCATGGATCACGCACTGGCGCTTCAGCGCGATGGCTTCCGGAAAGATCGACGACGGATCGACGGGATCGATGAAGTAGATCGCGCCGTCGAGGCTGCGCTCGGCACCTTCCAGCCCCACCACCTCCGCCACCAGTTTCATCAGGCCGCCGTCGCGACCGTAGGGATAGCGCTTCAGTCCGTCGTAGCCGCGCAACATGCCGGCGGCGGCGATCGCATCGTGCGTGCGGCCGACCGCATGCAGCGCAAGCTGCAGTTCGCGGATGCCGGGTTCGCAGGCGCGCAGCCAGCGGAATAGCGCGGCATCTTCGGTGTGGTGGTGCAGGCGGTTGGCGGCCAGGCCGAGGCGCATGATCGATCGGATAAGGGCGGAGCGACGAGTCTAGCGCGTAGAGCCGAGCTTGCTCGGCTTTGCTTCATTCAAAAACAGGAGCAGCGGAGCAAGCTCCGCTCTACGAAAGCAGGGTGACGATGCTGCCCGCCGCGTCGCGCCCTTCGGCCACGGCGGTGACCACGAGGTCCGCACCCCGCACGGCATCGCCGCCAGCGAACAGCTTCGGATGGCTGGTCTGGAACGGCAGGCGGTCGCCGCCACCGGCGACGATGCGTCCGTTCGGCGTGCCTTCCACGCCGACCTCGGCCAGCCACGCCGGCACGGTCGGCGAGAAACCGAACGCAATGATGACGACATCGGCGTCGAGCACCGATTCGCTGCCCTCGATCGGGACCGCGCTCTGGCGGCCGCGTTCGTCCGGTTCGCCGAGCTTCGTTTCCACCACCTGCACGCCGGCGACCTTGCCGTCCTCGCCCGCGACGATGCCGAGCGGCTGTCGGTTGAACAGGAAGCGCACGCCTTCCTCGCGCGCATTCGCCACTTCGCGCGCTGAGCCGGGCATGTTGGCTTCGTCGCGACGGTAGGCGCAGGTGACCTTCGCGGCGCCGAGGCGGATCGCACTGCGCACGCAGTCCATGCCGGTATCGCCGCCACCGAGCACGACCACGCGCTTGCCCTGCAGATCGGGCACCTGCAGCTTGTCTTCCCAGCCGGCGATCGCACGGCCCCATGGATCGCTGCCACTGACGATGCGTCCGTTCTGCACCAGGAAGGGCAGGGCCGGCAGCACGCCGTCGAGGTCCTGGCCGGGCAGGCCGCCGTCGGTGTAGCGATAGGCGCCCGTGCCGAGGAACACGGCGTCGTACTCTTCCAGCAATTGCGCGAGTGTCACGTCGCGTCCGATCTCGACACCCAGGCGGAATTCCACGCCCATGCCTTCCAGCACCTCGCGGCGTTTCGCGATCACGCTCTTGTCGAGCTTGAAGCTGGGGATGCCGAACTGCAGCAGGCCGCCGATCTGTTCGTAGCGGTCATAGACCACCGCCTGGATGCCGGCGCGCGCCAGGCGGTCGGCGCAACCGAGCCCGGCCGGCCCCGCGCCGATCACCGCGACGCGCTTGCCGGTCGGCTGCACGTCGCTCAGATCCGGGCGCCAGCCGTTGGCCAACGCCGTGTCGACGATGTACTTCTCCACCGCACCGATGGTGACCGCGCCGAACTCCTCCAGCGTGCAGCTGCCTTCGCACAGGCGGTCCTGCGGGCACACACGGCCACAGACCTCCGGCAGCGGGTTGGTGGAATGGCACAGGGCGGCCGCTTCCTCGATGCGGTTCTCCTGCACCAGCTGCAGCCACTGCGGGATGGCGTTGTGCACCGGGCACTTCCAGCTGCAGTAGGGATTGCCGCAGTCGAGGCAGCGACCGGCCTGGTACTGCGCTTCCTCCTTGCCGAACTTGCCGTACAGCTCGCCCCAGTCGCCACCCGTGCGCAGTTCCAGCGGAATGCGCTGCGGCATGGTCCGTGGCAGGTCGAGGAACTGGAATACCTGCTTCTTGCTCATGGGGTGCTGCTCTTCATCGCGATATACCCGTCGTCATCCCAGCGCAAGCTGGGATCCATCTTGCTTCTATCTGCCGCCGTCACATGCAACAGCAACATGGATTCCGGCTTTCGCCGGAATGACGGCCCGGGGCCCATCACGCCGCCCGCCTCAAGGTCTCGGTCAGCGAATCGATACTCGCCGCCTTTGGCTTCACCAGCCAGAACTTGCCCACGTAGTCGCGGAACTCGTCGAGGATCTGCTGCGCCCAGATGCTGCCGGTCAGTTCGCGGTGACGACTGACCAGGGTGTGCAGGTGCTGACGGTGGCTTTCGAAGCCTTCCGGGCTGATGCGGTGGATGTCGATCAACTCGTGGTTGTAGCGGTCGACGAAATCGCGGTCCAGGTCGAGCACGTAGGCCAGGCCGCCGGTGAAGCCGGCACCGAAGTTCAGGCCCACCCTGCCCAGTACCAGCACGATGCCGTCGGTCATGTATTCGCAGCAGTGGTCGCCGGCGCCTTCGATCACCGCCAGCGCGCCGGAGTTGCGCACACCGAAACGCTCGCCCGCACGGCCGGCGGCGAACAGCTCACCGCCCGTCGCGCCATACAGGCAGGTGTTGCCGATGATCGGCGTGTTGCGCGCCTCGAAGCGCGCACCGCGCGGGGGACGCACCACCAGCCGGCCGCCGGCCATGCCCTTGCCGACGTAGTCGTTGGCTTCGCCTTCGAGCTCCATCTGCAGGCCGCCGGCGTTGAAAGCGCCGAAGCTCTGCCCGGCGGTGCCGCGGAAGCGCAGGTTGAGCGGGGCGTCGGCCATGCCCTGGTTGCCGTGCTGGCGCGCGATGGTGCCGGACAGGCGGGTGCCGATGCTGCGGTCGGTGTTGTGGATGAGGAAGCGATGATCGCCGCCGCTCTTCTTGCGGATCGGCTCGCCGAGCAGGCCGTCGAGCTGCGTGGCCAGGCTGTCCGGCGATTCGTACAGGCGTTGTGCGGCGCAGCTGCTGCTGTCGAACTGCGCGCCCTTCAGCAGCCGTGACAGATCGACGTTCACGCCTTCGCGTGGCGACACGTCCAGCTGTTGCAACAGGTCGGTGCGGCCGATGATCTGGTCGAGCGAACGCGCGCCCAGGTACGACAGCCACTGCCGCACTTCCTCGCTCAACAGGCGGAAGAAGTTCTCCACGCGCTCGGGCAGGCCGGTGAAGTACTGCGTGCGCAGGCGCTCATCCTGCGTGGCCACGCCGGTAGCGCAGTTGTTGAGGTGGCAGATGCGCAGGTACTTGCAGCCCAGCACGATCATCGGGCCGGTGCCGAAGCCGAAGCTGTCGGCGCCGAGCAGCGCGGCCTTGACCACGTCCAGCCCGGTCTTCAGGCCGCCGTCGGTCTGCAGCACGGTGCGGTCGCGCAGCTGGTTCACCACCAGCGCGTGGTGTGCCTCGGCGACGCCGAGTTCCCACGGCACGCCGGCATAGCGGATCGAGCTCACCGGGCTGGCGCCGGTGCCGCCGTCGTGGCCGGAGATGGTGATCAGGTCCGCGCCCGCCTTCACCACGCCGGCGGCGATCGTGCCGACGCCCGCATGGCTGACCAGCTTCACCGAGACCAGCGCGGCCGGATTGATCTGCTTGAGGTCGTAGATCAGCTGGGCGAGGTCTTCGATCGAATAGATGTCGTGGTGCGGCGGCGGCGAGATAAGACCGATGCCGGGCTTCGCGTAGCGAAGGCGCGCGATCAGGTCGTTGACCTTGTGTCCCGGCAACTGGCCGCCTTCGCCGGGCTTGGCGCCCTGCGCGACCTTGATCTGCAGCACTTCCGCATTCACAAGATATTCGGGCGTGACACCAAAGCGGCCGGACGCGACCTGTTTGATCTTGCTGCGCTTTTCGGTGCCGTAACGTGCGGGGTCTTCGCCGCCTTCACCGGAGTTGCTACGGCCGCCGAGGCGGTTCATCGCGATGGCCAGCGCCTCGTGCGCTTCCGGCGACAACGCGCCGAGCGAGATCGCTGCGGTGTCGAAGCGGCGCAGCAGATCGGTGGCATCGGCCACCTCATCGATCGGCGTCGGCACCTCGGCCTTCTTCAGCTGCAACAGGTCGCGCAGCGCGGACGGCGGTCGCGAGTTCACCACGTCGGCGTAGGCCTGCCAGTCGCGGGTGTCGCCGGTGCGCGTCGCGCGCTGCAACGTCATCACCACGTCCGGGTTGTACATGTGGTACTCGCCGCCGTGCACGTATTTCAGCAGGCCGCCGACCTCGGGCGATTCGCGGTCGTTCCAGGCGCGTGCATCGAGCTGGCGCGCCTCCAGGTCGAGGCGTTCGAAACCCACGCCGCCGATTCGCGAGGGCGTCTCGGCGAAGCACAGGTCGACCACGTCCGGATCCAGGCCGACGATCTCGAACAGCTGCGCGCCGCGATAGCTGCTGATCGTGCAGATGCCCATCTTCGAAATGATCTTCGACAGGCCCTTGTAGATGCCCTTGCGGTAGCTGCGGCCGATCTGCGCCTGCTCACCGCCCTTCTTGATCTGCAGGATGCCGCGCCGGCCCAGGTCGAACAGCGTCTGGTAGGCGAGGTACGGATACACCGCCGTGGCGCCGACGCCGATCAGGCAGGCCATGTGATGCGGATCGCGCGCAGTGCCGGTCTCGACGATCAGGTTGGCATCGCAGCGCAGGCCCACGCGGCACAGGTGGTGGTGCACCGCGCCGGTGGCGAGCAGCGCATGCGCCATCGGCCGGCCCGGCTGCGGGTAGCGGTCCGACAGCAGCAACATGACGTCGCCGTCGCGCGCAGCCTGTTCGGCCTCGCGGCAGATCCGTTCCAGTCCGGCCTTCAGGCCTTCCTCGGGCGCGTACGACAGGTCGATCAGGCGGTTCTTCTCGACGTACTGCGGCATCTTCAGCAACTGCCGCAGCTTGCGCTGGCTCAGCACCGGCGAATTGAGGATGACGTGGTTCACCGTCTCCGGGCCGGCGTGGAAGATGTTGGTCTCCCGGCCCAGCTGGGTGGTCAGCGACATCACGCAGTCTTCGCGCAGCGGATCGATGGGCGGGTTGGTGACCTGCGCGAACGCCTGGCGGAAGTAGTCGTACAGAGGACGCGTCTGCCGGCTCAGCACGGCCATCGGCGTGTCGTCGCCCATCGAGCCGGTGGCTTCCTGCTCGGTTTCCGCGAGTGGGCGCAGTACACCTTCCACTTCCTCGGACGTCAGCTGGAACAGCTTGTGGTAGCCGCGCAGCGTGCGCTCGTCGAACGGTTCCTCGACCAGCGACGGATCGATCAGCTCGGTCTGCAGGTAGGTGACGCCCTGCTGCAGCCACTGCTTGTACGGTGCGCGTCCGCGGTTGATGCGGTCCACCGCTTCGCTGTCGAGCAGGTCGCCGCGACGCAGGTCGATGGCCATCATCTCGCCAGGACCCAGCTTGCCCTTGCGGGTGACGCGCTCGGCCGGCACTTCCCACACGCCGGCTTCGCTGGCGACGATGAAGTGACGGTCGCTGGTCAGCATCCAGCGCGCGGGGCGCAGGCCGTTGCGGTCCAGCGTGCACGCGGCGTAGCGCGCATCCATCGACACGATGCCGGCCGGGCCGTCCCAGGGTTCGGTGTTGAGGCCGTAGAACTCGTAGAACGCGGCGAGGTCGGCGTCCTTGAACTCCAGCGACTGCGTGGCCGGCGGCACCAGGATGCGCAGCGCCTGGATCAGCTCCATGCCGCCGGCGACCAGCAGTTCCAGCATGTTGTCCAGGCTCTGCGAGTCGGAGCCGTGCATCGAGATGACCGGGTCGAACTCGCCGATGTCGAACCACGGTGTCTTCCACACCTTGCTGCGCGCCTGCGCCCAGCGGCGGTTGCCCTCGATGGTGTTGATCTCGCCATTGTGCGCGAGCAGGCGGAACGGGTGCGCCAGCGGCCAGCGCGGCAGCGTGTTGGTCGAGAAGCGCTGGTGGAAGACCACCGCACTGCTGGCCAGTTCCGCGCGCTGGAGGTCGGGAAAGAACGTCGCCAGCTTGTCCGGCAACACCATGCCCTTGTAGCCGATCGCGTGCGGCGACAGCGTGACCACGTAGAAATCAGGGACCACCGTGCGCAGCTGCTGCTCGGTACGGCGGCGCGCGAGGAACAGCGCCAGCGCGAAGGCTTCGTCCTTCTGGCCTTCGTCGGCCTCGACGAAGAGTTGTTCGATGCGCGGCAGCGTGTCCTTCGCGAGCTGGCCGCAGACGGTGTCGTCGGTCGGTGGCACGCGCCAGCCCTTCACGGCGACGCCGGCGCGGAACAGTTCGGCTTCCAGCGTCGCGCGGCACTGCGCGGCCTGCGCGTCGTCGTGCGGCAGGAACACCAGACCGGACGCGAAGCGCGCGCCCAGCGCGATGTTCGCCTCGGTGGCGAGCGCACGGAGGAACACGTCAGGCTTTCGGATCAGCAGACCACAGCCGTCGCCGGTCAACCCATCGGCGGCGACACCGCCGCGATGGGTCATGCGCGAGAGCGCGGCAATGGCGGTATCGACGAGCGCGCGCGAGGGCTGGTCGTCGAGCTGCGCGATCATGCCGAAGCCACAGGCGTCGCGTTCATCGTTGGGGTCGTAGAGACCCTGGTCAAAGCCGCCTTGACGATTGCGAGGGGCCATGTGTTGCCTCAAACCGGAGTGACGGCGACACCGTGCCCTGCCCGCGCAGCGGCACTTCGAAATGTCACCGGAAATCCGACTAGACCATAGATGTTGCGACGCCGCAACAACACCTTTTGAGCGCCACTTGTTGGTTGCAACGGCAACTTTTTGTGGGTGACGTCGATGCGCTTTCCGGCCCCGGTGTACGACGCTCACCGCTGCAGCATCGGTGGCTGTCAGGGATGTCCGCGCTAGCTTCGCTACGACGAGGAAAGCAGAAGGGAAGGAATCGCTGCGCCCGTATTCACACAGGCGCCAATGCAGATACGGTAAGACGTCTCATGCGCGGCCGGACTGCCCGGCCTGCACCCGACAAGGAGGTTGAACATGTCCGCACGCACGCAGGGTCGAGGTGCCGCGGTCAGGGCCGCGGCGCTGCCCCTGTTCTTGTTGCCTGTGCTGGCGGCCTGCCAGACGGCAGGACCCGTAGGCCGCATCGTGACGCCGTCGAAGGTGGAGCCGTCCGATCCGCTCCTGAATCCGAAGCCGGGCCATGTCGTCCGGTTGTATGGCCGCGCGCCGGAGACGCTCGACTTCCGTTTCCGCGTCGCTTTCGTTGCCACCAACCCCGAAGGTGATTGCTGGAACCACGCGGGCTTCTGGGAAGGAGGTGGCGGGAAGACGTTCGCCTATGACATCTACCCAGTCCGCAAGGGAGATACGTGGGAAGCCGACCTGGTGGTGGACCGCTACCTGCCCGGGCGATGCGGATGGAACGTCAGGGGCAACGCGATGATCATGGTGGAGCCATTGGACGCACGCGCGGGTGACACATTCATGGAGGGCATGCGACTCGTGGTCGGCGATGCGCGTGATCGGGACGACAACGCGCCGCGCTGCCAGCTTGGCAATCCACGGTGCTCGGAGGAACGCAGCAGGCGCCTTTCCAACTCCGATGACACCATTCCCGTGGAAGTACGGTGCAAGCGTGTCAAGCCAGTGCAGCGCGCGCCCCGGAGCACGGTATTCATCTGCAACGAGTTTCCCGAGTACAAGACCACGCATCTGCTGCAGAAGAGTACCCGCCGTGTCCGGATCGATCTGTACGACCTGGATCATGACCAACGCCAAGACTAGATCCCATACACCAACAAGGACGTCGAGAATGAACGGACACACGATTCCGGATCCGCCTGCCGAGTGGTCACGTGGTGTGGATTATGAGAAAGAGCTCAAGCTGGCCCGCTTCAGTCGAGTCAGCTATCTGGATCAGGACGAGATCCACAACCGAAACCCGCAGGTCAATCCAGATTGGCCACACCTTCTCGCGGAAGACCTCGGAGAAGCGAGGTGGGAGCGCGTGTCGTACGAAGACCACAACGCCACGACTGGCCTCGTCATCCACGCATTCGCCAATCACGCCGAAAAGCGCATCGTCATCGCCGTCCGCGGCAGCGACGATCCGCTGGACTGGAAGGGCCCGAACATCGCCGTGGCCCGCGATGGCGAGCTGCCCGACCTGATGGGAGCGCCGGCGCCGGCCACTGATCGCACGCGGGCGCAGATGGCCCGGGTGCAGGAGGCGTTGCTGCCCGGCGATGCCTGGGATCCGCAGTTCCGGCAGGCGCTCGACTTCGCCAAGGGCGTGCAGGACACCTATGGCCGCCAGGGCTACCGGATCGAGGTGACCGGCCACTCGGCAGGCGGTGCGCACGCGCAGGTACTCAGCCATACCTTCGGGTGGGGTGGACGCACGTTTGACGCGCCCGGGGCCGCGAATATCGTGGCGTCGGACGGGTATCGGCAGTGGCTTGGCGAGCACCGGATGACGCCGATGCAGGCTCCGGACTTCCGGGCGGATGCGTTCGATGGCGGCTTCCTCAACTACACCGTCAACAACAGCGTGGTGTCGCACAAGACCGGCCCCCATATCGGCGAAGCGCAGTCGATATCCAGCCTGGAGGGGCGAGAAGGTTTCGGATCACACATGCGCTATGTCGCCGGCCTGGTCGGCGGAGGCATCAACGAAACGCCGCTGGCCGGCCAGGCCTTCAAGGCCAGCGGTCTTGGGCGGTTGGCCAATCTGGTCGGCCCGATCGCACATGGCAGTCAGCACGGCGTGGATGCGCTGGATCGACATGACATGAGCCGCATCGTGGGGGTGTTCGAGGAAGCGGTGCGCCGGCAGGAGCAGGGTGAACGGCAACCGCTGCCCATCTTCGGCGAGCGTGCGTTGCCTCCCGAGCCTCCGTTGGCGAGCCATGAAGCACGGCAGCCGACGCAGGAAGCAACGTTTCCGGCGACTGGCCATGCGCTGTTGGCCGGAAGCGGCCGCGAGGCACTGGCGCGCATGCTCGAAGCGGCGTCGAGGGGTGATGCAGATGCTTGCCGCGCTGCGATGCAGAGCCTGCATGCTTCGCCGGAAGCCGAAGCCTGGTTGAAGAATGGCCAGGAGCGCCTGCTCGCGCAGAACGGGATCGGGCCTTCGCACGAAGGACCAGGCGCCACATCCGTTGGCGAATTACACGGCAGGACGGAACACGGTCTGGCCAGGTGAGGCGTAAGCCGGGGCGTAAAAGAAACGCCGTCCGCGAAAGACGGACGGCGTAGGTTTGTCTGGCAATGCGTGCGACGTCAGCCGCAGTTGACCGACGTCGCCGCGCCCTTGTCGTCGAGGATGATGTTCAGGCGGTTCGGGTTGAAGTCCATCGTCGCGGCGTCGCCGGGCTTCAGTGCGCGCACGGATTCCGACTTGCTGTCCGTCTTCGCCTGCTCGATGTCCTTCTCGCTTGCGGCCTTGCCGATGATCCATTGCGCCTGGGTGTCGTCGCAGGTGCCGGCGAGCTCGGTCGGTGCCGGTTCCGCAGGCGGGGGCGTGGCGGCTTCGCTGGCGGCGGCCTGCGACTGTGCGGCAGCGGCGGTCTGCTCGTCGGTATCGGGTGCGGAGCACGCGGCCAGCGAGAGGGACAGCAACAGGGCGGGAATCGCCGTTCGGATCATGCGGAGCTCCGGAAGAAGGGTCTGAAGCAGAGATTACGCAGCGGACATTCGAGAGTCGTTAATTGAGGGCCGAACGGTGCAGCCGAGCAGACGTGGCCGCGTCGACATCGTTCGTGGTGAGCGTGTCGAACCACGCTCTCCACGGCACAGCAGGACCGCCCTGATCTGCCCCACCATCGCAAGGCATGTGGTTCGACAGTCCCCCCGCGAACGCACCGTAAACCCGGACCTGCTCAGGCCGCCACGCGCCGCCGCCGCTCCAGCCACCACAGCAGGCCGGCGGCGAACAGCCAGCCGAGGAACCAGGGCCACGCCGACCCGCGGGGGCCTTCCGTTGTCGACGAGGCCGCAGTGCCGGAACGGGATGGCGACACCAACGGCTGCGTCTGTTCGTGCACCGCCATGGCGTGCAGGTGCGGTGCGTCGTCCCGGGCGCGGACGAAGAAAGGCGCGCTCGCATCGCCCATCGCCAGCCGGTGCCAGCCGGCCATGCGCGGCCAGAAACCGCCGCAGCCGGCCAGGCCGGTGGCCGGGTCGCGCTGCAGCCGGGTGACAGTGCCATCCGGCGCGGTGACCTGCGCCCCGGCGGCGAGGCCGCACAGCGTCACACGCTGCGCACTGCGCGCATCGTCCGGCGTTGCCAGTGTCCTCTCCGTGCCCGTCCGCGCGAGCGTACCCAGCGCCTGCGCCCACAGCACGGCATGCGCATCCGCGTGACCGGTCAGCGCCAGCGTGTAGGTGTCGGTCGGCGTCCATGCGCCGAGGCGGCCGCGCCCTTCCGCGCGCCACCACGCGACCACCGTGCCGTCGGCCGCGCGCAGCAGCGGGATCGCATCCGGCGATGTCGTGCGCAACGCCTGCCGCGTCAATGTCGGCAGTCCCGCCGGCACTGCATCGGCGTCGACCGGCGCATCCGCCGTGCCGGCGCCGCGGCGCGCGCGCCAGGCGTCGTCATCGGGCGCAGGACGCGGCAGCTTGAACTCCGCGTCATCGCTGCCGGTCAGCGCCAGGCCGAGCATGCGCTGCACGCCCGGCGCCAGCGCGCCATCGGCACGTACCAGCACGCCCAGGCCGTCGCGGATCGCCGCCGTAAGCGCCGCGCGCTGGCCGTCGCCGAGCGCGGCGGCGCTGCGCGCATCCACCAGCACCAGGTCGAAGCGCCGCAGCGTCTCGGCCGTCATCGGCAGAGGCGCATCGCCCAGCTGCAGGCCACCGCCAAGACTGATCTGCAGGTGCAGCGGCACCCCGGCATCGGTCGCCCAGCGACGCAGGTACTTCCATTCCGCATTCGGCGCGCCGGCCAGCGCCCACACGCGCGGCGCAGCCGCCGGCTGCGTCCATACCGGCACGGTCGCGGCATCGACGATGTCCCGCTTCGCATCCAGCACCTCGATGCGGAACGCCGCCGGGCCCGGCAGACGGCTCAGTCCGGCGAGGCGGAAGCCGCCCTGCGCATCGACCGTCGTCGCGTCGATGCGCTGGCCGGCCGGATCGCGCAGGACCACCGTCGCCTGCGGAATGCCCTGCACGCGGCCGCTGGCGATGACGCTGGCGCCCGTCGCCACGGGTGCGACCGGGGAGAGTTGCACGATGCCGCGCGGCAGCGGCGCGGCGGAGAACGCGAGCGCGCGATCATCGACGGCATCGCGATCGCGTGCTTCCAAGCCGGCACCGACGATGTGCAGCGCACGCACGTCCGGATGACGGCGCAGCGCGGTGCCGAGGTCGGGAACGCGTTCGGCGTCGAGACCGGCCGGCGCTTCCGGCAACGCGATGCGCGGCTGGCCGTCCAGCGATGCGGGCAGGGCGACGCGATCCGCCTGCGCGGTCATCACCACCAGCGTGCCGGCGGTCGTGTGCTGCCGTGGTGGCAGCAGGGTGCAATAGAGCAGCAGCGCGACCACCGGCTGCAGCAGGCACAGCAAGGCGAACCGTGCGGGCGATCCCCGCCGATCATGCGGCGCGCCACGACGCCACAGCGCCAGGCGCAGCCATGCCATCGCCACGGCGAGCGCGAGCAGCACGGCGAGCAGCAGTGGAAGGGAGGCGGCCAGAGTCATCGCGCCGGCTCCTGCCGCAGGGCATCCAGGTAACGGCGACCGGCCTCGTCCACCGCGCCGCGTCGCGGCACCTGCGCGGGGGGCTGCGACGAGGCCGACCACAGCAGCGCACGCAGGCGCTGTCGGCACGGCGCGCACGCGGGATCGCCGCGCACCTCGTCGATGGCGGCGAACAGGTCGAGTGCATCGGGCACGCGCGCTTCGTTGACACGCAGCCATGCCTGCAGCGCGTCGAGGTCGGCCACGTCGGCCGGCACCTCGTCGTTCGCCAGCGACGTCCACACGCTGGCCGGCGCCGGGGCATCGTCGTTGTGCGGACGTGCGAGCGCGCCGAGCGCACGCGCCGCGATGCCGGTGCGGTCGCCACCCAGCCGGCGCGTCTCGTCGATCGGCGGCAGTTCCGGCCCCACCCGCGCCAGGTAGATGCGCGTGGCCTGCTGCACCTGCTTGATGTATTCCAGCGCCTTGTACGCGAACGGCAGCGCCTGGTCCGGATGGCCCTGGCGCAGGTGCAGCTCCGACTGCCACATCTGGTCCAGCGCCTTCTTCAGCGTGGCGCGGGTCTCCGGGTCGAGCAGCGTGGCGGCTTCGGCATGGTCGTGCGTGTGGCCATAGGCTTCCAGTACGTCGCCTTCGCGGCCGAAGGCGGCGACGGTGGCCGACGTCGCCTGTCCGTGGCCATGGCCGTCGTCGACCTGCGCGGTTTCGCCGGCATGGTCATGGCCGTCGCCTTCCGCATGATCGTCGTCGGCATCGTTGGTGGGCGGAGGCTGCGGTTCGCCTTCGGCTTCCTCGCCAAGGAACTGACCGTAGCGCAGGCGCAGGATGCGCTGGTCCACGCCGATCGCGTCGGAGCGCGTCACGAACGTATCCGCCGCCAGGCTGCGCTTCTGCTTCTGCAGCGCTTCCGCGTCGATGATGATCTGGCGCTGGCTGCGGAAGTACGCCGGCATCACTTTCTTCACCAGCCCTTCCAGCCCGGTGCTTTCCTGGCCCAGGTCCGCGGGCCAGCGCAGGATCAGGCCGGGACTCTGCGCGCGCTGCGGTGAAGGCGAACGCGTGTCCTGCACGGTGAGCTGCGCGATCAGGTCATCGCCCACCGCCATGCCCAACGCCTTCAGGTCCAGCGAAGCGGTGAAGCGGCGCGCCGTCGCCGGACCCGCGCCGTGCAGCGTCATCACCTGTTCCTTGAACGCGATGTTCTCGCCGCTGCCCTGCGCCAGCGTCAGCTTCAGCGTGGCCGTTGGCGCGACGCCGTAATCGTCGCGCGCCTCGAAAGAAAGCGGCCATCGGGTTTGCCCGACCGTCACCAGGCTGAGCCCGCGGTCCGGCGCCAGTACCTTCACTTCCGGCGCGCGGTCGGGGATCGCGTCCAGCCGGCGCAGTTTGGTCGGCGGCTGGCCCTCGGTGCCGGCGGCAACCACGCGATACAGCGTCGACTTCGCCAGTACGTGCGTCGCGCGCCACGTGTCGGCATCGCGGACCATCGCGATCCGCTGGCCGTCATGGAACACCAGCGCCGCGGCCGACGGTTGTGGCTCGAAGCGCAGTGTCCACGTCAGCCGGGAGCCGACGGGCGCTTTCGCGTCGAGCGTCGCTTCGGTATGCGCCGCCACGCCGGTGTAGGCGGGAGGCGCGACCTGCAGGCGTTGCGCGACGAGGTGCGGAATGCCCGGTACGGAGGGCGCGACTTCGTCCGAGGGGGCGAGCGTGTTCGCGTCGCCGCCACGTGGCGGCCACAGCAATGCGAGCACGATCGCGACCACCGCCGCGAGCCACAACGCGACGATGCGTGGCCATGGCCACGGCGCACGCAGGTCCGGTGCGGGTTGCGTGCGCAGGCGCTCCCGCACGCGGGCCTGTTGCAATTGCTGCAACGGGGTCAGCGTGGCAGGCGGTGCCAGCAGCAGGTCGGTGCTGTCGTCGAGATCGGTGCGGCGGGTATCCAGTTGCCGTATCAGCCAGGCGGTGTCGAATGTGCGCGTGCGCCGCCAGGCGAGGAACGCGAGCAGTGCAATGCCGAGGAGAGCGACGGTGATCGCGATGCGGGGCGATGTCACGCGCCACAGCACGCCGCCGATGGCGACCGGGATCGCGGCACCCAACAGCAGCTGGCCGAGCAGCGCATGCCGGCGCACCTGGGCGAGACGATCGGTTGCCGACAGCGTCATGGCGCCACGCCCCGTGTGCGACGTGTCGCCATCCAGCGTTCCACCAGCACCAGCAGCGCGATCAACAGCGCGAGCCACGGTTGCAGGTCGCGTGGCGCAACCGGATAGGTCGCGCCGCCGTTGACCGGCGCGTAATCGGCCGCCAGCACGCGACCGGGTGCCGCAACGGGGGCATCGAACAACGCGCGCAGCGATTGCGGGAAGTCGGGGTCGACCAAGGCCGGCATCGCGTCAGGCCGCAGCGGCCGGGTGAAGCGCAGTACCCGTCCCTTGCCGCGCGATGCGGCTTCGACCAGCGCGCCGCCATCGGCATCGCGCCACGGTGTCGCGTCCGCAGCGAATCCGTCGAGCGTGCTGCCGTTCGCCAGCAGCGCGGTGCCGCCGGAGTCGATCCACTGCATGACCGGGGCAGGCACCGGGCCCGGGACCAGCCACACCAGCGGATGCGTGAGCGCCGGCAGTGCTTCATCCTGCGTGCCGACCTGCAACGGCGATGGCGCGTCGGCGTTCGGCTGCCAGGCACGCGCGGCGGCACTCAGGTAACGCAATCCCGTGTCGTTGCCCGCCGCGTGACGCACGACCAGCGACGGCGGCGGTAGCGCGGAGGCCGCTGCTGCCGGCATCGCGCCCTCGACAACGGTCCACGTTACCGCGCGCGACAGCATCGGACGCTCGGCATCTGCGCCCTGCAGCGTCGCCGGCACCACCACGGTCAGTGGCGCACCTGCCGGCAGTTCGGCATCCAGCTGGCGCAGCAGGCTGCCGACGGCGGGTGTTCCTGCGGGCACGGCGTCGTCAAATGAAGGGAAGCCAGCCGCCAACCAGTGCAGTCGCGCGTCCGTGTCACTCGCCTGCTTGCGTACGGTCGCGGCATCGACGCCGGGAAGTGCGACGATCCACGGACGCGTGTCGTCCATGCCCGACAGCACCGGCCGCGCCAGCCATAGCGCGAGCAGGGCGAGCAGCACCAGACGGACCAGCAGCAGTGGCCATTCATCGAAGCGGATACGATGACGCGGCTTGGGCTTCTGCCGCAGCCAGCGCAGCGCGGCGAAGTCGGTCGGCGTCTGCTCGTGCCGGCGCGCCAAGTGCAGCAGCAACGGCAGCAGCAACGCCGCGAGCGCGGCCAGTCCTACGGGCAGCAACAGCGCCAGGTTCATGCGTACTCCGCCGCGTCGCGCGCGCCGAACAGGCGTCGCAGCGGCAGGTCCAGTGGCTGGTCGGTGTAATAGCGCGCATGGCGGATGCCGCTGGCATCCAGCCGCACATCGAGCAGGCGCTGCGCTTCGGCGAAGCGCTGCAGGTAGTCGTTGCGCAAGGCAATGGCATTGCCCAGCAGCTCCTCTCCGGTTTCCGGATCGCGGAAGCGGTGACCACCGGTGAACGGGAAGTCGCGCTCTTCGGCGGTCAGCAACTGGATCGCCAGCACCTCACGGCGCGCGGCGGCAAGTCGTTCGATCAGCGCGATCATCGCGTCGTCGAACCCATCGCTCAGCGTCATCACCAGGTCGCCGGCACCGATGCGTTCCCATACCGGCGACAGTTTCCCGGCGGCGGGGAACGTACCGCCGGCCGTCAATCCATGCAGGGCCAGCAGCAACTGGTCGCGCTGGCGCGCGCCGTTGCCCGGCGACACCAGGCGCACGCCCTCGCCGTGCAGTACCAGCAAGCTGAAGCGGTCGCCCTGGCGCAGCGCCAGCTCGGCGATGCAGGCGGCCAGCCGGCGCGCGGCATCGAAGCGCGTGCCGCGCACGCCATCGCGCTGCGTCATCGAGGCGGTCGCATCCAGCACGATCCACACCGTCAGCGGACTCTCGCGCTCGGCTTCGCGCACGAAGAAGCGATCCGAGCGCGCGTACAGTTTCCAGTCGATCTGGCGCATTTCGTCGCCGGGTTCGTAGGCGCGGTACTGCGCGAACTCCAGCCCGGCGCCGCGGCTGCGGCTGTGGTGCACGCCGATCCCCTGCGCGCCGATGGCGCGGCGCGCGGTCAGCCGCAGGTCCTTCAACCGGCTACGGACGTCGGCGGGGATCAGGTCGTGTGCCACAGCGTCGTTCAGGCGTTGAGGGGCACGCCACGCAGCAGCGCGGCGATCACATCGTCAGCGCTGACCTGCTCGGCTTCGGCGGCGAAGGACAGCAGCAGGCGGTGGCGCATCACCGGCTTCGCCAGCGCGACGATGTCCTCGCGCGTCGCCGCGAGCCGACCGTGCAGCAGCGCCCGCGCCTTCGCGGCGAGCACCAGCGATTGGCCCGCGCGCGGACCGGCACCCCAACGGACGTACTTGCGGATCTCCTCAGGCACGCCGTCGCCGGGCCGGCTGGCGCGCACCAGTTTCGTGATCCAGCGCAGCAGGTCGTCGCTGACATGCACGTCGCGCACATGCTTCTGCAGCGCCAGCACGGCTTCGCCCTCCATCACGCGGGGCACGTCGCCACCCGCGCGGCCTGTAGTCTGCGCCAGGATGTCGTGTTCCTCCTGCTCGGTCGGATAGTCCACGCGGATATGCAGCAGGAAACGGTCCAGCTGTGCTTCCGGCAGCGGATACGTGCCCGCCTGCTCCAGCGGATTCTGCGTGGCCAGCACGAAGAACGGCGAAGGAAGTTCATGGGTGGTGCCGGCGTAGCTGACGGTGCGTTCCTGCATCGCTTCCAACAGCGCGGCCTGCGTCTTCGGCGGCGTACGGTTGAGTTCGTCGGCGAGCAGCAGGTTCGTGAAGATCGGGCCGGGCTGGAAACGGAAATGACGATGGCCCGTGCCATGGTCTTCCTCCAGCAGTTCGGTACCGAGGATGTCGCTGGGCATCAGGTCCGGCGTGAACTGCACGCGGCGGAACTGCAGGTGCAGCGCCTGGCCCAGCGAACGCACCAGCAGTGTCTTGCCAAGGCCGGGCACACCCTCCAACAAGCAGTGGCCGCCGGCCAGCAGGCCGATCAGCAACTGCTCCACCACCTCCTGCTGACCGACGATGGCCTGGCCGATGGCGGCGCGGAGTTCGCCCAGTTTCGCGAGCTGCTGCTGGAGGTCGGATTCGGTGAGGGCGTTCATGTGGGTTCCATGGAGGTCGTAGAGTGGAGCTTGCTCCGCTGCTGTTCTGTTCGCATCGCGAGGATCAGCGGAGCAAGCTCCGCTCTACAGGCAGAGGGCATCATGTCGTCAGCGCGTAGATCACGAGGTTGACGCCGAACTTCGTGTTGTCTTCGGCGAGGAAGCGTTTGTTGCGCCAGTCGTAGTCCCACTCGCAGCCGTAGTCCTTGTTGCTGTAGAGCACGCCGAGGCGGCCGTTGATCTCGATGCCCTGCAGGTACTCGTGCACCAGGTCGTCGCCCCAGCCGTTGAGTTCGAAGCTGGTGGCGGGCGGGCCGTCGAATCTGAAGAAGGAGGAATAGATCGCATGCGTGTTCGGCAGCTTCTTCATCGCCTTCGCGCCGAAGATCGCCGCCATCTGTGCCTCGAACGACTTGGCGAACAAGCCGTCGATGTCGTGGTTGCAGTCGTCGACGAACACGAAGCCGCCGTTGCGCACGTACCGTTCGAAGTTGCGCTTCTCGGCCGGGTTGAAGTCCACCAGCTTGTGCCCGGCCAGGTAGCAGAACGGCGCCGCCAGCATGCGCGGGTCCGACAGCGCCAGCACGTGTTCCTTCGGATCCACGCGCAGGCTGGTGTAGTCGATCAACGAGGTGATCAGGTTGGACGGCATGCGCGCATCTACGTCCCAGTCGCCGGAGTCGTACTTCAGGCGGGTGAAATGGAAATCGTAGGTGCCTGCCGCGCGCGCGGTTCGCGATGCGCCGCCCAGCAGCGCACCGGCCAGGCCGCCCGCCATGAGCCGCAGGAATTCGCTGCGGTTCATAGCGCAGGAGCGAGTGGAGAGGAGTGAGAAGTGAGCGATGCGCGCACGCTGCCTGTCTTGCCTCTACTCACTCCTCACTCCTCTCACTCACTTTTCGCCCTTACACCGCGTCGGACAGCGACGTGAAGGTGAAGTCACGCAGCTTCATCGGCGGAATCATCATCACGAAGCTGGATTCGTCACCGGCCACGCGCACCGGCTTGCCGAGTTCTTCGATGTTGTTGAGCATGATCACCGGCGATTCGTTGAAGCGGAAGTTCTTCACCGGGTGCTTGATCTGCCCGTTCTCGATATAGAACGTGCCGTCGCGGGTCAGGCCGGTCAGCAGCACGGTCTGCGGGTCCACCATGCGGATGTACCACGTGCGCGTGACCAGGATGCCCTTCTGCGTGCCGGCGACCAGTTCGGCCGTGGACTTGGTGCCGCCGGCCACCAGCAGGTTGCCGGGCGAGCCGATCGCGCGCTTGCCCTGCTTCTGCGCCCAGAAGCGCGAATACTCCAGGTTGACGACCTTGCCGTTCTCGACGATGGCCATCTTCTCGCGCGGCAGGCCTTCGCCATCCCAGGGCATCACTTCCGCGCCCGGGTGCCACGGGTCGGCGCTGATGTTCACGCGCGGATCGTAGACCTGCTCACCCAGCTTGTTGCCGCCGCCCTTCTTGGACAGGAAGCTGCGGCCTTCGTCGGCCTGGCGCGCGTCGAAGAAGTTCATCATGAAGGAGATCAGGCCTGCGGCCGCCGCGGGTTCCAGGATGACCGTGTACTTGCCCGGTTCCAGCGCCTTGGCTTCGGCCGATTCGCTGGCCTTGCGCATCGCGGTGCGGATGTCGCTGTCGGCCTTGAATGCGCTCGCATCCTTCAGGTTGCGGCCGACCCAGCCCGATCCCCGGCCGTCTTCCGTGCGCACCGTGCAGGTGTAGTTGAACGCGGTGGCCTTCTGGTAGCCGAAGTTGCCCTTGCTGTTGGCGAAGGCGACGAAGCTCTGGCCATCTTCCAGAAAGCCGGCGGCGATCAGCTTCTCGGCCTTGCACGGACCGATCGAATCGGCGGCCACCTGCGCGCGGAATTCCGGCGTGATGGCGGCGGTGGACTCGCTGAAGGTGGGCGAGGCCTTGTAGGTCTGCTTGTCGACGGCCGGCATGAACTCGGGGTTCTCCGGCGCCAGGCGGGCGAGGTCTTCGGCACGGCGGACCACGCGCTCCAGCGAGGCGTCGTCGAACTCGTTGATCGTCGCGATGCCGACCCGCTTGCCGAACGCGACCTGCACGCCCAGGTCGGTGTTGCTGACAATGCCGCTGGTGGACACGTTGTTCAGGGCGAACCGGATGTTGCCGTCCACCGATCCGGTGAGGGACGCGGTGCATTCGTCGGCGGTGGACAGCGCGATGACCTTGTCCAGGATGGCCTTGGCCTGCGCTTCGGTGAGGATGCTCATGGAGTTTTTCCTTGTGGAGCGGAGCTCGCTCCGCTGCTCTTCGTTGTGTGGCAGGACCTACGTCTGACGCAGCCGAGCAAGCTCGGCTCTACAGGTCTCATCCCAGGCTGCGGGCGGTGTTGATGACATTCATGCCGTTGAATCGCGCGGTCGAGGAGCCGTGCGATACCGCGGACACCTGGCCGGGCTGGCCCTTGCCGTCGAAGAACGAACCACCCATGCGGTAGTCGCTTTCATCGCAGATCGCGGCGCAGGCATTCCAGAACTCCGGCGTGCGGATCTGGTAGGCCACGTCTTCGATCTGCCGGCCGATCTTGCCGTTCTTGATCTCGTAGAACAGCTGACCGCCGAACTGCGCGTTGTAGCGCTGCTGGTCGATGGAGAACGAGCCGTCGCCGATGATGTAGATGCCGTCCTCGACGTCCTTGACCATGTCGGCGACCGACAGCTTGGTCTTGCCCGGTGCCAGCGACACGTTGGCCATGCGCTGGAACTGCACGCTGCTCCACGAGTCGGCGTAGCAGCAGCCATCGGATTCGGACTTGCCCAGGATGTGGGCCTGGTCGCGGATGGTCTGGTAATCGACCAGCTTGCCTTCCTTCACCAGGTCCCAGCGCTTGGTCTTGACGCCTTCATCGTCGTAGCCGACCGCGCCCAGGCTGCCCGGCTGCACCTTGTCGGCGAACAGATTGACGATGCCGCTGCCGTACTGGAACGCCTCGTTGCGCTTGTCCAGCGTGGCGAAGCTGGTGCCGGCGTAGTTGGCCTCGTAGCCGAGCACGCGGTCCAGCTCCAGCGGATGGCCGACGTTCTCGTGGATGGTGAGGAACAGGTTGGTCGGGTCCAGTACCAGGTCGTACTTGCCGGGCTTCACCGACGGCGCGGTCAGCTTGGCGCGCGCCTGCTTTGCGGACGCGATGGCGTCTTCCTTCATGTCGTACGACAGGCCGTAGTTGATGACGCCATTCGGTGTGGCGTACTTCTGCGATGCGTCGCCATCGAGGTACTCGTAGCCCAGGCCGACCGGCGAGGACAGGCCGTCGCGGGTGCGGAACTTGCCGCTGGCCTTGTCGATGGCGGTGACCGTCATCGGTACCCAGATGCGGTGCACGTCCTGGTCGATGTAGGACCCGTCGGTGCTGGCGAAGTACTTCTGCTCGTTGACCACGAACATCATCGAGTTGACGAAATCGGCACCGGCATTGATCGCGGCGGCGTTGACGCCCAGCAGCAGGTCGACCTTCTCCTTGATCGGCACCTCCATCGCGTTCTTCTTGATCGGCGTCTTCCACGACACCTCGCCGAAGCCCGGCGCCTTGGCCAGCTGCACCGGCGCGGTCTGCGTCTTGCTGTTGGCCTTGGCGATGGCGGCAGCCTGGCGTGCGGCAGTGGCCACGCCTTCGGCGGTCAGCGTGTTGGTGGCGGCGAAGCCCCAGGCGCCATTGGCGATCACACGGATGCCGGCACCGGTGGACTCGGTGTTCACGACGTTCTGCACCTTGTCTTCGCGGGTGATCACGAACTGGCGCAGGTAGCGGCCGATGCGCACGTCGCAGTAGGTCGCACCGGCCTGCTTGGCTGCGGCGAGGGCGGCGTCGGCCAGGCGCTTCTTGAAGGCGACATCAAGCGTGGACTGGAGTTGCTCGGCGGCGATCGCCTTGCCGAAGAAGGACGGCACCATCAGGCCGCCCAGGCTGAGGCCGGTCATGGCCAGGAAGTCACGACGTTGCAAGGCTGTTCTCCACCAGTTGGGCCTGCGCGGGGCAGGCAGGGACTGCGACAGACACGCTGTGTCCCGCGCCATCTCCACCTCGCGGGTCGTCCCCGATTCTTGCGCCGGGGCCGAGACAGCGTCAAATGACTTTAGGCATAGAAGGACCCCCATTTTCCCTGTAGGAGCGCCCGCGGGCGCGATGCTTTTGCCCGGGATGCATGAAACGCATCGCGCCCGAGGGCGCTCCTACAGGGTAACGGGACTCGCGTTCGCCCGGGCGCGCGCTTGCAGGCGTGGCGCCTACCCCAGGCTGCGCGCGGTGTTGATGATGTTGATGCCGTCGAAGCGCGTGGTGGCCGACCCATGCGAGACCGCCGACACCTGGCTGGGCTGGCCCTTGCCGTCGAAGAACGAACCGCCGAGGCGGAAATCGCGTGCATCGCAGATCGCCGTGCAGGCGTTCCAGAACTCCGGTGTACGGATCTGGTAGGCCGCGTCCTCGATCTGCCGGGTGACCTGGCCGTTCTTGATCTCGAAATACAGCTGGCCGCCGAATTGCGCGTTGTAGCGCTGTTGGTCGATGGAATACGAGCCGCGGCCGTGGATGTAGAGGCCGTTCTCGACATCCTTGACCATGTCCGCCACCGTCAACGGCGTCTTGCCCGGCGCCAGCGAGACATTGGCCATCCGCTGGAACTGCACGCTGCTCCACGAGTCGGCGTAGCTGCAGCCGTGCGAGGCCTCCTCGCCGAGGATATGCACCTCGTCGCGCGTGGCCTGGTAGTTGACCAGCACGCCGTCCTTCACCAGGTCCCAGCGGCGCGTCTTTACGCCTTCGTCGTCGTAGCCCACGGCGCCGAGGCTGCGGGGTTCGGTCTTGTCGGCGGTAAAGGTGACGATCGGGCTGCCCCACTGGAAGCGCTGCTCGCGCTTGTCCAGCGTGGCGAAGCTGGTGCCGGCATAGTTGGCTTCGTAGCCGAGCACGCGGTCCAGTTCCAGCGGGTGGCCGACGTTCTCGTGGATGGTGAGGAACAGGTTGGACGGGTCCAGTACCAGGTCGTACTTGCCGGGTTTCACCGATGGTGCGGCCAGCTTGGCGCGCGCCTGCTTCGCGGCCGCGACGATGTCCTCGCGCAGGTCGTAGGACGCGCCGTACGCCACCACGCCCCCCGGCAGTGCGATCCGGTCGGCGGGGTTCGCATCCAGGTACTCGTAACCCATGCCCATCGGGGCGGACAGGCCGTCGCGGGTCTTGAACCTGCCCGTTACCTTGTCCACCACGGTAACGGTGAAGGGCACCCAGATGCGGTGCACGTCCTGGTCGATGTACGAACCGTCGGTGCTGGCGAAATACTTCTGCTCGTTGATCACGAACATGCGCGAGGCGGCGAAGCTGGCACCAGCCGCCAGCGCGGTGGCGTTGGCGCCGAGCAGCAGGTCCACTTTCTCCTTCACCGGGACGGCCATCGCGTTCCTCACGATCGGCGTTTTCCATGCCACCTCGCCGACACCGGCAAGCGGCGCCAGCTGCACCGGCTTGCCCTGGATGCGCGCATTGGCGCGGGCGATGGCGACTGCTTGCCGCGCTGCCGCCGCCACGCCGTCCTGCGTCTGGTCGTTGGTCGCCGCGAAGCCCCACGCGCCCTGCGCGATCACGCGTACGCCGACGCCGGAAGATTCGGTGTTCACCACGTTCTGCACCTTGTCCTCGCGCGTGATCAGCGACTGCCGCAGATAGCGGCCGACGCGCACGTCGCAGTACGTGGCGCCTGCTGCGGTCGCAGCCGACAAGGCGGCATCGGCCAGACGCTTCTTCTTGGCCACGTCGCCGGGCTCCAACAGGGCTTCGGCGGCGATGACGCGCGTACCGGGCAAGGCCAATCCGGTGAGGGTCAGTCCGCCCAGGGCGAGGAAGTCGCGTCGTTGCATCGATCGGGTCCGGAAACGGAAGCCTCCGGACTGTCGTCGGCACGCGTCGCAGCGTCAAGTGACGGCGGTCATGATGCAGTGACGTGGTGCACAATGTGCTTCGTCCCGCACAGGAATCGACCCGCATGAAATCCCGTCCGGTCGCCCGGCCCGAGAACGACGACGAACAGCTGCGGCTCGCCGTGCTGATCGATGCCGACAACGCGCAGCCCGCCGTCATCGAAGGATTGCTCGCCGAAGTGGCCAAGTACGGCGTCGCCAGCGTCAAGCGCATCTACGGCGACTTCACCAGCACCCGCATGACGCAATGGAAGCAGGCGCTGCTGAAGCACTCGATCAACCCGGTGCAGCAGTTCGCCTACACCAGCGGCAAGAACGCCACCGACAGTTCGTTGATCATCGATGCGATGGACCTGATGTATACCCGTCGCTTCGACGGCGTGTGCCTGGTGTCCAGCGACAGCGACTTCACGCGTCTGGCGCAACGCCTGCGCGAGGAAGGCCTGACCGTGTACGGGTTCGGCGAACGCAAGACGCCGGACGCCTTCGTGCAGGCGTGCGACAAGTTCATCTACGTCGAAGTGCTGCGCAGCGAAATCCCCGCGCCGGCCGTTCCGCCGTCGCCGCAGAAGCCCGCGAAGAAGGCCGCCAAGCCGGCAATGAAGAAACCTGCGGCGCCGGCCGAACCGACGCCAGTTCCTGTCGCCGAACAGGGCAAGCACGAGTCGCTGCCGCTG
>CAMPIO010000004.1 GCA_946886405.1 uncultured Pseudoxanthomonas sp.
CGTCGGCCCCTCGCGACGCTAGGTCGAAAATCCCGCCAGGGCCGGAAGGCAGCAACGGTATCGATCGACGCGGGCGCCGAGGTCAGCCGGCGGGGCTACCGCCTTTTCAGGCTTTTGGCTATTCACTGTCGCCTGCCGCTGAAGTGGCAAACCCCTAGTTGGCGACGATGCCCAGCGCATCCGGCTCGCGGCCGGCGACCCAGTAGTCGATCACCTGCCAACGCTGCGTATCGATCACTGCGATCCGGTCGCCGCCACTGATGGCCACATAGGCACGCGGGCGATCAGCCGCGACCACCACCCCGATCGGCAGCGCGGCATTGCCCAGCATCGTGGGTTGATAGGTCATGTCGTCGCGCGACAGCGATACGGTCGCCACCGGCACCTTGGTGCGGGCGTTGAACACGGCCAGCGTCGCGGCGCGCGCATTGGTCACGAACGCCAGCGTGCCGTCCGCCGAGAACACCACCCGGATCGGAAAGCCCTTGCTGCTCATGCGACGCTTGACCGCAAGCGTGCGCGGATCGTGGACAGTGACGGTGCCATCCTCGCGATTGGTCACCCAGACCTCCAACCCGTCTGGACGGACCGCCACCCCCTCTGCACCCTTGCCTGCCGCGCGCTCCACGGTCTTCGTGCCGGCCTGCAGATCGATCCGGCTCAGCGTGCCGGACTGGATCTTGGTGAGGTAGGCGACCTTTCCGTCCGTCGATATCGCCACCATGTGGCCCGTACCGCTTCCAACATCGATCACGCGTTCGATCTCGCCCGACGCCACCTCCACGACCAGCAGGTTGGCAGAGGCTTCCGTCGTCACCAGCACGCGGCGACCATCCGGCAGGAAACGCAGCCCATGCGGCGCGCCATGCTGGCCCAGGTCGATGGTCCGTGTCGGTGTGCCGCCCACGAGATCCAGCACCGAGAGCGTGCTGCCGGATTTCGCCTCGCCGTAGTTCGTCACCACGGCGAGGCGGCCATCCGGCGCCACCGCGATCTCGTGGGGCGCTTCACCCGTGCGGAATTCGCCGATCCGGCGGCCATCGTGTAACGAGAGGCGCCATACCGTGTCGGCGGATTTGTTGCCGACCAGCAACTCTGCGGCGTGCGCGGCCGGCGGCGCGATGCCCATCACCCCCGTGAGCACCATGCAGGACACGATCAGTCTCAGCGACCTCATGCGCTGTCCGCCATCGGATGCAGCCAGTCGGCGTCGCCTTCAAGGTAGTGCTCGCGCTTCCAGATGGGCACGCGCTGCTTCACTTCGTCGATGATGTAGCGGCAGGCATCGAAAGCGGCGCCGCGATGTGCCGCGCTCACGCCGACCCACACCGCCAGGTCGCCGATGGCCAGCGTTCCCACGCGATGCACACAGCACGCTGCGATCACGTCGAAGCGCGCCTTCGCTTCCTCCAGGATGCGCTCGCCTTCGCGCTCGGCCAGCGCTGCGTAGGCCTCGTAGTCCAGCCCACCGACGGACCGACCGGCGTGATGGTCGCGTACCCAGCCCTCGAAGCTGGCATAGCCTCCCGCACGCGGATCCAGCGCACGTGCGCGCAATGCGGTCATGTCCAACGGGGTTTCGGAAAGAACGAAGTCGGCCACCGCTCAGCCCCCGCTCACGGGCGGAATGAAGGCGATCTCGCTGTCGGCCACGGGTGCATCGCCCCAGCGCGCGAACTCACCATTCACGGCCACGCGCAGGTGCGCGCGGGGCCAGGTGAAACCGTGTCGTGCCTGCACGTTGTCGTAGACCCCTGCCAAGTCCGCAGCCTCTGTGGAGATGGTTTCGCTGGCGATCCCGGCGCGCTCGCGCAGACTGGCGAAATAGAGCAGCGTCACCGTCGGCATCACAGCTGCCCCATGTCGCGCTTGCCGCCGCGTTTGCCGACCAGCCTGGCCGGACCCAGCACGATCGCATGCGACAGCGCCTTGCACATGTCGTAGACCGTGAGCGCAGCGATCGTGGCACCGGTCAATGCTTCCATCTCCACTCCCGTGCGGTGCACGGTGCGGACGTGGCAGTCGATGCGCAGCGTGGATTCGCCATCCCAGTCCACCGACAAACGACAACCGTCGATCGGCAGCGGATGACAGAACGGGATCAGCTCATGTGTTCGCTTGACCGCCATCGTGCCGGCGATGATCGCGGTATCCACGATGCCCCCCTTCGCGCTGCGCAGGCCGTTGTGCTTCAGCTGGCGTGCGACCTCGGCGGGAAAACGGACGCGACAGGTGGCGAGCGCCTCGCGTGCCGTGGTCGCCTTGCCGGAGACATCGACCATGGCAGGGCGGCCGTCGGCATCGAGATGGGTCAAGGCGTTGCGTGGCATGCGGATCCTGCGTGGTTCAACCACCGATAAGATACATCTCGACGCGACGCCGGTCCCGCACTTCAGGTCGCCCGCGCAACTCGCTGTAGCGATCGCCGCGCGCCGACCACAGGCCGGCCACGTGCGATGCCAGGGCATCCTCTCCTTGCGCCAGCACCGCACGCAGGTCGGCACCGTCCGAAGCAAACAGGCACGTGAACAGCCGGCCGTCGGCGGAAACCCGTGCGCGATGGCAGTCGCCGCAGAACGGTGTACTGACCGAACTGACGAAACCGACTTCGCCGCCGCCGTCGTCGAAAGCGTACCGCTCCGCCACCTCGCCCCGGTAATCCGCCTGCAGCGGATGCAGCGGCCAGCGCGCGCCGATGCGGTCGCGCAGCACGGCCGACGGCACCATCCGGTCCAGGCGCCAATCGTTGCTGTCGCCCACGTCCATGAATTCGATGAAGCGCACGACGTGGCCCGTGCCACGGAAGTGCTCGACCAGCGACATCACCTGGTCTTCGTTGACTCCACGCTGCACGACGGCATTGATCTTGAGCCGGGAAAAGCCGGCGGCTGCCGCCGCGTCGATGCCGGCGAGCACATCGTCCACCTTCCCGCGCCGCCCCGACATGTCGGCGAAGATGTCCGCATCCAGCGCATCCAGGCTGACGGTGATGCGCCGCAAGCCTGCATCGTGCAGAGCCTTCGCCTGATGGGCCAGCAGCATGCCGTTCGTGGTCAGGGCGATGTCGTCCAGCCCCGGGATAGCCGACAGGCGACGCACAAGGTCGGGCAAGCGCTTGCGCAGCAGCGGCTCGCCCCCGGTCAATCGCAGCTTGCGCATGCCCAGCCGAACGAAGGCGCGGACCAGCGTTTCGATCTCGTCGAACGACAATCGTTGCGACGCATCGGTGCCGTAATCTTCGGGGACACGGTTGGCCGGCATGCAGTAGCCGCAGCGGAAGTTGCAGGCGTCGATGACGGACAGACGCAGATCGTGCAAGGGACGACCCAGCAGGTCTCGCGGTAGCAGGTCGGCGTTCAAGGCAGCGCGGTCGGAAGCGGGTCTGCAAGGGCCAGACCCTCGCCTGCCACGGCGACACGGTGCCCGCGTGCGCCCAGGGCGCGGGCGTCTTCCTCGCTCGCGTAGTGGTACAGCACACAGCGGGCCAACAACGCCGCCGGGTACTCGCGCTCCAGGTCGTCGACGCCGCTGTGCGAGGGATTGCCATGCAGCGCGCAGTCGTGGGCGATCACCTCGTCCGCATCTGCGTAGCGCGCCAGCATTTCGGGAATCGGCCGAGTATCACCCGTCCACACGGCACTGCCACGCAAGCGCAGGCCGAACGCGGTGTCAGGCCAATGGTGGCGCACCGGGAACACCTCAAGACGCTGTCCGTCATGCCAGAAAGCATCGCCCACCGGAATCAGCTGGAACGCGTCCCAGAAATTCGCGCCACCCTCGGCGAGCACGTTCGGATAGCTGGCGATGCGCTGGTGCAGAACCGGCACCAGCGGTGCCGGCACGTACAGGCGGACCTTCCCGCGCCGCGCCACGTCGAAATAGCTGGCGACGAACAACCGTTCCATGCCTGCAACATGATCCAGGTGCACGTGGGTGATGAAGATCGCGTCGGGCATGCCGTCATAACGGGACTGGTAGGCCGTCAGGCCCTCGCCGCCGCAGTCGATCGTCAGCCACGGCTGCCCATGGCGCTCCAGCGTCGCCATCGCCGAGCCCAGCTCGACGGCACCGGCATTGCCCACGCCCAGGAAGCGCAGCGTCCAGCCCATCTCAGTAACCCCGCGACCAGGCGTGGTCGTAGGCGCGGCGCAGGTGGGCGAAGTCGTAGCCCACCTCGTCCTCGCTGCGCGGGCCGCGCAGCTTGAGCAGGGAACGCTTCAGCCGCGCCAGGTTCTGTTCGCGCCATGCAGTGGCCGGAATGCGCAACCGCCCCCGGTCGAAATCGATCAGCCAACCATGCCCGCCGCCGTCGAACAGGATGTTCTGCGCATTGAGGTCCGCATGGTCCAGGCCGGCACGATGGAAGCGCGCCACCAGCCGACCCGTGCTTTCCCAGGGCGCATGGCCCTCGGCGTGCTGGGCAATGTCCGCCAGCGTGCGCACGTCCATCAGTCGCTCGACCAGGATCGAGGCGCGGTAGAACATGCCGTCGCGCACATAGCTGGCCGCCACCGGGCGTGGCACCGGCAGCCCGCGCGCCAGCAACGCACGCGTCAACCGGAACTCGGCGAAACTGCGGGTCTTGTCCGGCCCGTGCCACAGGTAGCGGTCCTGGCTGAAGCGCGCCGCGAGGCCACCGCGACGATAATGGCGCAGCACGCACTGGCTGGAGGGTGCGTCGATGAACCAGGCACTGCCCCGTCCGCCGCTGTCGACCGGCTGGGCGCGTTCGCCCCACTTCTCCGGCAGGAACCAGTCGGGGTCCGCTTGCCGCAGGTGTTTGCGGTCGAACAGAATCGCGCCATATCCGCTGCCTTCGCGGAACGGCGTCAGGGATTCCGTGGCGTCAAATCCGACCATTCAGCGAGTCTAACAATAGTTATCCCATGAATCCCTCATCGCTCTGCCTGCTCCGACTCTCCGCACTTGGCGACGTGACGCACGTCGTGCCCCTGGTGCGCACGTTGCAACGCCATTGGCCGCAGCTGCACCTGCACTGGGTGATCGACAAGGGCGGGGTCAAGCTGCTCGAGGGGTTGGAGGGTGTGACCTTCCACACGTACGACAAGAAGACCGGATTGGCCGGCATGCGTGTCCTGCGCGGTGAGCTGCCAGCGGGTCGTTTCGATGCGCTGCTGCAGATGCAGGTGGCCCTGCGCGCGAACCTGCTGTCCGCCTTCATCCCGGCACGGCGACGGATCGGTTACGACCGCAGCCGCTCGAAGGACCTGCACGGACTGGTGATCAACGAGCGCATTCCCGATCGACCGGGCATCCACGTGCTGGACGCGATGGGCAGCTTCTGCGAACCGCTGGGGCTGAAGCAGACCGAGGTCGTGTGGAACCTGCCCGTGCCAGGCGACGCGCACGCGTGGGCCGCCGCGCAATGGCCTGCGGACGGGAGACGGACGCTGGTGATTTCGCCCTGTTCCAGTCACGAACGTCGCAACTGGTTCGCCGATCGCTATGCCGCCGTCGCCGACCATGCCGCCGTACAGGGCTGGCGCGTGGTGCTGTGTGGCGGGCGCAGCGAACTCGAGCGCCGCACCGCGGACGCCATCATCGCCACCCTGCAGGCGCCGGTACTCGATCTTGTCGGCAAGGACACGCTGAAACAGTTGCCGGCCCTGCTGGCGCGCGCCGACCTGGTGATGACGCCGGACTCCGGCCCGATGCACATCGCCAACGCCATGGGGACTGCGGTCCTCGGCCTGCATGCCGCCAGCAACCCGCGGCGCAGTGGCCCCTATTCCACGCTGCGCTACTGCGTGGATCGTTACGACGATGCCGCGCGCCGCTACAAGGGCAAGCCGGCCACCGAGCTGAAGTGGGGCACCAAGATCGAACACGACGGCGTGATGGAACTGGTCACCGTGGACGATGCGGTCGCCGCCTTCGAGCGGCGACGCCGCGATCTCGCCGGCTGATCGAAGGTCAGGGCGTGCCTGCCGCCCGATAGTCCAGGTACGACTTTTCTTCCACGTAGCTGGATCCCAGCGCCAGGTTGATCGCCTTCTTGATGCGCGCGCGCTCATCGTTCTCGAGGTAGACGCTGCGGGCCAGGCGAACGAAGTCCTCATCGAACACCTGTGACTTCTCCTTCAGCCGCACGTCGTCCTCGATCACCCACAGGCGCTCGTTGACGGCTTTCAGCTGGGCACGCAGTTCGACGATGTCGTGACCCGCGACCGGGTGGGCCATCCAGGTCTTCTCCAGCGCAGCCAACTCGTCGTGCACGTGGGCCAGCTTGGCCGGATCGCTCATGCGCTCGGACTTGATCTGCAGGATGGCGATCTTGTCCAGCAGCTCACCGAAGGACACGGGGACGAGGATCTCGGACATAGTGGGCTCGGGCGAAAGAACACCATTCTAGCGCTGCCCCCGCGCCAGCCCCGCTCGACAGCATGCCGGAAACGCAAAAGCCCCCTTTCGGGGGCTTTCTTGAAACTGGCGGAGAGGGAGGGATTCGAACCCTCGATACGCTATTAACGTATGCCTGATTTCGAGTCAGGTACATTCAACCACTCTGCCACCTCTCCGGTGGCCCCGGGCTTCCCCGGGGCCGTGAATGATACGTGGCGCGCCGCATCGGGACAAGCCGAACGATGCTGCCGGCCTTCCTGCGCATCACTCGCCCTGCACGTGGATGAACCCAGATTGGGCCGGTCGGGCACGCCAGCCTTGTCCGATGTCCTGTCCGAACGGATCATTGCGTATGAGCGGATAGGAAAACGCCGTCCGCACAGACCAGGGCACCATGATCGAATTCGGCCACATCTCCCACGTCGGCCTCCGTCGCGAGCTGAACGAAGACACGTACTACGGCGACAGCGAGCTGGGCCTGTGGCTGGTCGCCGATGGCATGGGCGGCCATGCCTGCGGCGAAGTGGCGAGTGCGTTGGCGCGCGAGACCATCGTGCGCGAGATCCGCGACGGCACGCCGCTGGCACAGGCGATCCGGATCGCCGACGAGGAGATCATCCGCACCTCCCGTCGCCGCAACGACACCCTGCCGATGGGCACCACCGTGGTGGCCGCGCGCATCCAGGGCAACCGCTTCGAAGTGGCCTGGGTCGGCGACAGCCGCGCCTACCTGTGGCGCGAAGGCCAGTTGGCCCAGCTGAGCCAGGACCACAGCTACGTGCAGGAACTGATCGCCCAGGGCGCCCTGACCAGCGAACAGGCACGCACGCATCCCCATCGCAATGTCGTCACCCAGGCGCTGGGGGTCACCGACCCCAACCACCTCAATGTCGAAACCATGACCGGCGAACTGCGTCCCGGCATGCAGCTGCTGCTGTGCAGCGACGGACTGACCGAGGAAGTGGACGACCCCAGCATCGCCGCCACGTTGAAGCACGACGACTGCAGCGCGCAGGAATGCGTGGACACGCTGATCGCCGCCGCGCTGGATGGTGGTGGCTCCGACAACGTCACGGCCATCCTGGTGCGCTGCCACTGAGCCGCGCGGGGCCGGTCAACCGGCCTCGAGTACCGGCGGGTCCCACAGGCAGCGGCCGCCGGCCTTCTTCCGCAACGTCGCGAGCCGTGCTTCATGCGCGGCGATCTCATCGGCCGATGCCATGACGCGCGGGCGGGCGCCGGCGATCGCGGGGTCGAAGTGATGGACCACGGTCGCCGACGCGCCTTGCCCGGCGTCTTCCGCCCCACCGAAGCCGATCTCGCGCTGACCGGCGGTCAGGTTCAGGTAGACATCGCAAAGCAGCTGGGCATCGAGCAAGGCGCCATGCAGTTGCCGATGCGTGTTGTCCACGCCCAGCCGCTTGCACAGCGCATCCAGAGAATTGCGCTGGCCCGGGAACCGTTGACGCGCCAGCAGCAGCGAATCCTCGACGGTGACGCGGTCGGCCAGGCGTCCGTACTGGTCGCCCAGCCTCGAGAGTTCGTAGTCCAGGAACCCGACGTCGAACGCCGCGTTGTGGATCACCAGTTCCGCGCCATCGATGAAGGCCAGGAACTCGTCGGCGATCGCCGCGAACAGGGGTTTGTCGGACAGGAACTCGAGGCTCAGGCCGGTGACTTCCGCCGCGCCTTGCTCGAACTCGCGCTGCGGATTGATGTACTGGTGGTAGGTACGCCCGGTCGGGCGGCGCTCCAGCAGTTCAACGCAGCCGATCTCGACGACGCGGTTGCCCTTCTTCCACTCCAGGCCGGTGGTTTCGGTGTCGAGGATGATCTGGCGCATCAGGCGGCTTCCGTGGTCAGGTGCAGGTGGAACAGGTCGAGCGCGTGCGCGACATGCGGCAGCACGACCATTCTGTCGAATTCGAATCCCAGTTTCTGCAACAGGCCTATCGAAGCCGCGTTGTCGGGGTTGACGATGGCGCGCAGGCAGGTGATGCCGAGCCGGCCGGCGGCATCGGCAATGACGGCATGGGCGGCTTCATGGGCGAACCCCTGGCCCACGTGCGCAGGCAGCAGCGCATAGCCAAGGTCGGGACCTTCCAGTCCTTCGCGGCTGACCAGACCACCGTTGCCGATGAGCTCGCCGGTATCCTTGCGCTGGATCGCGTACATGCCGAAACCATGCTGCGTATAGCTGCGCAAGGCGCCGTTGCGCAGGTAGTCGCGTGCCTGGTCCAGGGTCCGCACGCCGCGATCGGCGATGTGGCGGATGAAGGCCGCGTCGTTGAGCAAGGCAAGCATCAGCGCGACGTCGGCATCGTCCTGGTCCGACATCGCATGCAAGCGCAGGCGCGGCGTTTCCGCGATGACTTGGCCCGGCGTCAACGGCAGGCTCACGCCACGGCCCCGTGCCGGAAGCGTACGGCGGCATTGCGCGCCAGTACGTCGACGCGTTCATTGTCCGGGTCGCCGTTGTGGCCCTTGACCCACTTCCAATCGATCTTGTGGCGACCGGTGGCCGCGTGCAGGCGCTCCCACAGGTCGCGATTCTTCACCGGGTCGCCGCCGGCCGTCTTCCAGCCACGCCGCACCCAACCCGGCATCCATTCGGTGATGCCTTGCCGGACGTACTGCGAATCGATATGCAGCGTGATCTCGCAGCCTTCCGTCAGGACCTCCAGGGCCGCGATGGCCGCCATCAGCTCCATGCGGTTGTTGGTGGTCTGCGCTTCGCCGCCGACCACTTCGCGCTCCTTCTCCCCATAGCGCAGGAGCGCCGCCCAGCCTCCTGGCCCGGGATTGCCCAGGCAGGAGCCATCGGTATGGATGCTGACGTGCTTCATGTGTCCTCTTGAGTCGAGTTGTCAGGCTGCAGGTGCGGCGCGCCATGCAGGCGACACCCGCGCAGGGGGAATGAGGCCGGCCACACGCTTTTCCGCTTCCAGCAGGCGGGCCGCCCGGAACGGCGCCGGTCCGTGGCCAGGGGCATCGGCAATGCTTTTCCAGACCGGGCCGTAGTGAAGGACGTGCTCCGAGACGACCAGTCCGGCGGCCGCCAGTTGCAGGCGCCACTGGTCAAGCGCGCGCGGAACCAGTCCGGCGCCGCGCCAGCGCAGGCGGTAAGGACTCCATGGGTTCAGCACGAACAGCCAAAGGCGCCCGCCGGGTTCGAGAATCCTGGAGCACTCCTGCAGCAGGGGCTGGGGATCGCCGGCATCCAGTACATGCTGCAGCACGATCACGCCCATGGCCTCGGTGGGCAGCGGCAGCGGCAGTCCACACTGGACCTGTCCGGCCAGACGATCGGATCCGGCACTGGCCCACAGCCGGAGCCCGCGCGTGGCCGGCCCCGTGGCCAGCGACGGATCGCCGCCTTCCGGCGACACCCACAACCAGGGCTGCGGCGACCGGCTGGTGAGCGCCTGGCTCACACGGGCATGTTCCGACGCCAGCAACGGTCCGCCGTGGCCCGTCCCGAACCACGCCAGGGGATCGGGTTGACGGGTAAACGCGAACGCAGGCATGTTCGGATTGTAGAGGACGCCGCCCCCGGGCGTCCGTCCCCCGCCCCGGAGCCTTTCCCCGATGCGCCTGCTTGCCTTGCCTGCCTTCGAGGACAACTACATCTGGGCGCTCGTGGACGACGATGGCGACGCGCTGGTGATCGATCCCGGCGATGCCGCGCCCGTCCTGGCCGCCACCGGCAACGGCCTGTGGCCTGCAGCGGTCCTGATCACCCATCACCACGCCGATCATGCCGGAGGCGTCGCGGCGCTACGCGCCCGATGGCCGACGCTGCCGGTGTTCGCGCCCGATGACGATCGCATTCCCGATGCCACCGAGCGGGTCGGCGATGGCGATGTCGTGCGGGTGAAACACTGGGAGCTCTCGGTACTGTCCGTTCCCGGACATACGCGCAGCCACATCGCCTTCCATGGCGGCGGCGCCGACGGTCCGCCGCATCTGTTTTGCGGGGACACGCTGTTCAGCCTCGGCTGCGGGCGCCTGTTCGAAGGCACGCCGGCGCAGATGCTCACTTCACTGGAGCGCCTGGCCGCCCTGCCCGCCTCATCACTGGTCTGCTGCGGTCACGAGTACACGTTGGCCAATGGCGCGTTCGCCGCAGTCGTCGACCCGCTGAACCCGGCCCTGCGCCAACGCATCGAGGAGGTCCACACCATGCGCCATGCTGGCCGCCCCAGCCTGCCCGTCACGCTCGCCAGCGAAATCGCAACCAATCCTTTCCTGCGGGTGGACGCGGACGCCGTACGCGCTGCCGTGTCCCACCGCCTCGGCCGAAGCCCTGTCGATCGGGTGGAGACGTTTGCCACCCTGCGGCAATGGAAGAACGACTTCCGCGCATGAAACTTCGCTCCCCTTTGTATCTCGCCCTGCTGGGACTCGGCTTGGCATGCACATCGCATACCGCCGTCGCGGCCGATCCCCCGACCCCGGCGGAAGCATCACCGCCTGTGTCGGGAATGCCCGCAGTCGACCCGTCCAGCCTTCCCCCAAGCCACCAGCGCAGCGGCCTGGAAATCTACCAGCGCTTCCGCGAGGGGCTCGCCGATCCGGAGTGCGACAGCGAGGCGACCAACGGGCGCTGGAAGAAGCATTTCAGCCATGCCCCCGGACAACTCGCGCGCAGCGAAGACGACGTACTGCCGCTGTTCGGCTACGTGGTCGACGCGTTGCGTGAAGCGCACCTGCCCACCGAGTTCGCGTTGATTCCGTTCGTCGAAAGCGGCTACAAGCCTGGCGCGCGCAATCCCCAGGGACCGGCGGGGCTGTGGCAGTTCATCGGCATCACCGCGCGCAACCACGGCGTACCGATGCGTGAGGGCTACGACGGCCGGCTGTCGCCCGTGGATTCCACCCAGGCTGCTGTCCGCTATCTCAAGACGCTGCATGGCATGTTCGGCGGCGACTGGCGCTTGGCGGTGATGGCGTACAACGCCGGCGAGTACCGCCTGCTGCAGTCGATGCGGCGTGCCGGCATGAATGCCCGCAATGCGCGGCCAGCGGAGTTGCCCGGTCTGTCCGGCATCACCTATGCCTACGTGGAGAAGCTGCATGCTCTCGCCTGCATCTTCCAGCAAGCCGATGATCGCGAGGCCTGGCTGAAGCAGATGGACAGGCCGGTGCCACGCTTGGCCGCACATGTCCTGCCCGGCGATGCGACTCTGGAAGCCTGGGCCAGACAGCAACAGCAACCCGTCACGCTGCTCAGGCGCCTCAATCCCGCCCTCACGGGTCGCTTCAGCCGGGGCACGAAACCGATCCGCCTGCTGGCACCGACGAATTCCGACTTGGACGATGTCGTCACGCAGACGCCGGCTGCCACGGCCCACGCAGAAGCGTCGGCGGCAACGACCATTGACGGAGCCACGATCCCTCGTACGCATACGGTCACGCGTGGTGAATCGGCGTGGACGATCGCGCGTCGCCACGGCATCACCACCACGCGACTGCTCCAGATGAATGGCTTGAAGGCGGATGCCGTGCTGCGCCCCGGCATGGTGCTGAAACTGGAGGGAGAGGCGCCGTAGTCGCCGGCCTGCGACGCATGAAGAAATCCCGCCTTGCGGCGGGATTCGGTCGACCATCGAAACAGGGCTCAGAGCCGCTCTTCGAACACCTTGACCTTGAAGCGCTTGCGCAGCGCATCTATGTACGCCTGCGTTGCGATGCCGCCATTGAGCTGCACCAACTGCTGCTGCATGTTCGCGCGTTCTTCGGCCGGCATGTCCGCGATGACGCCATCGGTGACCTTGTTGATGGTGAAGACGGCATAGGCGCCCTGACCCAAGGCCACCTGACCCGCAACGACCTTGCCATCGGCAGGTCGTCCCGCCGCGAAGATCGCCTCGTTGGCTTCGGCCGTCGGCATCGGCATGCCGCGACGCAAGCCCGGTAGTTCATTGAAACGCAGCCCATCCGCAGCAGCGATGGTGGCGAGCGACTCACCCTTCTGCACGCGTGCGACCAGCGCATCTGCCGCAGCACGCGCCGCCTTTTCGCGACGATCCTGGCGGATGGCGAACACGACGGCATCGCGCGCCTTGTCCAAGGGCAGCGCCTGCTCGGGTGTGTGCTGGGCCACGCGGATGACGACGCTGTGGTTTGGCGCGACCTCGATCGGATCGCTGATGGTGCCGTCCTGGACGAGCGTGTCGGAGAACGCCGCACGCAGCACGGCGGGTACCGTCGCGATGCCCTGGGGTTCATTGCGGGAGAACGGCCCCACCTTCTGCAGCGGGAGGCCGGTCGCCTGCGCAGCGGGAGCCAGCGCCGTCGGGTTCTTCAACGTCTCGTTGACCACGCGGCCTGCAAGATCGTTGTACGCCCGATCCCGCTCGCCATTGGCTTCTTCTGCCGCGAGTTCGCCGCGTACCTCCTCGAAGCTGCGACCGGTACCCGGGTCGACCCGCTTCAACTGCAGTACGTGGTAGCCGAAATCGCTCTTCACGGGACCGCGGATCTCGCCCGCCTGCATCGCAAAGGCCGCATCTTCGAACGGCTTCACCATCGAACCGTCCTTCGCAAACGGCGGCAGCTCACCGCCCGCATCCTTCGACCCCGGGTCGTCCGAATTCGCGCGCGCCAACGCGGCGAAATCAGCACCCTCGCGCGCCTGCTTGGCCAGCGCAGCCGCCTTCTCTTCGGCCTTCTTCTGTGTGGCCGCATCGGCGCCCGCATCGACCCCGATCAGGAGATGGGCGACCACGCGCTGCTCCAGCGACATGAAGCGCGACTTCTCCGCCTCGTAACGCTTGCGCAGGGCGGCCTCATCGGCGACGGCGGCAACCGGCAGCGTCGCGCCGTTGATCTCGACGTACTCCAGCGAGACCTGCTCGGGCTGCTTGAAATCATTCTTGTGGCCGTCGTACCAGGCCTTGACCTGCGCATCCGTCACGTCGGCCGTGTCCTCCGCCAGCGGCGGCAGCAGGGCGATGCCGATATCACGGGTCTCGCCCAACAGCTTCCACATGCGCGCCTGCTCGCCCCCGGTGGTGAAGTCGGACTCACCAATGGCCTGCGGCAACAGCATCATGCGCAAACGTTCGCGCTGCTGCTCCTGGAACTGCACCGGAGAGATCGCCGGCACCTGCGACGAGAGCAGCATCTGGTACTGCTCGGGACTGAACTTGCCGTCCACCTGGAACGCCGGCTCGCTCATGATCATCTTCTGCACCGCCGCATCACCCACGACGATGCCCGCACGCTTGGCACCGAGCGCGAGCACCTTCTGGTCGATCAACTGCTCCAGCACCTTGCGCTTGTTGTCCGCGCTTTCGAATTCGCGCGGATCGAACGCCTCGCCCAGCGCCTGGCGCTGTTGCTGGCGCGCCTGCTCGAAGGCATCGCGGAAATCGTCCTGAGTGACCTCTTCGCGCTGCCATACCATCGAGACAGGCCACCACTGGGGGGCGGACTCCCACCATGTCGGCGGAGCCTCGACGAGCGCCACGTCACTGGCGGTTCCGCCGGTCATGTACTCGTTCACACCGACGAAGGCGAACGGGATAATCAGCAGCCCCAGGATCAGGCTGGCGATCCACCCAGAAGTTTTGTCGCGGAGTTTCTGCAGCATGTGCGCGCGGGATCCGAATTCGTTCAGCCGTGCAGTTTACCGTGCAAGCGCTGCTGCGTCTCGCCATCCGGCGGAGACGCGTGCGGCGCGCCCATATGATGCGCCGGATAGAAACAGGGATGACGAGAGGACAGCAAAAAGCCCGCTTTCGCGGGCTTTCTGGGTGAAATGGCGGAGTGGACGGGACTCGAACCCGCGACCTCCGGCGTGACAGGCCAGCATTCTAACCGACTGAACTACCACTCCGCGCTAAGACGAACATTGTAAGACGATTTGCGCGGTTTCCGCTAGACCATCCGACAATTTTTTTGATTCTGCATCGCCCCGATGTGGTGGGTGCTGAGGGTTTCGAACCCCCGACCCTCTCCGTGTAAGGGAGACGCTCTACCGCTGAGCTAAGCACCCGGGTGATCGCACCCTGCCATCGGCAGCGAGTCGATTAGTTTACGGCATCCTTCAGGGCTTTGCCAGCCTTGAACGCGGGATTCTTGGAAGCCTTGATCTTGATGGTGTCGCCGGTCTTCGGGTTGCGGCCCGTGCGTGCGGCGCGCTTGCGGACCTGGAAGGTGCCGAAGCCGACCAGCGTCACGCTGTCGCCCTTCTTGAGGGCCTTGGTGATGCTGGAGATGACGGCGTCGACGGCACGGCCGGCTTCGGCCTTGGACACTTCAGCTTCGTCGGCGACGGCATCGATCAATTCGGTTTTGTTCATTGAGTAACTCCCTGTGCGGCACAACCGCGGAATGAGTGACCGGAACCTGAGCCTGCGTTCGTCTCGCGGGAACCGGTCGTGATGTCCACGCGCATCGAAGCGTCGCCTCGTGCATGCGGGTGTCGTCGTTATACCAGCGCAAAAAATGCCACGCAAGCCGAAAACCCAGCAATGACGCGGGTTTCAAGGCGATGACATCCACCGTCCGTCACTTCGTTCAATGCTTGACGCCGGGCTGCTGTGATCCTTTTCCCTTGCTTTTGCCGGTTGCCGGCACCGCCCTTTCGCCACCATCGCCACCCGTGGCCGGCACGGGGGCCAGCGGCCGCTCGAGCGCCAGATCGAGCACTTCGTCGATCCATTTCACCGGCACGATTTTCATGCCCGCGGTGACGTTCGCCGGAATGTCGGCCAGGTCCTTCTTGTTTTCATCGGGAATGATCACGGTCGTGATGCCACCGCGCAGCGCCGCAAGCAGCTTCTCCTTCAAGCCACCGATCGCGGTGACGCGACCGCGCAGCGTGGTCTCACCGGTCATGGCCACATCCGCGCGCACCGGATTCCTGGTCAGCGCGGACACCAGCGCAGTCACCATCGCGATGCCCGCACTTGGTCCGTCCTTTGGCGTCGCACCGTCTGGCACGTGCAGGTGCACGTCATGCTTCTGGAGGAATTCCGCATCCACGCCGAGGCTCACCGCGCGGCCGCGCACCACCGACATGGCGGCGGATCCGGATTCCTTCATCACGTCGCCGAGCTGGCCTGTCAACAGCAGGCCACCCTTGCCTGGCACCAGCGCGACTTCGATCTGCAGCAGGTCGCCGCCGACTTCCGTCCACGCCAGACCGGTCACAAGACCGATCTCGTTCTGCTCCTCGGCGCGCCCGAAATCGTAGCGACGAACGCCGGAATACTTCTCCAGGTTCTTGGAGCCGACCTGCACCGGCGCGGGCTTCTTCTTGGCGACTTTCGGTCCCGCCAGCGCGATTTCCTTCACCACCTTGCGGCAGATCTTGGCGACTTCGCGTTCCAGGTTGCGCACGCCGGACTCGCGCGTGTAATAGCGCACCAGATCGCGGATCGCGCTCTCGGCGATCTTCAGTTCGTCGACCTTCAAGCCGTTGGCCTTCAGTTGCTTCGGCACCAGGTACCGCTGCGCGATGTTGACCTTCTCGTCCTCGGTGTAGCCCGGGATGCGGATGACCTCCATGCGATCCAGCAAGGGGCCGGGGATGTTCAGGGAGTTCGACGTCGCAACGAACATCACCTCGGACAGGTCCAGGTCCACTTCGAGATAGTGGTCGTTGAAGGCGTTGTTCTGCTCCGGATCCAGCACCTCGAGCAGTGCGGACGAAGGATCGCCCCGGAAATCCATCGACATCTTGTCGATCTCGTCCAACACGAACAGCGGGTTCTTGCTGCCTGTCTTGTTGAGGTTCTGCACGATGCGACCAGGCATCGAGCCGACATAGGTACGACGATGGCCACGGATCTCGGCCTCGTCGCGCACGCCGCCCAGCGACATGCGCACGAACTTGCGGTTGGTCGCCTTGGCGATGCTCTGACCCAACGAGGTCTTGCCGACGCCAGGCGGGCCGACCAGGCACAGGATCGGGCCACGCAGCTTCTTCACGCGCGACTGCACCGCGAGATACTCGAGGATGCGCTCCTTGACCTTCTCCAGACCGTAATGGTCGGCGTCCAGCGTGTCCTGCGCGGCCTTGAGGTCCTTGCGCACCTTGGTGCGCTTGTTCCAGGGCACGCCCAGCAGCCAGTCCAGATAATTGCGGACCACAGCGGCTTCCGCCGACATCGGCGACATCTGCTTGAGCTTGTTGAGCTCGTTGCGCGCCTTCGTTTCGACGGGCTTTGGCATGCCGGCCTCGGCGATCTTGCGTGCGAGTTCTTCCAGTTCGTTGGGCGCCTCGTCCAGTTCGCCCAGTTCCTTCTGGATCGCCTTCATCTGCTCGTTGAGGTAGTACTCGCGCTGGCTCTTCTCCATCTGCGACTTCACACGGCCGCGGATTCGCTTCTCCAACTGCTGCACGTCGATCTCGCCATCGACGAAACCCACCAGCAATTCCAGTCGTTCGCCGACCTCGACGGTCTCCAGAAGGCGCTGCTTGTCGCTCAAGCGCACGCCGAGGTGCGCCGAGATCGTATCGGCCAGACGGCTGGGTTCATCGATGCCCGCCAGCGTCTGCAGCAACTCGGGCGGCAGCTTGCGGTTGGTCTTCACATATTGCTCGAACAAGCCCATCAGCGAGCGGGCAACTGCCTCGATCTCGCGCGGCTCGCGCGCGTCGGTGGAATCGATCTCCTCCCCCTGCCCGTAAAGCGAGCCGTCGCGCTCGACCACGTTCGACACGCTGACACGCGTCGTGCCCTCGACCAGCACCTTGATGGTGCCATCCGGCAGCTTCAGCAACTGCAGGACCTGGGCGAGCGTACCGACCGTGTAGAGATCGGCGGCGACGGGATCATCCGTCTCGGCTGATTTCTGCGCCAGCAGGATGATGCGCTTGTCGGCCTCCATTGCCTGCTCCAGCGCGCGCATGGATTTGTCGCGGCCGACGAACAGCGGGATGACCATGTGCGGGAACACCACCACGTCACGTAGCGGCAGGACCGGCAGGTCGAGGATTTCAGTGTGGGGACGACGGGGCATGGGGGCTCCAGCGAGGTGCGGAATGCAGGGGTGCGAAGGCACCAATGGGCCCGTTATGGGGCCATCGCGGAAGGGATGCAAGAGCGCCGCCAAAACCCCAGGAGAACCGGCGACCTGCCACTTGCAGCCAAAAACTGAACAGGCGCCACTGGGGCGCCTGTCAGATCAACACAGCGTGGCCACCTTACTCGGCGGACGCGACCTTCTGCGCGGGCGGGTTCTGGTAGATCAGGTACGGCTCGGACTTGTGCTCGATGACCGACTCGTCCACCACCACCTTGCTGACGTTCTCCAGCGAAGGGAGCTCGTACATCGTGTCCAGCAGCACCGATTCGACAATCGTACGCAGGCCACGCGCGCCGGTCTTCCGCTTGAGCGCCTTGCGGGCGATCGCCGACAGTGCATCGGGGCGGAACTCGATCTCCACTCCCTCCATCTCGAACAGCTTCTTGAACTGCTTGGTGATGGCGTTCTTCGGCTCGGTGAGGATCTTGACCAGCGCGGCCTCGTCCAACTCTTCCAGCGTGGCGACGACCGGCAGGCGGCCGACGAATTCGGGAATCAGGCCGAACTTGATCAGGTCTTCCGGTTCGACCTCCGACAGGATCTTGCCGACCTCCGACTTCTTTTCGGAGCTCTTCACCTTGGCGCCGAAGCCGATGCCGCCGGCCTCGGTGCTGCGCTGCTGGATGATCTTGTCCAGGCCGGCAAACGCGCCACCACAGATGAAGAGGATGTTCTTGGTATCGACCTGCAGGAATTCCTGCTGCGGATGCTTGCGGCCGCCCTGCGGCGGCACGCTGGCGACGGTGCCTTCGATCAGCTTCAGCAGCGCCTGCTGCACGCCTTCACCCGACACGTCGCGGGTGATCGACGGGTTCTCGCTCTTGCGCGAGATCTTGTCGATCTCGTCGATGTAGACGATGCCCTGCTGCGCCTTGTCGACGTCGTAGTCGCACTTCTGCAGCAGCTTCTGGATGATGTTCTCCACGTCCTCGCCCACGTAACCGGCTTCGGTCAACGTGGTGGCGTCGGCGATGGTGAACGGCACGTTGAGCAGGCGCGCCAGCGTTTCGGCCAGCAGCGTCTTGCCCGAACCGGTCGGACCGGCCAGCAGGATGTTGGACTTGGCCAGTTCGACCTCGTCGTTCTTGCTGCGGCTCTCGATGCGCTTGTAATGGTTGTAGACCGCCACCGCCAGCGTGCGCTTGGCACGGTTCTGGCCGATCACGTACTGGTCCAAGACCTCGAGAATCTCGCGCGGCTTGGGCAGGTGGCTGCGGGCCGACTGCGCCTTCTCTTCCAGCTCTTCGCGGATGATGTCGTTGCACAGCTCCACGCACTCATCGCAGATGAACACGCTGGGGCCCGCGATCAGCTTGCGGACCTCATGCTGGCTCTTGCCGCAGAACGAGCAGTACAGGATTTTGGTGCTGTCGCCGGAACGGCCCTGACGATCTTCGCTCATGCTGGTATTACTCGGTCGCTCAACCTGCCCGGAGGGGCTTGCGGTCGGAGAATAGCACACGGTCCCGGCTTGTCAGCCGGGACCGTGAACAGGGGGATTTGAGCTCGAAAACCCGCAATCCGTCGATCAAGCCGACTGGATGGAATCTTCCGGGCGACGCTCGAGCACCTGGTCGACCAGCCCATAAGCCTGCGAGTCTGCGGCGCTCTTGAAATTGTCGCGCTCGGTGTCGCGCTCGATGGTTTCCAGCGACTGGCCGGTGTGGTGGGACAGGATGGCGTTCAGCTTGGCGCGCAGCGTCAGGATTTCACGGGCGTGGATGTCGATGTCCGTCGCCTGGCCCTGGAAGCCGCCCAGCGGCTGGTGGATCATCACGCGCGAATTCGGCAGCGCGTAACGCTTGCCCTTCGCACCCGCCGCCAGCAGCAACGCACCCATGCTGGCCGCCTGGCCCACGCAGATCGTGCTGACGTCAGGCTTGATGTACTGCATGGTGTCGTAGATGGCCATGCCGGCCGTCACCACGCCACCCGGCGAGTTGATGTACAGGCTGATGTCCTTCTCGGGGTTTTCCGCTTCCAGAAAGAGCATCTGCGCCACGATGACGTTCGCCACGTGGTCGTCCACGCCGCCGACGAGGAAGATGACGCGTTCCTTCAGCAGCCGGGAATAGATGTCATAGGCGCGCTCGCCGCGGCTGGTCTGTTCGACCACCATCGGCACCAGGTTGAGGGCTTGGGTTTGAATGCTCATCGGTTTTCGCGCCTGTCGTTCGTTGAAAGGTCCGGCCTAGGATAGCCGGACCTTCTGCCCGGGCGGGCGCCCGGATCAGTTGCGGATGGCTTCCTGGAAGGAAAGCGCCTGCTCCGTGTGCTGGGCGCGCTCGGCGATCCAGTCGATCACCTGCTCTTCCATCACACGACCCTGCAGACTGTTCATCAGTTGGGGGTCGTTCCGGTACAACTCAATGACCTGCTCCGGCTCTTCGTAGGTCGAAGCGATCAGGCGCAGCGTCTCGTTCAGTCGCTTCGGGTCCAGGCGGAGCTGGTTGCGGCGGGCCACTTCGCCCACCAGCAGGCCGACCAGCACGCGCTTGCGGGCGGCGTCCGTGAAACCCTCGTGGGCGTTGTCGGGGATCTGCACCTGCTGACCCTGGCGACGCGCCTGTTCAGCAGCCTGCTGGACCATCACGCGGGCTTCGTTCTCGACCAGGCGCGGCGGCATCTCGACATGGGCGTAGGCGGCGATCAACTGCTCGCCCACTTCACGGCGCAGGCGGGTCATCAGCGCGCCCTTGAGCTCGCGCTCCAGGTTGCTGCGGATGTCGGCGCGGAACTGCTCGGCATCACCGCTCTTCACGCCGAAGCTGCGGATGAAGTCGCGATCCACCTCGGGCAGCACGGACTCGGCCACTTCGGTGACCTTGACGTGCACGTCGACCTGCTTGCCCGCCAACTGCGGCACGCGCCAATCGGCCGGGAACGTCACCGACACGGTCTTCTCTTCACCCTTCGCCAAGCCCACCAGCGCCTGCTCGATCTCGCCGAACATCACGCCCGAACCGATCAGGGTGGCCCCCTTCTCGAAGCCTTCCGCCGGCATGCGCTCGTCGCCGGCCAGGGACCAGGTCTCCAGGGCCACGCGATCACCTTCGTTCGCCCCGCGCTCGACGACCTGGAAGGTGCGGCGCTGCATGCGGAGGTTGTCGATCATCTGGTCGATGTCGGCGTCACTGACGTCGGCGGTATTGCGCACGACGTTCAGCTTGGCCACATCGATGTCGCCGAAGTCCGGCACCACCTCGAAGGTGGCGACGAAATCCAGCTCGCCCTCGCCCTGCTTTTCGATCCGCGGGTTGCCCGCGAGCTGCAGCTCCTGGTCGCGCACGGCATTGTTGAAGGTCTCGCGCAGCAGGCCGTCGAGGGCTTCGGCACGCACCTGGTCACCGAAACGCTGCTCGATGACCTTCGCCGGCACTTTGCCGGGACGGAAGCCCTTGATGCGCGCAGTGCGCGACAGCTCGCGCAGGCGGCCGCCGATGTGGGTGTCCAGACGCTCCGCCGGCAGGCTGAAGCTCATGCGGCGTTCGAGGTTGCCGACCGATTCGACCGAAACTTGCATACTCACTGACTCCTGCGGCCACGGCATAGCCGGGGCGATGTTGATAATCCGGGACGCCTGGGACACGGGCGCAACGCCCGTCCCGGCGGAACTTGATAGTTTCGCCGATTCTGGAGCGGGCTGCCAGCGGAACGGGATCTTCAGGGTCGGGAGGCGCGGCGGCCGGTCCTCGCGATGCGGGACGAGAGCCCTCACCCTCCCGCCGGGATTGCGACGAGGACATGGTGCGAAAGGAGGGACTCGAACCCTCACGGGGGTTACCCGCTGGAACCTAAATCCAGTGCGTCTACCAGTTCCGCCACTTTCGCAGTACGCCGCATTGTACCGATCGCGCCATTCGGACCGGCAAGAAAAAAGCGCCCGGGGTAACCGGACGCTTTCTGCTTTGGTGGGCTGTCAAGGATTCGAACCTTGGACCTATTGATTAAGAGTCAGCTGCATTATTCAGGCTATTCAAGAAGTTGTACAGCCTAAAATTCGGGAAATGCTCCCGTGAAACGCCTGCGCCACCTACGCGAGCATTGCTATTTTCGGGAGCAAGCCTGGTGGTGCGGCTCTCCTGTCCTACGATGGGGACATGGATCGTGACCCACCCAACCCCTACCGCGACATGACCTTGCGCGAGCTGCACCAGGTCATGAACGAACGCGCCGGTGACCTACTGAAAGGAAAGCCTGTCAGCCGTCGGGACATCGCTCACCTGCTGATCGCGGCGGCGTGGCCGCTGGCGACCGGCGAGTCCAGCATCGGCAGTCCGGCTTACAGCGTCCGCGAAGGAACCAATGTCCTAGATGCCTTCTGGCCCGAGGTCGACAGCGACATTCGCGCAGTGCTGCATCATCAGTTCGAGCATGCGAGGGAGGCAGCCCACCTGACCTGGGAGGACGTGCACCGGTACACGGCCATCATGCACGAGCGCGCGGCACCAATCTGTTGGCCCATCGACACCGAGGCCGACTTCCGGCGCTCGCTGCAGCAGCTCCAGGACGCCAAGGACCTGAAAGCCCGCGACTGGATCCCGTGAGGCGTTGACACCATCCTTCTGCGCAGGCGCTACGGTAGGCGTCCTTCCCGATCAATCCTCCGCCCACCATGCTCACGCCCGATGAAGTAACGCAGCGCCTTGACGAGGCCGAATCCCAAATCCGCGACGGACAGGTCGGGAGCAACCCCGAGGAGTTCGTCGAGACGCTGTGGGCGCAGGTGCACCAAGAGGCGCCGGAGGAGCTGCAGGACGAGGTCTATGCCCGCCTGATGGGCTTCGTTGAGCTGCTCGGCATCGGCCCGGTCGACTTTCCGGAGCGCTGACATGTGTTACTCCGCGCAGGTCTACGCCGAGCTGAAGAAATTCATCCGGGCTACCGGCATGAAGATCCAGGCGAAGGAGTACGTGAAGCTCTACTGGGATCAAGGCAGCCCGTATGCCAAGCGACCCAAGGTGCCGAGGGCCATGGAGATCGAGGTTCTCAACGAGGGGCCGGAGGAATTGGCCAAGGTGATCCGCGGCTACGACACGCGGGAAATGGCCGAGCTGGAACAGGAACTGTTCAAGCAGAAGAAGCGCGTGGCTGACGGCGAGCGGAAGCTGCAGACCAAGGTCACCAAGGCCGCAGAGAACGATGTGCGCGTGGGCACGGACAAGATGGGCAAGATCCAGGCGCGCATCGAGGCGCTGAAGCGGCGCGAGCCAAAGCCCAGCGACAGCCGCATGTTCCCGGGCTACTTCGTGCCGGTGCTGGTCATCGAGGAGGGGCAGCCGGTGGTGAAGCCGATGCGCTACCAGTGCCGCCCTGCCGGCAAGCCAGCGTTCTACGACACCAAATACCCCGGCACCTACAACGCCCGGCGGGACAACCTCGAGGGGTTCTGGAAAGACCAGTTCGGTCACACGCACGGATTGATGATCGCGGACGTGTTCTATGAGAACGTCGAGGTCGACGGGAAGAATCAGGTGCTTGCCTTCACGCCGCGCGAGGGTGGCCCGATGTTCATCGCCTGTCTGGTGTCGCACTGGACAGACCCCAAGGGCGAGGAACCGGACCTCGTTTCATTCGCCGCGATCACGGACGAGCCGGAGCCCGAGGTCGCGGCTGCTGGCCACGACAGGACGATCATCAACATCAAGCCCGAACACATCGAAGCGTGGCTCACCCCGACAGATCGATCACTTGCCGACCTCTATGCCATCTTCGACGACAAGCAGCACCCCTACTACGAGCACGAGGTGGCGCGGGCAGCCTGACCGCGTTGCGGTCGTCACAGCAACTGGGCCTGACTATCGTCCCAGTTCTTGATGATCAGCTCACCGGCAGCATCCCCGCTTCGTTCGCGCGCCACGGTGTACCGGATCTGCAGGGGCACCATGGTGAAGCCGGCGAAGACGCGGCGGATTTCCGGGTGATCGTTGATCGAGAGCACCACCCTGCCCTGCACCGATCGCATGAGGTCCGCCATCCGCTCGTACTCTGTGAAAGGAAAGTCGACCCCGTAGCCTTCGGTTTCCCAGTAAGGCGGATCCAGGTAGTGCAGCGTCCCGATGCGATCGTAGCGTTGCAGGCAGTCCCACCACGGTAAGTGCTCCACGATCACATTGGCCAGGCGGATGTGCACCGCACTCAGTTCCTCCTCAATGCGCATCAGGTTGAGCCGAGGGCCATGCCCCGTCGCCACGTATCCGAAATTTTGCCCGGAGACCTTGCCGCCGAAGGCGAGCTTCTGCAGGTAGTAGAACCGGGCGGCGCGCTGGATGTCGGTCAGCGTCTCGGGCCGTTCCATCTGCGCCCACTCGAACATCTGTCGCGACACGAGCGACCAGCGGAAGTGCCGGACGAACTCGTCCAGGTGGTACCGCACGCAGCGGTACAGGCAGACCAAGTCTCCGTTGATGTCGTTAAGCACCTCCACCGGTGCGGGGAACGGCCGCATCAGCAACGCAGCAGCGCCGCCGGCGAATGCCTCGACGTAGCACTCATGCTGGGGAAAGTGCGGGTAAAGGTGCTTCAGTAGGCGGCGCTTGCCGCCGGGCCAGGGAATGATGGGGTTGGGCATACAGTCTCGCGCCGTGCGATAGTCCCTGTCCCCGCGGGGGGATCAGGGCCAAGGTCAAAGGCACGCGCGCAATCGCGTGTACTGCGGCGGCGGCTTCGGTGTTTCAGCACCGGGGCCGTCGCCCTGTTTCTAGACTTCCAGGCTCACCTGCGGCAGGTTCGGCCCCGCATCCACTACGCGCCCATCCTGGATCCATGCCACGTAGGGTGGTGACTGGCTGAGCTGCCCGTTGGCGCGCATCGCGCCGCCCTCGAGCGTCTGCACGTTGCTGGTGCCGTCCGCGTTGTGGGAGTACACGGTGGCCAGGTAGCGCGGCGCGCCGGCGACCAGGCTGCCGAACTGGCTCCACAGATCAGTCTGCATCGGTGAAATGCCTCTCCAGGGTGACGGTCTGCTCTACCACAAGGGCGTTGCCCTCGAGGCGCGCTTCGACGCGGTACGCGGTGCACTGGGCGTGCCAGGTCTCGGCGGCCTCCTCCACGCGCACCAGCTGCTGCGGCAGCACGCGACCGGTCTCGCCGGCACTGAGTGGCAGCGGGAACAGCGGCAGGGTCAGGTCGAAGTTCGCCTGTTCGCCGCGATCGCTGAGGATGTTGCGGCCGCGCTCGCCGGCGGCCGCGTCGGTGGTGATCAGTGGGCTGCTTGCCTGCGGGGCGTACAGCGTGCCCGACTCGCCTGCGCGCTTGACCGTGGCCGTGACGCCCTTGCCTGCGATCTCACCGGTGACCACCACGACGTCGTACAGCGGCGCGCTGCGCTGCTGCAGGCTGTCGGCCACCACGATGTCGTCCTGGATGACGTGGTCCGGCGCGGTGGCCGTCCACGCCCACGGGCTTTCGGGATAGCGCGGCATCACGCGCAGCACCAGGTCCTCGGGATCCGACTGCACCACGGCCCCGCCCGCCTCCGCCAGGCGGGAGATCGCCTCCAGCGGGGTCAGGCCGTCGTAGTACCAGGCGCCCTCGGGCACCAGCCAGTCGACGGTGTCGTACTCGGCGGTGTAGCCGGTGCTGGCCAGCTCCTCGTCGACCAGCTGCGCGACGCTGCGCTCCTCCGCAGTCACCTTCGTACGTGCCGGCGCGTAAGGCGCGGCGAGCAGCGCGGTGCGGCTGCGGCCTTCCACGGTCACGCCGCCCGCAGGCGCGCCGTCATTGCCGACCTGGCGCCGACGGCCGTAGCTCTCGACGATGAAGGTCCATACGTACCCGTTGACCGTCACTTCGATCGCGCGCGGGCCACCGCTGTTCGGCTTCAGGTGCTGCAGGTCAGAGGGCCGGGACAGCGTCATGTCGACGGTGGCACCCCACGCGCCGGTGTTGCCGCCGATCGACACGGAGTCGACCTCTATCGGGAGCCGGTCGGGAAGCCGGACGACGGTCAGGGAGTTGCGCACGATGTAGGTCCTACGTTGCGGGCGGACTGCGTAGCACGCGTTCACGCCGAGGTTGAGGGGAACGAAACCCGGGCGCTCGAGGAGCGCGCAGCCCAGGTTCAAGCCGACGTGGCTGCCGGGCGGAAACGGGCTGTCCGGTTCTTCCGGCGGCTTCGGCGGGCGCGGCGGGAGCACCAGCCACGGCACGCGCGCGGCGATGCCCCACGGGATGCGCCAGGCGCGACGGATGGCGTGCGGATGGCGCCAGCACAGATCCACGCTGCGCCGCGCCTGTGGCAGCTGCGCACGGAACGGAAGGCCCCACGCGCGCGATGTCGGCCCCGGGTGCGCCCATGCCATGTCGCGCGACACGCGCAGGCTTGCCAGCGACTGCCAGCGCATGGCGGTGGACACGCTCACGCGCCCCAAGGCCGCCCACGCGACGTCGAGGCCTGCGCGCAGAGGCGGCAGGCTCGCGCGCCAGCTGAGATCCCACGCGGCGGTCCTGCGTGCAGCTGATGCCCACGACAGGTCGATGCCGCGGCGGATTTTCGCGGAGCTGGCCCAGCTGCAGGCCACGCTCATTTCGAGGCGAGGTGCCGCACTCCACCCCATGGAGCTGACCCGCCTGATGCGCGGTGCACGCTTCCACGGAATGCCGAATGTGGCGCGCAGGCCACGGAATGGCGGCTCCGGTTCCTCCGGCGGCTCGTAGTTCCACTCGATGCCGAGGTTGAGCGGTACGTGGCTGCCAGGCCCGGTGTAGCGCGGCCCTAGATTCAGACCGACGTGGCTGCCGGCAGGGATCGGCATGCGTCACGCCATCGCCGCCGGCACAATCCAGTCTTGGATTGCGGCGTTCACGAGCCTGCGATCGTCGAAACCGACCACCGTGTACACGTGATCAAGACTCAGGTACTCAACGCGCCACGTGCCATCGTCCGCGCTGACAGCCTGACCCACGCATCGCATCGTGCTGCGGTCATAAACCATCACGCGAACTCGCGAAGGCACGTTCTCGATCTTCGCCCGCCCATCCGGATCCTCGGGGTCCGCCGACGCAGGCGCATCGCCACCGATGTACCCCCGTCCGACGTAAGCGAGTTGCGCAGACCTACGGATCCCCATGAAGTTACCGGCGAGGTACATGGATCAGAACTCCGTTGTCAGGTCGAATAGGACCTGTCCATTGCCGGTGGCGTTGCTGATGAAGTTCGTGCGAAATGACTTCACATAAACCGTAATGCCGTCGGCACCAGGCAACGGGGAGATGATCTGCCCATCGGTGAACGCCATGTCGTGGAGAGGAATCAGCACGCCTGGCAGCCGGCCGCGCACTTCTCTCGCCCCTTCTTTCACGTGGGCGACATTGAAGCGCAAACCTGAATTGACCGGATCTGGGTACGCGAAAGGACCACGCCCGAAGAACTGCTGCGGCGAGCCATACAGATCATCGCGGACTTGGTTAATGGGAGTCGCCCCAACTGCCCCGGCGTAGTTCCTTGCCACCCATCCGTTGGGGCTCGATCCGTTACCTACTGTGCTGTTATTTACACTCAGATCGGTGCCACGGTACATCGTCCCATGGGCATCGCCAGTAGAACCCGTATACGAGGCAAGACCATTGCCGGAAACAAAGAAGTTGTGCTGGTCACCGACAACATCCGAGTCGAGGTCTCCAGCAGCGAACGGCGCCGCGAGCGCAATACCCAAGCCGCCGCAGTCGAAGAACGGGTACATGGTCTTGTCGTTGGCGACAATGACCCATGCCCGCGCAGTCGCATCCAGCGTGATGCTCTTCTGCCACAGCGACCCATTCGTGGCCTGTGCGGTGGTCGGGACCAGATTCGTACCCGTGTCGATGTCAGACATGAGTTGGAAGCCGCGCAGGAACGTGTGCCGAGCATTACCGATCGCGGCCGTATCGTCCAAGCGAAGGTAGTAACCGCTTCCGGCCACGATCTCGTTTCGATACACCCGCTTGTTGGTGGCGCTGTACGTGCGCGACCAGCCTGCCGGGGCTTTTGCGCTGGGACCGGTGCCGTAGCCGTCGACTAGCACTGCGTCAAGGACTGCGGCCAACGAGCCTGCCTGCCCGGTCAGGGCGGGAGCACCCGCGTCGGCGCTACTGAAAACTCGCAGGGCCGTCACGGCGCCACCTCCTCGATGTTGCCGATGGTCTTGAAGCGGAAGTAGTCGGAGTCGGTCTCCGGCGTGCCGGGCAAGGTGCAGCGCGAGAACCACAGCGGTGCGACCGCGCCGATCACGTTGAAGCGAATCGCATTGTTGGTGGCCCAGCCCCCGCCGAAGCCCTCCTTGCGGATGCGGAAGATCGGATTGCCCGTCCGAGGATTGAGTGGCATGCAGTCAGCCGAGATCGGATGGCCTGTCACGATGGTGCCCATCGTCTCGCCGACGACGTTGAACGTCGCCGAGTTGGTGAAGACCAGGGCGAACCGCTCCGTCAGCGCGTCGGAGTTCATCACCTCGAGCGGGTAGTCGGTCTCGTTGTACGTCGCCGGCGCGGCCGACTGCCCCGGGCCCAGCGCGTCCAGCCACACGCTCGCGTTCCACGTGTTGATGTCGAACAGGCTCTGCACCCGCGCCTGCAGGTCCAGCGAGCCGTTCGCCTCACCCAGGCGCACCGCGCTGCTGATCAGCGTGCCCATCGGGAAGTCACGCGACAGCGCTGCGTTGATCTCGATATCGCCCGTGATCTGCACGCCCGCGCACAGGCGGCGGTTCTCGATGCTGTGCCGAATCTTCAGCGGCAGCGTGTAGGCGGACAGATTGAGGGGATCCGTGAACTCCACGGTGCCCGCGTCCAGGTCCAGCGCATACCACGCGCTCAGCACCGGCACGCCCTCGCTGTCGCGGATCTCGATCTCCGACAGATCCTCGCGACCCAGGTCGACCAGCTCGCCGGGCGTGGGCGAGATCGACACCTCTTCCGTGTGATGGATCAGCACGGTCTGGCCAGCGCGGAAGCCCGGCACACGGCCATCACTCGGCAGGCGCGTCGGATCGAGGCCGACCACCACCGAGGACAGCGGGATCGAGCGGAACACCACGGCACCCAGGTAGACACTGGACGGGATCACCAGCTGCGGCCGCCACACGTTCGGGCCGACCACGTTGCCGGGGTCGTACCACGGCTCACTCTCATTGCCGGCGGCCGTGACCATCTCACCGAAGCGCACGGCCACGGTACCCGTACCCCAGTCCACCGTGCCGTCGATCAGCGTGCCGGTCAGATTGCCCGAGACGTCGGCCGTGGCCGTAATCAGCGTGCCGTCCAAGGTGTTGGCGCGCAGGGTGAACACGCCGGCGCGCAGGGGCGAGCCTGGCGTCCTGAAGTACATCGCATCGGTGCCGGGTTCGAACAGGCGCGTCAGGAGCGCCTGGATGCTCACCGCGTTGCTGCCCCCGGCCGTCCAAAGTGCGATCGTCGCCTGACCGCTTGCGTAGTCGAGGGTGCCGGAGAACGTACCGGCGCCGGTCACCGGGTTGATGTCCGAGTACAGCGAGCCCGATCGGTCGACGTACGTGCGCCCCTTGAAGGTGAAGCGAACGCTGCCGGGCACGATCGCGTCGATGACGCCCGGGGTAAGGTCCAGCCGCACCGGAGGCAGCTCTAGATCCTCGGTCTCGCTGCTGTCTGCCGCCACGGCCGACTGCCACTCGGCGGTGACCAGCGTGCCGGGGCTGAAGGATGCGGTGACGGCTGCACGGGTGCGCCCCTGGATGCGCCAGTAGTCGCCGCCGCCCAGGCCACCGGTGTTGAGGTAGTTCGGCATGGGCACGTTGGGGATGCTCATCTGCCCGAACTGGCAGCTGATCTCGCCAGTCGTGTAGTTGATCGTGCCCAGCGTGGCAGTGAAGGCGGTACCGCCGGCAGACACCGCCTTGATCAAGCCGGCGCCGTCATCGCGCGCCACGATGGTCAGCGCGATCGCCGGCGCACCGAGCTCAGGCTCCGTGGCCGGGCGCACCGTCACCTGCCAGCGCAGCCCCACGCTACCCGCGCGCACCGGAGATACCGGCAGCGCGACGGTGCCAATGCCGCCGCCATCCGGTACCGGCGTGAAGCTCTGCGCCTCATTGTCGCTGTAATCGTAGCTGGCGCTGATGGTGCTGTTGCTGTCCGGCAACGTGGTCAGCTGCAGACTCACCTCGCCGGTGGCGTACACCACGTAGCCGATCGGCGTGCCGCTCAGCTCGATGACGCCGGCGCCGTCGTCGACGGCCGTCACGGGCGATGCCGATACAAGCCACTCCAGTTCGAGCGAGCCGGGCTTGATGCCGCCCTGCCCCAGCAGGAACGACAGGCGCGGCGGCTGGATGGCCACGTCGCCGTCGCGGCGCTCGCAGATGATGCCGGTACCCCAGCTCACCAGCATCTCGCTGTTGATGTCCGGCAAGGATCCGCAGGTCACCATCACCGCGCCCGTGGCGTAGTTGATCGTGCCGGTGCCCTCGCCCGGCCGGCCGGCCAGTTGGCCGGTACCGGTGTCGGTCAGGCGGATCCAGCGGCCGAGCGCGCGGTAGTCGACCACCACGGTGCCGGGCGCCGGCAGCGGCACCAGGTTGAACAGCCAGATGATGCCGACGTTGCCCTGCGTGACTTCCTGCCGCTGGGTATATCCCTGGTCGGTGACCGGGCCAGCGGCGGTGGCCACGATGGTCACCGCCGTGTTGGATGCGCCGCTCTCGTGCTGGATCGACACGGTACCGGTGGCGTAGTCCACGGTGCCCGACCAGGGCGAGGGAGACGCCGACGCCAAGCGACCGCTGCCATCGTCGAGCAGCTCCAGGGCGGCCACCGTCGCGCGCGTCACGCCTTTAACCAGCGGATTGCCGAGCGAGCGCGAGACGTTGACGCCGGCGGAGAACGTGCTGGAGAACGTGACCCCGAGCCCGTCAGTGGGGCCGGCCTGCACGTAGCTGATCGTGCCCAGCCCAGCCCGCTCATCCACGACCGGCGTTTCGGCGGTTGCGGCCGGCACGATCGGCACATAGGGGCTGTCGACCTTGACGCTCAGCGCGCCGGCGTCCGCCTCTTCGGTGAGCGCCTTCACCGTCGCGTAGGTCGCGGCCTGCACGATGTTGGTCTCGTGCACGCGCGTCGGCGGCTTCTCGATGCTGAAGCGGTTCGGCGCCGTCATGCCGTAGAAGTTCACCAGCAGCGCGCTGGCGATCTCCACGATGATGACGTCGCGCTCGTAAGCGCCACGGTCGTCGTAGAAGGTCTGGCTGGTGCGGCTGAGGATCTTGCTGATGCGCACGTACTGCTCGGCGGCCGGATAACCCGACTGCGCCGTGGCCAGGCACCAGTTGTCGCTGATCTCCGGCGTGGCGGCATCGGCCATGCAGTACACCTGCAGGGACTGCTGGCCCACGAAGTGATTGCCGAGCAGCACGTAGCGCGACTCGACGCCCTTGATGGTGTAACTCTCGATGCGATCGCGCGCCTCGCTGCGCGTATCGCTGTAGCTGCCCAGGCCCATCATCACCATGGTGATCTTCGAGTCCTCGGGCTGGCGCAGGATCACGCCGATGGCGTCCTTCAGCACGTCGGTATCAGGCGTGTCGACGTGCACGAAGGCCTTGCGGAGCACCGTGCGACCGGTGGTGCGCTCCTCGTCGCCGATGTTCGGGAACAGGTTGTTCAGCACGCCGTCCACGACCTCGGCCTGGACCATGCGTCCGCCGCCGTCGGCGTTGTCGGTGAGGCGCTGCGACTTGCGCATCTTGATGTTGGTTGCCGCGATGGTCATTCAGTCCACCTGAGAAAGTCGAAGGGTGATCGCGTAGACGTCGGCGTCGACCGTCGGGGAGATGAAGCGGATGGGGCGCGCCTCGATCGCTGGCCCTTCATCGCGCCTGAACACAACGCTGAACTCACGAGTGCCCGTGTCATCCGCCGGCAGAACGAGGACGTAAGGCTCGTCGTCGGGGTTTTCCTCGAGTGCCTGCAGCGCGCGCAGCGCGTCACGGCGCACCCACGCCACCCAGTTGTCGCCCTCCTGCGTCGTTTCCAGCGTGATGGGGCGGCCGGATTGCAGCGTGCCGACGTGAAAGATCGGTGCACCGGTCAACGATGTCTTACGCGCCTGTCCGACTTTCCATGAGCTGTTCTCGTCGGACCAGAACAGGTCTCCAGGCAGTGTGATCCCGGCGAGGGTAATGTCGGTCATCGCGCGCGCGGCCTTTGAGTCACGGTGATGGACTTACTGCGTGCGATCTCGCGCAGGATGCGCGGCAGGATGTAGCTGAGCATTCGATCCGCCGTACGTCGCTCCTGCGGCGACAGCTCGCCGCCCGCTGCAGGTTCTGGGTACTCCAGCACCACGGTGAGCTTTCCGTCCGAGACGGGGATGCGCGAACCACCTGCGACCTGCTGCAGCTTGTCGGCCACCGACAGACGCTCAAGGTCCGCCGCCCGCTGCGCCGCCCGCTCGCGTTCGTCCTCAGCGATCCGTGCCTTTCGCTTCTGCTCGTTCTGCTGTTCGAGCTGCAGGATCTGCTCCACCTGCGACTCACCAAGGAGGCCGTACTTCTGCTGAAGCTGGGTCCGACGTTCCTCGAGATCGTCGTAGCCCGAGGCCGTCTTCTGGAGCGACTTCAGCTCTGCATCGAGAGCTTCTTTCTGCTCCCGGATCCGATTGGTGACGTTGTTGATGGCATTGAACATCGGGAAGATGTCCTTGCCACCGCTGGTCAGCTGGCTGATGGTGGAGTTCGTCGCCATGTAGGCGTCGATCGCAGCCTGGGAGAGTTCGCCGAACCCCTGTGCGAGCGAGTACGCCCCCTGCGCTGCACCGTATAGGCCGCGCCGCCCTTCCCAGGCGGACTCCCCGACCTTCTTAACGGCACCGCCTGCAGAACCGCCGGCGCTGCCCACGTTCTCCAGCGCGCGCGCCGCTTCACCGGCGCCAGCTGCCACGGCCGAGCCAGCATCGGCGCCGGCCTTGGTCATCTCTTTCAGACCGTCGTTGACGTCGTAGATCGCCTCCAGCACACGGAGTTCGTTCTCGACGCGCGCCTTTGCCGAACTGTCCGAATCGGCAACGGAGTCGCGGGCGGTCTTGGCATAGGCGTCGTAGGCCCGGCGGACATCCTCCACGCTTGCCTTGCCCTGCGCTGCGCCACGGCGGATCGCTTCGAAGCTGCTTCGAGCCGCGTCCGCCGCAGCATTGAGCGATGCCTGCGACTTGATGCCCAGTGCTTCGAAGTCGTCGACCAGGGGATCCATGGCAGCGCTGATGCCACGGAGCCGCGCCTCGAGTGCTCCCGCCGACCGCGCCGCCGCGTCAAAGCCAATCTTCCCCTGCTCACCTGCCGAGCGGAGCAACGTGCCAAGCGTCCGGGCTTCCTCAAGGGTGCCGACGCGATCAAGCGATGCACGGAACGCCGCCTCAATCTGCGCGCTGGTCGCGTTGGCGTTCTCGAGCACCGCGCCGAAGCTCGCGATGGCATCTCGGCCGAAGTCCGTGAACTTCGCGTTCGTTCGCTCCGCCGCGACACCAAGTCGCTCCATTGCCGCGAACAGCGTGCTGTCGAGGATGGCGGCGGCCTGGGCGGGCGCAGTGTTGAATTCCGCGAACGCGGCCTGGCTGGCGGACTGGAACCGCAGGAGTTCTTCGCCCGACAGCTGGCGGATGGTCTGCAGCAGACCGTCCCGTACGTTTCGATCAGCTGCAGCGCCCTGTTCCGAGACGGCTGCCAAGGCGAGCGCCACGTCTCCCAGAGACTTGTCGTCGGCGAAGTTGAGCCCGTCGAACAGCTCCCGGATTGAGCTGACTGCAAGCTTCGCGCTCGTGGCCACGCCGTCGAGCTTGTCAACGATCAGTTGTGCTGCAGCAGGAATGCCCTGTTCGAGGCCACGCGCGGCAGCATCGGCGGCTTTCGCCACGTCCTGAAGGGCTGTCTGGACCTGGCCCAGGCGCTGCTGGACGGTCTCCCAGTCACGCGCCATGTCAGGCGTCAGGGCGCCTGCTTCCTGCATGGCCGTGTAGTACAAGCTCAGCTGCACCAGGTAACGGCGCAGGCCCTCCAGACGCTCGGCATAGCCAGCACGCTCCGCCTCCGAGAGCGCCACGACCTGGTCGGCCGTGAGCTGCGTCTGGTGGGCGTACTGCTCAAGGCCCTGCGCGTTCTTCGCATAGCCCGCAGCGGCGGCCTCCATCTCCTTGTTGACCTGCCGCTGGACCTCAGCAAGGTGCTCTGCAGCGTCGCTGTTCTTGGCCAGCCATTCCCCGAGGGTGGCAGCGTGCTTGAGCGCCAGATCGATGCCGACCAGGGCGACGCCGATCTTCAGGCTAAGAGGGATGGCGCGGAGGATCGTGCCAAGCTGCGTCGCCCGGGCGCCAACCCCTCGCATAGCGGCTGCATTCGACAGCGCTTCACGCGTAGACGCGACCAGCGCAAGGCGCCACTGGTTCATCTGGAGGATCGCACCGCCAATCTTGAACGCGGCATACGCCTTGGCTGCCAGGACAATGGCGTCACGGTGCTCGAAGAGCGTGCGCGTTGCGCCCTTCAGGAACTCCGACAGCTTGACGATCGCGTCGGCGGTTTCCTGCGCCCAGCGGCCGAGCGTGCCGTCTTCAGCGAGGCGGGCCGTGGTGTCCAGGATCTGTCGAATCTGGTCCTTGAAGTAGTTCAGGACACCGCGGTTGGCGACATCCTGCTGCCAGTCCCGCCAGGTCTCGCGCAGGCGCTCCCATAGACCCAGAATCGTGTTCGTCTGAGCGGCGGCGGCAGCACCGCCGTACGACTCAACGAGCAGGTCCATGATCACGGCCTGCGCTTCGGCAGTCCTGCCCGTAGCCTCAAGCTCCTTGATCAGTTGCTTCTGGCTGGACTCCAGCACGAAGCCCTGCCGGCCCAGCGCCTCCATGGCCTTCGCTGGCGTCTGCAGCGCGCGCCCGATGAGCTCTGAGGACGACTCGACGCTGATACCCAGACGCTGCGCCTGGTCAATCGAAATCTGCAGTGCGCGGGGGAACATCTCTCCCACGATGTTCGTGTAGGTGAGCAGGCGCGTCTGGGCGTTGGTGATGTCACCCTTGTCGAACAGTCCGCGCGAGATCCCGTCAGCCATCGCATCGAGCTGCTCGGCAGTGAACTCGGCCTGCCGGCCCGTGGAGGCCAGCGCCGCCTCAAGCTGCGCCAGTTCCTGCTCGCCCTTGCTGCCTTCGGCGACCACCGACTTCAGGCCGCTTACCAGCCTGTCGACGGTGAAGAATGCGAAGACGGCGCCGGCGGCGGCCCGGAGCTTGTCGAAGACGGAGGTGGAAGACTGCGCCTCCGCAGCAAGCTCGCGAGTCTGCTTGCCAGCCGCATCAGCCGCGCGCTCGTATTGCTTCAGGTCACTTGCGGCGTCGAGGGTTGTCCGGCCCTGCTCGTCCAGCCGCTGGTTGAGGCGACCCGCGAAGTCCGCTGCTCGCTCTTGCGCCTGCTGGGCCTTCAGTAGCCCTTGGGCGTGGTCCTGTATTCCGACAGCGAGCCGACGTTGGATCGCTTCGACCTGCCCCGCGATGGCGCCGTATCGCTGCGTGGAGACGCCAGCAGCCTCCAACGTCTCCCGCTGCTGCGACCACTTCGTACGGAGGGAAAGAAGCTCGCCGCCCGCCTCGCTGAGCTGTCGGGTGAGCTTACGAAGCTCCTGCTCCTGACGGCGCGTAGGCTCTTCGACCTTCGCCATGTCCGTCGTGAGCTCGCTGATGCGCGACTGGATGGACGTGTACCGCCCCTGCACTTCCGTGATCTCGGTGCCGAGCGTCCGGAAGGCCTTTGCGGAGCGCTCAAGGCCCTGGGCATCGGCGAAGCCGTCAAGCAGTTGCGCGGTGGTTTCCTTGGCCTCGTCGCTGGCATCGCTGAGGTTGAGGATCTGGCGCGCGATCGCGGCGATATCCTTTTCGCCAGTCGCCTCGATGACGTAGCGAAGGACCTCCTCGTAGGTGGGTTTGCTTGCCATCGGCCTCAGGTCTCTGCCCGCAGCTGCCGGGCGATTTCACGGGAAAGGGTTTCTTGGACGAAGGCCGACAAGCGGGGTCGGATGTCCGTGCGACCCGCATGGGGGCCGTCGAATACGAAGACGCGGTGCAACGAGGGGCCTTTGCGCTCAACGATCGGCAAGCGCGCCACCAAGCCCGATGGGGCCTCGGCGGTTTGATCCGCACGACCACGCTTGGCGGGTCGGAACTTTCCAGCCTTGTGCGCGGGGATGCGCTGCCAGACGCCAGGCTTGTCCTTGCGGCGAAAACCATGCGGCAGTTCTTGCGGGGCGGCGCCGCGCCACGTGGTCACGGTCACTCCCTCGGAGCGACTGAACCGTGGAGAGAAGGCGATCAGCGGGAGGCGCGTGCGCGATGCACTGACCGACAGGTACTCGCCGTCGCGGGTCTCATGCCGCCCCACCTTGATGTGCTCGCTTACGCGCCTTGGCGGCAGGTTGAGCACGTCCTCTGATACGGCTCGTGCCGTCTCGGGGCCCAGCCGACGCTCGAGCGTGGACATCGCCCTGTTGGCTGCCGCGCGCGCGCGCGCAGGAGCCTTCAGCATGCGATCAGCCCCGCGCTTCAAGCCCCTGTTGTCGAAGGTCACTCGAGGCCGGGCCATTGCTCCCCCCACACAAAAAAGAGGCCCAGCCCCGAAGGACTGGGCCCGGTTTCCCCACGTGGGATCAATTGATGTAGACGACTTCCACCGCTTCGCGGCCAGCCAGCTTGATGGCGGTACCGGTCAGCTCGCTGACGAGGAACTCGTCGCCGACCAAGTCCTGCGCGCCGGAGGCGGACAGGCTGGCGCACGGGATGGAGACCTGGACGCGCTTGCCAGTGGCGCGATTGATGCCGTCGCCTTCGATGCAGACGCGGATGTTCGACTTCGTGCCCGCGTTGACTTTCTTGCCGGCCAGTTCGGCCGCGGTGTATGACACCTGCACTTCTCCGGTGGCGATCGCGCCCGCGTCGGTGATCTTCACCATGCCGCTGATGGGATCGACCAGATAGTCAGTGTTGACCAGGAACGGCGTGCCGCCGCCTTCGGGCTCAATGGAGAGCGCACTGATGCTGCGATGGGGCAGCTTCAGCCACTTGCCCTTCTCGACTTCGTGCACCGCGTCGGTGACGGTCGCGGAGGCCTGCGTGTAGTTGACCGCCTCGCCGTTCAGACCCCATGCCAGCACCTCAGCGTCGCCGGTTTCGTCGGTGCTGAAGTTCACCTGCGTGGGGTTCGCGGTGACAATTTCGTCGAGCGCGGCCCCGTAGCTGTCGCGCTGGCGGGAGATGCGCTGCGTGCGCGTCGGTTCGGGCGTTTCGATGGCGAGGGTGACGGGGTTCACCAGGCCGATGAAGCCGCCGGTGGGGACGCCATCGGCGTCTACGTAGGCGACGCGGACGTCGAGTGCAAGGACCATACCGGACATGTTGCTTCTCCTGAAAATGAAAGAGCCCCGCAGGGGCGGGGCTCATCGGGTGGCCGGCAGTGCCGGTAGGGTTCAGGCGCGCAGGTACTCTGCTTCGCCGAGGATCTGGAGGACCGTGCGGTCCAGGCCTTCCGGCCGGTCGAGAATCGACCACGAGCCGAGGCGGATGCTGCCGATGGGGGCGCCGGCAAGGCCGCTGCGGGCTGCCCACGCGCGCTCGATGTCCTCGAGCATCAGCAACCCGTCTTGCAGGAACTGGGCGGGATTGCTGGGCATCGCCGCTTCGATGATCACGTCGATCTGGCGCGCTTTCGACGACATCGCTCGACCGGCACGAGTCTCGCCCGTCCTGTCTATTAGGCCAGCCCGCGCCCCGATGGCGATTGAGTGCTCTTTCATGCCGGTGCGTTGCACCTGGCCGAGGTAGATCTTCGTGCCGATCTGGGTTGCATAGCCGTCTGCGCCGTTGATCGCGCTCAGTTGCTGCTCGATCGCGGTGAAGATGTCCTGCGGGGTGTTAGCCATGGGACACCACCCAACGACTCAGAGATTCGTCCTGAACCACATCCGGCGCTTCGAGGACGAACACCTCTGGCCCACCGGCTGTCTGGACGGTAACGGTGGCACCCACTTGCGGATCCGGCACGTCGGCCTTGAACAATGCAACGATCGTGCGCGGGCCGTGCTCGGTGGCCAGATCGCCCATCTGCTGCATGCTTCGGTCAACGTACGCCCGTACCGGGACTGGGTCTGCTGCCGAGGCGTCTTGGTATTCGGCGGATTCGGCGTCCTCAGCCAGACCGGCAGCAGCGAGCTGCCGGTGGATGAGGGCGTCCATCGCCTGGAGGGCGGGATTCGTCATGCGCGGACCCGGCCCGCCAAGGCGGGCCGGACATGATCAGGTGCGCTTACCGCGGAAGAGCACGCCCGGCGTGGTGCAGACGTACAGCGGGTAGCTGTACAGCTCCACCTCCACGAAGGAGTTGCGCTTCTCGTCCGGCACGATCATCGCGTACTCGGGCTGGCCCGGCGTGTTGACGAAGTCGAACGACTCACCCGGTGACATGGCCTTCTGGAAGACGCCGCGCGCGCCCTTCGGGAAGAACTTCACCTTATCGGTGCCGACGCCGACGGTGGTGCCATCGTCCGTCCCGCGATAGTTGATCCAGGTGATTCCGCCGTACCGGAAGGACTCGAACACGTTGGCATAGCCTTCGCGCAGGCTCGCGGCTTCCTGCTGGTTGAGGAAGGTCTTGATCACTTCCGGGTGCGAGGTCAGGTCATCGTAGAAGGCGTCACCGCACAGGCCGATGATCTCGGTGCCCGGCGTGAACGAACCCTTCGACGCTTTCGCCATGCCGCGGATGACTTCGTTGCACTTCTTCTTGACCGCGCCGCTCGCGGGGGTGGCGTTGTCCAGGTCGAAGTCGATTTCGGTCGGCTGGCTGATGCCCCACTCGGTGAACCAGTTGGTCAGCGTGCTGCCATCCGAATCCAGCACGATGCCCTGTACGGCGCCCAGCATCATGTTCTCGTGGGTCAGGCCGACGTCCGTGCGGAGCTCGGTCATGCGCCCCATCACTTCGTCCTGCACCTGCTTCAGCTCGCTCTCCTGGCCGAAGGCGCGGATGTTCTGGATCTCGTCCGCACGGATCGTGCTTCCCTTGGCGACACGCACCGTGCGGAAGTCACGGATGTTGCGCTTGCCCTTCTCCGCCTGCGGCAAGGGAGCGCCGCGCGGGGTGGTCGGCACCAGGGTCAGCTTGCCGGACTGCTCTTCGATCGAGATGCTGAGCGTGCGCACAGGCTTCGGTTCGAAGATGCTGAGGCCGCCCAGGAAACCGGGGGTGTACGGGACGCGGTTGATCGCGGCGGTCAGTTCGACAGCGCTGAACGCGTCGTCCTGGAAGATGTCGATGTGAGCCATGGTTCGTTTTCCTCTGCTCTGAAAATGGAAAGCCCCGCGCGTGCGGGGCTCAACGGGTCACGGGTTGAAGGGAGTGGTAGAGGTCAGCGGATCACGATGCCCAGGGCATCCAGCGCCGCGATGGCGGCGGTCTTGTTCGGACCGCTGATGCCAGCCGGCCACACCAACGACGTGCCGAGCACGGCGGCGTCCTTGTAGATGACGACACACGGCTGGTCGCCCGCGGTGGCGTCGACTGGGGCGTAGAGCACGCCGACAGCGTCCTCGGCTCCGGTTTCCGCCGCCGGGTCCAGCGCGACGTACTCGCCACCGACGAGGCCGAGCACGGTACCTGCGTCGAGGTTGTTGCCCGAAGAGAGGACCGCCTCCTTGCGGCTCAACAGGCCCGGCAGTTCGGCGATCAGGAATTCACCCGCATGGGTGGTCTCGTTCAAAATGCTCATCTCGAACTCCTTGGTTCATTTGCCGCCGAAGCGGGTGATGGTTGCGGCCCAACGGCCGGCGTTGGCGCCGCCACCGTGAACACCCGGCGGCGGTGAGGTCTGCAGCTCCGGGCCGTCCTCGGCCTTGACTGCGAGCAGCTGCGCGCGCACGGCGTCGAGCTGCGTATCGTTTGTGATGAAGCTGGCGGCCAGCGTCTCCATGTCGGGGCCGGCCGCGGCGCACAGGTCGTGGACTGCTTTCGCGTATGCGACAGCCTCTGCCGGCGACTGGTCTGCCTTGGGGGTGCGTTTGATGAGCGCCACCTGCAGATCGGAAGGCAGCGAGCTGGCACTCGCAGCAGCAGCGAGCTGGCCACGTGCCAGTGCAGTCGCCATCTCTGGATCGAGTTCCACGTCGACCTTGAGGGTGGTCTCCGTCGACCGCTCCGGGGTGCCCTCGTCATCTTCATCGGCGGCGCTGTCATGGCCTTCGGAAGTGGACACAAGGGGATCGTCCGCCTGCTGATCATCGACCGCAGTGGCGTTGTCCGGTGCCGACTCGCCGGAAAGGTTCGCCTCCAAGCTCGCCATCGCGTCGCCGAAGGTCCCCAGGTGCGTGGCGAAACCGATATCAACACCAGCCTGGCCGCTGTAGCACTGAGCCTCAGTGCCGTTCACTATGTCGGCGCTGAGGCTGCGGTACGTCGCCACCGACTCCACGAACAGCGCGCGCAGGCTGTCCACGTCGGCCTGCGCCATCGCCTTGGCCGAATCGCCCAGCGGGAAGTGGGGATTGAAGTCGATCTTGTGCGCGCCAGAGTAGATGGGGGTCACCTCCAGACCGATCTGCTGGTTGTAGCCGGCCTGGCTTACATGGAAGGCTGCACAGCCCACCGAGCCGACGCCGCCAGTGCGCGACACCCAGATTTCGTCGCAAGCCGCGACCAGCGCATAGGCCGCGCTGTAGGCCATGTCGTCCACCACGCCGATAATCGGCTTCGAACCACGACTCGCGTGGATGTGGTCTGTCAGGTCAAAAAGTCCACTCGCCAAGCCGCCCGGCGAATCGACGCGCAGCACGATCGCAGCCACAGTGTCGTCGGCCAACGCGGCATCGATGTGCTGACCGATCGCGGCGTAGCTTGGAGGGCCCGGATCACAAAGGCCGGGGATGGGCCGCGGCACCAGGCCACCGCTGATCGTCAGTACGCGAATTTCCTTGACGACGGTCGCGCCGGCGCCGACCGGCCCGCCCTCGCCACCGGAGATTTGCATGCTGGAGACCATCGGCTCGCCCGCATCGACCGCGCCGGAGAGGTAGCCGGTGAGGAGCTGCTGTCCCAGCGATGGATGCACCAGCAGCGGCCGACCCATGACGTGCGTGAAAAGCTGCGTGACCAGTGGGGACTCCGAGCGGCTGAACAGCCGGCCCAGCACGCCAAAGGGATTCTTCATGGTGCGTCTTCTCCATCTTCGCCGGTGGTGTCCGGCAGTCGAGTACCTGCAGGCCGTGCCTGCGTGAGGCCGGCCGCACTGACCTTGCGGGGGTCGCTGTCCAGGACCAGGCCGAGTGCGTCGGCTGCGGCGTTGTCGCTGGCCAGCTCTTCGATCACCTGCTCCGGATCTTCACCCTGCGCGAGCGTGCGCTTGGAGCGGGTGGTGAGACCGGCGCGGATTGCCTTGACGTCAGCATCGACGTCCTGCACCGGGTGGCTGTAGGGCCATCCCTCTGGCACCCACAGCGTCTCGGTGATTTCGTCGCGGTCCTCGGCATAGCCAGCGAAGTCGAGGGCGCCCGCAAGGACGCCCTGGTCGAAAAACGCCTCGCGGACGAACTGGCAGAGCTGCGGTATGAGGTAGAGCCACTGATCCATCTCGATGCGGCGGCGGAACTCATTCAAGATCAGCCGCAGCGCGCGGTCGGAGATGTTGCGCAGGTCGCCGGTCAGCACCTCGTAGGGCACGCCGCGCACCGCCGCGACCGCCATCAAACCATTTCGAAGGAACTCGGTGTAGTCCGATCCGGGCGTCGGCGGATTGTTGAACTGCACTTTCCAGCCCGGTGGCATCTCCTGCATGGTGCCGGGCTCCATACCTCCGAGCGCCGTTCCATCGGGGTCTTCACCGTTCTTCAGGTCGCCAATCGGTCCACCGCCCGCCCCTTCCTCTTCCTCCGAGACCGGCACTTCGAAGAAGCCCGCGAACAGATTCGAAATCGCCTGCCGCTCAAGGACGCTGTCCTGCAGGCGGTCCAGGCCGAACTGACGAACGAGGACGGCGGCCGAACCCGGAACGCCACGAAGCTGGCCGGCACGCAGGGGCCGATAGAGGTGCCGGATCTGCTCGGCAGGCACTCGAACAAGCTGCGTCGGATTGACCTCACCGATGTGCTGGTCGCCGGGGTGCGCCTGATACATCCAGTACGCGACGCGCTGACCGATGCGGTTGAACTCAATTCCACGCCGGATCGCGTTGCCATTGGGCGCGGTGCCGTAGTATGTCTGCGGGCACTGCTCAGCCTCGATCAATTGCACCTGCAGCGGAACCGGCAGGCCGTCCGAAGCGCGGCGCATGCGAAGGCGAACAAAGACCTCGCCAGCTTCGTCCCACTCGCGCCATGCGAGCGCCTGGAGGCCGTAAAAGTCCAGCACGCCGTCCGCATCGCTGTGCTTCATCCAGCGCTTCCAGAGGCGGTTCACCTTCTTCCTCTGTTCCGGCGTCCCCCAGAGCGCCTTCGCCTGAATGCCGGTGGCAACGCCATTCGCGACGCGCTTATCGAGCGCAGCGACTTCCCATGCGTCATTGCGAGCGTTGTGGCGCGCGCGTGACAGCAGCGTCGTCAGGCCCTGAAGGGCTGCGTTCGGACCGCTGTTGGGTGGGCGGAACGCACGCAGGCGCCTCCCCTGCCCCGCGCCTATGTAGGTGACGTTGCTGTCTGACACGCTCAGCCCCTTCCCTTCTGGTACAGGCGGATCACGCGCTTGCGGCGTGGCTTGCCATCGGCGTCGTCGACCTCCTGTCGCATCTGGCGCAACAGCGAGCGCATCGCTTCCAGGCTGTGATAGGTCACCTCGCGATCCGCGTATTTCACGCGCAAGGTTCCCGATGCGATCGCCTGTTCAAGGCGTTGCACGTCGGTCGAGGTAAAGGCCATTGGTTACCTGTTGAGGTAGTTGCTTCGAATCACACGCCGGCGTGCCGGACGTACAGGTCCCGCCGGGGCGCCCTCGGGCGACACGTCAGGGTTCAGATCCCACGGCCCCGCCCAGGATGGCGGCGAGTCCCAGTTGATTGCCGGAACTTTCATCCACAGGGCCAGAACCTCCGCATAGCCGGCAAGGTCGAACGCCTCGTTTCGGTTCTGAGCGTCGTTCTTCCAGCCAGCCGGAGTGCGCGTCTCCGCCGTGAGTTCCTCGTAGAAGCTGGTCGGCAGTCCCGCATTGAAGTGGTAGTAGCCTGCCCCGGATCCCTCACGCCCAATGTTTGCGGCTACGAGGTCCTTCACCTGATCGGTGTTGATCAGCAACTGCGGCACGTCGCCAGCGGCACCGGACTTTCGATCCTTACGCTTGCGCGCATCCGGCATCGTTTCCTTGAACAGCCATTCGCGCTTGACCTGACCGCCGTCACCTTTCACCAGCCGCACGCGATGGTGCTTGCCTTCCTTCTTCAACTTACGCCAGAAATCCAGCGCGCGCGGCGCATGCCCCTTCTTGCCGCCCCAGTCGATACCGACTGCGCGAACCGGCATTGTTCGACCCGAGTCGTCAGCAAGGGGGTAGCGTCTCGCGATGACCTTCGGGATCAGGCGGTCCCAATCCTCGAGGTACTTGCCTGGGTCCAGCGGAAGCTTGCCGCCCGACCCGTCGTCGCGCTCCGAGGTTTTCAGCGTGAAGCGGTCCACTATCCAGCGTTCGAGGAGGCCCGTTTCTCCGATGCCGAAGCCCATGATCTGGACAACGAACGAGTGCGCCTGGCCATCAACGGTAGCGACAAGGAAGCGGACCCCCTCTGGAACGGTGCCCAATGGCCAGTCTTCAGCGCGCTCCTGCATCGCCGTCGGGCTGCGCGCTGATCGCGCCGACATCGGCAGGTAAGGAAGCGCCTGGTCGACGTTGATCGTGGTCTTGAGCGACTTCTCCTCGCTCGTGGTGGCGTAGGTCTTCAGCGCCTGCAGGTACCGCTCTATCAGCGATTCCCACGATTGGTATGCCGCCGCTACGCCACCCAGCCAGAAGCTGGCCGTCCTAGAAATGATCCGCTCGCCTGAGAGCTCACCGCGCCGATCAATGGTCTGGCCCTCGCCAACCCACCTTCCTCGCGAATTCATGTCCTTCTTCCAGCGGTGTTCCAGCCCGACCTCACAGCATGGGCAGAACAGATGCGAGAAGCGGCGCGCCAACTTCAGCGTGTCTTCGCGGACGACTCGCTCCACCAGCTCTTCCATCGGGGGAAGCAGGAACCTGGCGATGCCGGGGGCGGCCTCGAAGTAGTTTCCGCACTCCATGCACGGCCAGTACCACCGTCGGCGGTCCCCTCGGTTGAACAGCGCCGTGATGCCAGGGGCCGGGGGAGCCTCGTGCGGCGTACCGGGCTTCCACTGCCCGTCCGTGTAGTCCTTGGCCGGGCTGGATTCCGCCACACATATGCCGGCGGACATGTAGGTCTGGGTGCGCTTCAGCGCCAAACCGAACGCCTCATCGATGCTGAGGTCGCCAGTGAAGTTGTCCACATCCGTCATCAGGACGTCGTGGATGTCCTTGCCGCTGAGCACCGACAGCGATGGCCAGCCAAATCGCAACGCCATTCCCGACCGGAAGAACTTCAGCAGCACGTTGTCGTCATGCGCGCGTGGACTGAGCTGCTTGGCCAGCTTCGGGCTGGCAGCGATCGCGCGGCTGATGCGCGTCTTGCTGAAGTCCTCGGCCGTGTCCTTGGTGGTCTGAACGATCAGCGTGTCCGAGGGGTTGCACGTGACCGTGTAGGCCAGCCGACCATCGATCAAACCAACGGTCTTCCCCGATCGTGCTGGTCCTACGAACACCAGAGCTTCGAAGAGCCGGCTGGACGTCTCGTCCAGCGGCTCGACCATGTATGGCGTGACGGCTGCCGACCATGAACCCATCGAACCTGAAGGGTTCGCAATCTTCAGCGCGCGGGCGCCACGACTTGGGCTGACGCGGCGCGGAGGCCGTAGCATCGTCGCGGTGTCGAGGCGAATGCTACGCGCTGTCGCGTACATCGTCGCCCTCGTCGTCGCCGTCGCTGCCCTCGCCATCCTCGCCGGTGGCGGCCTTGTAGAGTTCCATCCTCACCTGGTCGCAAGACCCCTGCACCGTCAGGACCTGCTTTGGTGACAGGGCGCAGTCACGCTCCAACACGTCTGGCAGCGTGTCCAGGAATTGGACCATCAACTTCACCAGTTCCGCGTAGTCCGCTTCGACCTCGGCGGCAGGCACCAGCGTGCCCAGCTTCTGTTCGACCGACAGGCGCTCATTCTCCGACTGGTAGAACGCCCTGCGCTCCATCGGAGGCAGATCCCGCGGGTCCACCACGGCTCCGCCACCAGCCTCAGCTGGCGTGAATCCCAGAAGCGCCGCAGCGACGTCCACAAGCCGGTACACATCATGGCCACCCCGCTTTGCGAAGGGGCCAATGCCGGCCTCCCGGATCCGCTTCGTGGCTGTGCGCCGATCGATGTTGAACTCGTCCGCCAGCCTGGCGATGGACCATCCCGCCTGGAATTGGCTTACGTCGCCCATGTCAGTCAATGCACAGCGTGCACACCCCGGAAACCGCTTGTTTTGCCGCGCGGGCCGCGACCTGTGGTGGAGCACCCTAGGCGCGGAAAAACTGTCGCATACCGCGGCCCTGTTCCCCCGCGGTTGAGGCAGAACGCCTCAGGGGCCCCGTGGAACCCCCTCTGTTCAGGTTTGTGACCGTGGAACATCAGGCCGCACCGGCGCGGTCGGCGAGCCTGAACTGCAGCAGCTGCCACACCTCGCGGCGCGCGATCGCGAACGCTGACGTGCGCCCTGCTTCGGCATGTTCGGCAAGTGGCACCTCGGAGTGGGACATGCCGTGAACCCAGCGTCCATTGTCCAAGCGCAGGGAGCACACGGTGGTGTGACCATCGGGCAGCACGGTGAAGTGCCGCTCGTGGATGGCCCCATCCACGTCCGCGCTGGTAGCCCGGTGCGACATGCAGGTCAGCGCGTCACGCTGCTCGGCAGCCCGACCATGACGCTGTCAGATACTCCGGCACCAAGGTTGGTGTGCCACATGATCCGCGACAGGTCGCGCGACACGGTGGCCTGCGGCTCGTCGAAGTAGCCGGTGCCTGCCTGGCGCGTGTGCGCCACCGACAACAGCCGACCGCCGGGCTTCAGCTCGGCGAGGAACACCTTGCGGTATTGCGGCTGCAGCTTCGGATCCGGCGATGCGCTGCCATAGCTGCCGTAGTCACCGTAGCTGGTGATGGCGACCCAGCCCGGCTTTTCATACGCCTGGCCGCTGATGTGCGCCGCGTACGCGCTGCCGCTGGCCGGATACAGCGAGGTCAGGTTGAAGCTGGCGCCGCTGTCTATGTTCTTGGCCACGATCTGGCCGGTGGTGTAGTCGGTGTAGACGTAGAAGTCTTCCCGGTTCGGGCCGTACGCCAGGTCCGAGTGCTCCGACTTGGTGTGCAGCTTCTTGCACGGGCTATCGAACGTACGCGGGCATGCGATGGTGCCCTCGCTGCCGTCGCCTGAAATCACCGCCCAGCGACCGCTGGGGCTGATGCTGACGTGGTCGGGACGCTGAGAGCTGGCCCGGCTGCCGACCACGGCGCCGGTGGTGACGTCGACGGTCAGCACGCCGTAGAACGTCACGCTGCCGTTGCTGTTGTACGTCTCGGCCATCAAGGCGAGATAGCGGCCATCAGCACTGGTGGTGCCCTCTGCCTTGGTCCAGAAACTCTTGGCACTGGGGTACGGCGCCTTGCCGGCTAGGCTGAAAGCGGTGGTTCGCGTGTTGGTCTCGACGTCCAGCCAGTACCACACACCACCCTGCCCGTTCATGCCGGTGTACAGCAGCCGGCGCGGGTCGGAGGAACTCCATATAACCTCCGCATCACCGGCGGGACCAGATAGCTGGCGCAGCGGCTTGAACGTGGAGGCGTCGTACACGAACCAGTATCCGTTGCTGGCCTGGGCAACGTAACGCGTGTTGCCCGAGTTCCATGCCTGGCGACGGCTGTACTCGTGCAGCACATGTGTGCCGCTCCCATCGCTTGCCTGCGTGGCGCGATACACGCGCGTCTTGTAGACCGGGTCGATGTACGTCGGCGTGGTGAACGAGGATGCCTTGCCGCTTGGCTTGGCCATCGTCGGGATCGCATCGGCCGCCAATGCCGGCAGCGCGAAGCCGCTCGGATAGAGTGCGTCGAATGGGTTGCTGGTGCTGGGTTGCTCGGGTTCCGGCGCCGGCTGCTCCGGTACCGGGCACACGGGGCACGCCTTGGCCTCCAGCGCATCCACCTTCGTGGCCAGTGCGCGGAGCTGATCCCCCACCTCACCTGCAGCAGCCGTCCAGCTCAGGGCGACCAGCGCCAAGAGTGCAATGCTCAACTTCTTCATGGATTCACCGTAGCACCGCATGCGGTGCGTGTTGCGACCAGTTCGGACTGGAGGCTTCGGATCCAGGCGTCTGCCTCGGCGCCTGATCCAACAATTCGGCCCGCGCTCGCGATTCGAAGTTCGGCTCCTTCAGCAGCTCCATGGGGATCGGGCGCAGCTTGGGAGGGGACGGCGGCATCAGCAACACAGCCGACGGTGGGGCTTTGCCACCACTGGCGCAGCTGCAGAGTGCCAGCACGCAGCTCAGCAGCAACAGCATCAGACTTTGCCTTTGCATCGAACATCTCCTGTTGAAACGCCCGATCCTTCTCGGCCATCTGGGCGTGGAATGACGCAGCGCGCGCGTGCGCCTCGTCGCTCGCCGCGGCGGCCAAGGTAGAAATCTCGCGCAGCGTGTCTGCATGACTGGCCTTGGTTTGTTCCAGGACAGCGCGCGTCTCGGCATGTGCTTCCCGCTCAGCACTCAGTGCCAGCCTCGGCGTGATGACGGCCCACCACCAGATGGCGAGCATGATGAGCATCACGACCACGCGTACCGCGATGTTCACCGCTTTCGAGTAGCCACTCAGGCCGATCACGTGCTCTGCTCCTCAGTGCTTCCGGCAGCTTGGGACGCCCCAACTTCGCGCTGCCTGGCCGCCTCACTGTAGGCCTGCACCGCGTATGCCACGGCCACTGAATACACGAAGGCCACGCTCTCCCACGGCGGGTTCCAGCCGTCCCCTGTTGCAGCGGCCGAGAAGAGTGCTGTCGCAAACACTGCCAATCGAGCCGCCCCGCGCGCATGGCCCCACACCTCTTGCGGACGTGGGGACCAGAGCATGACGGCGAAGGTGGAAACGGCGGCCGCGATGCAGCCGACTACGAACAGGATATCCATCGGGTCAACCTCCCGGGGTACGGCGCTCGTCGGTCTCCCGCTTCATGCGCTTATGCAGCGGCCGGGAGAAGATGCCGGCGATGCCTGCCCACAACGGCTGGGGCACGTCTGCAAAACCACGCCACACGTTCGGTAGGACGATTGAGGCGAACGCACCGATCAACACAGCGAATACAGCCATCATGGCAATGGCGAGCGCCGTCTTCAGGAACTCGGACGGGGTCTCTTCCTTGTCGAAGTGAAGGCCCGCAGCGGCCCCCACGAATGCCGTAACCAGCGACCACCACGACAGTCCCAAGGCAGCAGCAGCTGCGGTTGCTACGGTTGCGCTCGTTTCTGCTTTCATAGATCCCCCTGTGGCGCTCGGTGATTCACCGGGTGACCACATCGACCGCGATGCGATGGTTGTTCGGCCACTTGCCGGCGTGCGGCTTGCCCGGGCACCAGGTGCGGAACCGATACAGGTCCCACGCAGCCTTGGTCTCGCTGATGGACGGAAGCCGCTTCGCATCAGTGAAGAGAAGCAGGCGGGCCACGCAGCAGGCGAAGACGTCGTCGGTCTCCAGCGCGAGCCAGATCGCGCGCGGCTCGAAGGCGACGCTCCGTGCAGCGCATACCTGCGCCAACCAATAGCGGCTGGATGCATGCTGATACACGCCCCAGATGCCACCTCCCTTTGCTTTTGAGCCCAGTTCGAATTGCCACAAGCCGCGCGCTGGGCCCTTCTTGTCGGGCCGCTTCGCATCGATCACCTGCCAGCGATGCTCGAGCGCCGACTCCTGCAATGCGATCGCCACCAACATCACCAGGGCTTCCACGCTGGACATCGCCGGCGGGAGCAGCTTCAGCGCGGGGCGGATGATCTTGTTCAGCAGGTCCAGCGGGGCGATCGGTAGCTTCAGCAGAGACATGACAGGATCTCGAAGTGGTGGGACGGCACAGCGCGCGCTGCCGGGATGCCCCGTGAGGGGCTGAAGGACACGCGTCGAGAACCACCTGGTTGTGCCCGGCATCCACGGCGCGGCATCCGCTCGGCCTGGTGTGGGGTACGCGCACGCTGTGACTACCGCCCCATTGAAAGCAAAGAGGCCCCGACATCGCTGCCGGGGCCTCCATCCTCTGACTGGCCTTCCTCTCCGCCGAGTTCCGCGAATCGGTTCGCTGCTCTAGCGGCAGCAGGGCCCTCTGCACATGCCATGGCGTGTGGTTGCGGGAGTGCGACTCGAACGCACGACCTCGTGGTTATGAGCCACGCGAGCTGCCAGCTGCTCTACCCCGCAGAAGTGGTCGGAACCTGGTGCTGACCACACCGGGCTCCGAAGTGTTTGCAGGTATCCGGAGGAGACCCGCGCCCACGGTGACGTTTTACGGTGACGAATCGGTCCCATGCAACTGAGGGACACACGCTGTTCACATGAGGAAACGGGGGTTCAGTAGTTGAGCTATCTGAGCTTCCCGTCGGCGGCCGCACGCTTGAACAAGCGCTCCAAGTTGTCACGGGCTGCCTTGAGCGTCGGGTAGAACGGGTCTTTTTCCTTCGGCTTCAACGTGGAGAACACTGACTCCTGCGCGTCATACGCTTCGAACAGTTCTTCCACACGGGCTTGGCTTCTTTCCCTGTCGCTGAGCCGGTCTTGCAGCACCCGAATCCTGAACGCCGATTGCGCCGCACCCGTGACCTTGTTCACCAGTACCTGCACTTCCTCCATTGCAGTTCGATGCTCGGTCGTGAACAAGACCTCGGCCCGAAAGCGCAACGACATTAGCTCGGCGAATTTCGGGGCTTGCTCGTTGTAGCGGCGGAAAGTGACCTCGAAGTAGCGTCGACGATGGTGATCCCGTTCTGTCTCTTCCTCGTTGCGTTCGACTTTCTCAACCTCGTGCGCTGGCTGCCAGCCATGCCGGATGTGGTCGATGGCGTCGAAGCACTCGTAGGACGTAGCGAGAATCTTCTCGGCCAGTTCCATCACCCGCTTTGCTCGGTGCTCACGGCGCCATGCGTTCAACCCCCATATGCCCACGCCGGCGAGGGCCAGCGCCGCGACTGCGTTGATCCAGTCGATCCATTCGACACCAGTGGTGGGTGGTGCCTGCGGTGGCTCCATCAAGAACACGAACTTCGGTACAGACATGTGCGCACCTGGCTGCTCGACTATCCCCTGAACAGCTTATCAGCGAAGTCCGAACGCCCTGCATTAAGGGCGCCCTGCAGGATCGAGCTCGCGGCCTTGTGGACGTCCTTGTACGTGGACCGTCGCATCTTCGCCTCCTTGGCCAAGATCGCCCACGCGCGCCGCGCCTCGGGGTAGACCAGGTCGTGTGCCGCGTCGTACACCACGATCCGTAGCCGCCAGCGGTCGTCGCCCTTCGTGAGGTCCAGCGGTCGGGGCCGCATTACCTTCACCGCGCGCACGACCTGCCGGTATGCCGTTCTGGACAGGGTCGCCAGCTGGCGAGGGTCAGCGCGCGTGGCCACCGCCAAGGCGGCCTGCTTCTCCAAGCCGTCTTCCATGTATCCGACGGCGCCGGCAACGTCCGATGGCGCCATGACCGTCTTGGTGCTTCGGCCAGCCACCGGCACCCGGTAGCTGCTTCCCACCAGCAGGCGGGCCAGCAGTTCGAGAGGGTCACGCTGGTCTCGAGTGAATGGATCGAGTGCTTTCCGAGCCATCAGTACCACCCCACGGTCTGGAGCGAATGATCCTGCGGCATCACGACCCACCCCCATCCGCCCCGGTGGTGGGCGAGGTCAGGAGGGATTCGAGTGTTGCTTTCTCTTCTGCCGCATTCTCATCTATCCACTCGACAGCCTCAGCAGCGTTATCGAACTCCATGAACTCACAATCTAGTTCGGGACCGAACGTGATTGACCAGCCTGGAACCATCTCTCCTGGGGTCGCTTGCCAGCCGTAGTGAGCATCCGTGATGGTCACCCCTGCACGCTTTGCAGCGGCTAGAATCGCTCGCTTACTCATTGTCATCCCCCTGCGTGCTGGCGGCGGTGCTGGGGTGGGTGTAGAGGACTCGCTTATCCAGCGCGGTCTCAATCTTGTAGTGCCCTTCTGTCGTGTCGCGCCACGCGCCGTAGGCGTCGCGGAACTGGTACACCGCCTCCCCCTCCTGCCTTGGCGAGGATAGGGCGCGCTGCTGGGTCAGGGCTTGCTCTCCAGATACTCCGAGTAGTGCGGCATGAATCTCGCGGTATTCAGGCGTCGGGAAGTCCCCGCGATGATGGACCCACAACCATTGGGCCAATGCGAATCCACGGGAGCCGACCGGGCCATGTGCGTACGCCGTAGCTCGCTGACACTCCTCGATGGCACGGTTCCACGTAGCTTTTTCTCCGTCATTTAGCGGGATATGCTCGTCGCCGCGAGGGTCTCCGGTATTCACGGTGACCCAGCAGGTATGATTGCGCGCCAGCGGCGGCCACGAAACCTCCCGCACCCGCTCACTCACCGACGCGCCGGACGGGGGCTGGGGTGCATTTTCCGGCTCGTACCCAGTCCCGTTGCATCGCGTGCACGGAACTGCATTAGGGCTTGTTCGCTGCAAGCCATCGCATCGTGTGCAGTAACGGTCAGCCATGGTCCACCTCCCCACCACTCGCGGCTGGCGCTGCGGCTTGGATTGCTCGCTGTGCTGCGCGGAAGATGCGAGGCGCATGCCATTTCGGGTTATAGATGATCGTATTCGGGCCGGGATAGTTCTTCACGAAATAGTCCGTGAAAGCCTCAAGCCCTCCCTCCGGCACCCCCGCAGGCTGCGAGAGGGCGCCATCGGTAGCGGCGCTGTCGGGGGTCGGCTGGGCGGATAGGGCGCGCTCGTAACGTACCACCTCTGCACCTTCGTCCTCGCGGGCATAGGCGAATCGGATGGCCTGCGCCTCGCTGTCAGTTGCAAGGATGCCCATGGCGTCATCGCGGTAGAACGAGGTTCCATCTTGGCGCTGGATCACGAAGATGGCATCCATGGTCAGCACCTCCCCATCGGCCATCGTGATCGCGCGAGCCAACTCGGCTGTCAGGCGTTCGATCTCCTCCGCGGCCGCAAGCGCCAGCCTGCTCTCCCCAGGCCTCGCGGGCCCCGGCCCGTACGTGAGTTTGTCGACTTCGCGCAGCTTGTCGACGAGGTGCGCCGGGTCTCGGCGATGTCGAGGTGTCAACTCCTGCATGTGCTCGCTCATCAGTACCACCTCACGGTCTTGGTGCTGCCCTCAAGGAACAGCGGGTGCTTCGGGTGGCCTGCCTTCGACAGCCCGAGGTGATGCACGGCGCGGCCGTTCTGCAGCATCAGCGCCCGCACATGCTCGGCGCGTCGGCGCACGGTGGGCGAGCTGTGAGCGCCCCAGGCGGCAACGGTGAGGGCGCTATCCGCAGTCGCACGCAGGATCCAGCCATCGCCGTCGGGGCCGACCGGGTCCAGTTGGTTCAACATGTCGCGGGGTTTCGTCGCGCGCCATGCGAACAGGTTCACCACCCGCAGCTCGCGGAAGCCCCAGTCCTGCACGAAGCCAAGGCATCGACGGATGGTGTTGTCGTCCTGCAGGCCGTCGGCTGTTGACGGGTTGAGCATCACGAACACACAGGCGCCGGCACCCGTGGGCAGCGCGCGCGTCAGTTGGTAGCGGTAGTGGCCGCAGGGGGAAAGCTCTGCGGCGCGAGATACGACGGGAACCATGGGTGTCTCCAATTCGAGGGTGGTACCGGAGAACGCGCGGATCCGCTCTGACACTCGGATCGGGCGGCGACACATTCAGCTTTCATTTACCCGCTCGGCTGGGGCCTGCATTCCTCGAGCAGTGCGGCAAGGTCAGCGAGCGATGTGATCGTCTTGGGTCCTCGCTCGGTCGTGACTTCCTTCGGCCGCTCGCCCATCTCGCATTCGAACTGGTACCACTCCAGCCAATGGCTGTTGGCGCTGCCGACCAGGTGCAGTTCCAAGAACTCGGTGTAGCAGCCCATCGCTCCCCACATCGCCTGGAACAGGGGCGCTTCGGGGCTGCGGCCCGTCAGCAATTCGAGGTCGCCGTCCGCTTCGGCGATGGCATCGTGAGCCTCCTTCCACCGCTCCAGCAGCGGCACCATCTCGGCAGCTTTCATGCAGGCTCCGGTTCGCGCGGCAGCGCGGTGACGTTGTTCTGAACGGGTGATCCCTTCGCTTCTAGGAACGCCTTCGCCAGCGCGCGCAGTTGGTTCTCGCCGATGTCCCGACGCTCGACCAGGTGCTCACCCGGATTGCGCACGCCTTCGATCTGCTCGCGCTTCACCCCCAGCACGTCGGCGACGATGGGGTCGCTGCCCTCGTTCGAGATGAGGAAGTAGGCCATCACCGGTTCGGCCTGGCCGTCGCGGTGCACGCGGCCGATGCATTGCTCGTGGACCCCTGGGGACCAGTCGAGCTCGCCGAACACGACGGTGCTGCAGCAGTGCTGGAAGCCATCGACGCCGGCGCCGGCGCGCAGGGACATGAGCAGTACGCGCGCTTCGCCACTTATGAACGCATTCTTCGCCGCCTGCTTCTGCGCCGGGGACTCGCAGCCGGTGTACATGGCTGGGTTGAACTCGGCCAGGCGCTCCTGCCAGATGCCGTACACCTCGCGATGCCAGCCGAACAGGACGACCTGCTGGCCACTCTCCACCAGCAGCCGGACGAACTCAGCCACGAAAGGCGCCTTCGCGATACCGGTGGCTTGCCGCACCAGTTGGTCGAACTGACCGGAGGCCTGCATCTTCTCGCCGCGGTAGTTCTCGTTGCGGGCGAGGATCACCCTGGCCAGCGCCATGGCGTCGCCCTGCAGGTTCGCCAGCACATCCCGGGCGGACTCGATCTCGTGCGGCACCTTCGTCAGCGCTGGCAGCTCGCGGCCGACTTCCTTCCGGGTGCGCCGGAGCATGATGCCCTCGCGGCGCAGGTAGGCTCCGAAGGTCTCCGCGTCCTGCAGCTTCGACTTGCCCCCGGGGGCGGCGATGCACCACTCCCGGATGAACTCGTCGTAGTCGCCCAGCGAGCCTGGCAACAGCGCGTCCACCACGTGGAAGAACTCGGCGCCGTAGTTGTAGATGGGCGTGGCCGTGAGCCCCATGCGCAGCTTCGCCGCGTTCGCCACGCGCACCGCAGCGCGGTAGATGTCCGTCCCTGGGCTGCGTAGCTGCTGGCACTCCTCGAACACCACGTACTGCACCAGCTCGGCCAGCGTATCCGCCCAGCCACGCAGCTTGTGGTAGCTGACCAGGATGACATCCGGCAGCGTGTCCCACAGGTCCGGGAGGCGCTGGCGAGGCTGCCGCACCAGCGGGTACGGCCGGCCACTGCGGATGTGGTGCACGCGCAGGCTGGGCGCGAACTCGGCCATTTTCTCTGGCCAATGGTTCGGGAGCGCCGCCGGGTAAACCACCACCGCAGGCAGGTTCGCCGGCGTGCTCATCGGGCAGATGCCGGTGACCGTCTTGCCGAGCCCGAGGTCGTCGGCCAGCAGCAGGCCACCACGGATGGCCGCGGCCGCCGCGCCGATGCGCTGGTACTCGCGCGGGGGTTTGGCCAGCTCAAAGGGCGGGATCTCCAGGCGCCCGGCCAGCAGCGCCGCCATCGACTCTTCCTGGTGCACATGCTGGTCGGCCAGGCTCTCCATGCTGATGCTGTCCGCGTCCGAGATGACCATCGGGTAGCGCATCAGGAACCAGTGCAGCTCCCGGCTGTTCTCGGGGGTGGCCAGAAGCGTCGATACCACGCCGGCCTGCTGCGGCGCGCGGGGGAACACACGCTTCAGGCGAGCCCGCACGTGCGGCTCGCAGACGATGGCCCAGTGCTGCCGGCGTTCGTGACTTCCCACGAACTGCTGCGCCACCAGTTTCACGGTGCCGAACGTTGTCATAGGGCCTGCCTCTGCAGGTGCACGATCGCCGCCGGCTTGCCGGCCAACGTCAGCGGAGCCCTGCGCGCAGCCAGTACCCACTGGTCTTTCAGCGCCCAGCGACACGATGAAGCGAGAAGGACGCCGCGAACCTGCTCGAACCCCGCGTAGCGCACCACTTGGCGCACCGCATCGCCGATGGATCCGCAGACCTTGACCTCGATCACCAAGCCGCCGTCATCCATGGGAAGCCAGAAGTCGGCGCGGCTGTGCTGGTCCAGCTGGAACTCCCGGACGCACTCGATGCCAGCCTCGACCAGTACCTGGGCGAGCGTGGCGTGCAACTGGACCTCGCTGCCGTACCGGTAGCTGTAGGCGCCCAGCAGGCTTTCCAGGTTGCGCAGGTGCAGGTGCGCTTCGGTTGCTGGACTGACCGTCAGACGCGGCGGCGGGTTGTTCACGATGCCGGTCATGCTGCGGCGGCCTCCGGATCCGGAAGCGTGTCGAACAGGCTGGGCATGGAGACCTCGGCCTCCGTGGCCTGGCAGTACCTGACGCCGTCAGCCCAGTAGGGGGTGGACAGCTCCACGCTCCTGCCCTGCCTGCCCAGCTTCAGCGCGCGCACCGGTACCGTCGCGAGTCCGCCGAAGGGATCAAACACCAGCTCGCCGGGATTGCTGAACCGCGTGATCAGGCGGTCCACGATGTCGAACTGCAGCGGGCAGATGTGGTTCTCTAGGCCGCGCTTCGTCTGCTCGCCGTTGAGGGTCAGCATGCGGTTCACGTCGTGCCACACGTCCGGATCCGCGCTGCCCGGCGCCAGCGACATGAACGTCGACGGCAGCGCGCCGCGCGCCTCCAGCGCTTCGCCGATGCGGACGTGGGCCTCGTAGTCGTAGATCCCCTGGAGGCTGTGCAGGGTGAACAGCTTGGCCAGCTTGTCCGGGCCCAGCAGCGCCAATTCGTCTGGGGTCAGCGCGCGGTTGCCGCTCGAGCGCCAGAACGCGTGCGCGTCGACCTGCCAGCGTGCGCGGGTGTATTCGGCCTTGTCCTTGCGCACCGGCTCGTCGGCGTATCCGCGGCTGCGGTCGGTCTGTGGCTTGTGAACCAGCACGATGTATTCCGGGCTGCCCACGCCCATCTTCGTGCCGTCCTTGCACTGCTCCGACCACCCCAACCGGTAGGTCTGGTTGTTCTCGCGCACGACGTCGGTGACCACGGTGATCATCCCCATGTAGTCGAAACCGTGACGCCGATAGTGGTGGATTGCTTCGGCGTGGAAGGGACTGACCGTCGGCACCCCGGCGCCGGTGACGTTGCCGAAGTTGATCCGGTCCTTGACGTGGATGCAGGCCATGCGCCCCGGCTTCAGGATCCGCAACAGCTCCGGGGAGAGGAAGTCCATCTGCTCCCAGAAGTGCGCGTTGTCATCGGTATGCCCCATGTCCAGATAGCTGGGGCTGTACTCGTAGTGGTTGCTGAAGGGGATCGACGTCACCACCAGGTCCACGCTGTCTGCCGCCATCGAGCGCGTCTCGTAGACGCAGTCGTTATTGGCCACCAACCAGCCACGGCCTCTGGCCTCCATGCGATCGACACCGATGGAGCGCTGCAGTACCTGCGCCATCGCCGCGTGCCCCAGACCGAACTCCCGGATGATCTCGCTCATCTTGTTGACCAGCTCCTTGTGACGTGCCCACTTAGCCTGAAGGCTGGCCAGGACCTCGCGCTCGCTCTCGGCGTACACGATCCAGACCTCGACGGTCTTGGTCTGCTGGAACCGCTGGATGCGGTGAATGGACTGAATGAAGTCGTTGAACTTGAAGCCGATGCCGACATACACGGCGCGGTGGCAGTGCCGTTGGAAGTTGCAGCCGCTGCCAGCGATCACGGGCTTTGCAGAGAGGATCGAGATGCGGCCCTGGCTGAAGTCGATGACCGCCTGCTCGCGCTCGTCCAGGTCCTGATCGCCGTAGATGCTGACCGCCTCCGGTACCGCTGCCTGGATGGCATGGCGTTCGGCCTCCAAGTCATGCCACAGGAGGAAGTGCGAGTCCGGATGATCATCAAGGATGCGGCGAGTGGCTTTGACCCGCGCCGGCAGCGTGTCGCGCTTCTCGCGCGCCGCGTCGCGCACACCGATGGCGGCGTCGCGGAACAGATTGCCTTGGCCATCTCGGTCCGGCTCGGCGCCCGCGTGATTCACGGGCACCTCGACGAAGTGCACGGTGATCGGCGGCAGGTCGTAACCCTCGTCGCTGTAGCCAAGGTCGCTCGGGCGCTGCAGGAACAGACCCCAGCTGGCAACCCACATCCAGAACTCGCGCTCCTTGTGCGGGTACAGGGTCAAGTTGTTGGCCTGCGTGCTGTCGCGCTTAAACCAGCGCGTGAGGGCCTGGCCGGTGTCCATCACGCCAAGGAAGCCGGCGTAGTGGATAAGCTCCTTGTAGCGGTTCGGCGACGGCGTGGCGGTGGCGACGAAGCGGTACCGGACCTGGTCGAACAGGGTCAGGAACTGCTGGTACGTCTTCGAACCGAAGCTGCGCAGCACTGACGCCTCGTCCAGGCTGGCAGCGGTGAACAGGTTCGGATCCAACTTCCCGTCGCGCACGCTCTCGTAGTTCGACAGGTGAATGCCCTGGAAGTCGGGGTCGATCTCGGCATTGGTGCGGATGAAGCGCACCGCCTGCGCACGCGAGGCATCCTCGGCGTGCCATGCCGCCAGCTCGCGCCGCTGGTCGTCGGTGACGATCGGCGACTCGCCGGTGTTCAGCACGTGGGCATCGTGCGCGAACTCCTGGCGCACACCCAGCGGCAGCACGATCAGCACGGCGCCGCCTGCGTGGCGCCTGGCCAGCCGCATGATCTCCAACTGCTGCATCGACTTGCCCAGGCCGAAGGCTTCGAACAGCGCGCGACGGCCGCCCGCGCACGCCCAGCGGACTGCATCAGGCTGGTGGCGAGTCAACAGCGGGTTCACGTCCGCGGGGTCCACGTGAAACCCCTCCGCGGTGGCCACCTTCACCTTGCGCGCGAGGAACTCCCGATACGCATCACCCATTGGGGCTGTCCTCTGGGCTCTTGAGCTGCGCCAGCGACGCAAGCAGCTGGGTCTGGTGAGCGCGAGAGGTCTCTGTGATCTCCTTGGTAACTTCGTCCATCGCTTCGGTCAGCGCTTGGACGGGGTTCATCCCGCGCTCGACTTTCGTGGCAGCCTTGAAAGTGATGACCTGAAACGCAGCTGCCGCGCCGCTGTAGAAGCAGGCCTGCTGGATATCGGCGATGGCCGACACGCTGTAGTAAGCATCCGGCGCCACGGCCACAAAATCGCCGCGATTACGCGAGAACGCCTCCCGCATGCTCTCGTAGGCGCTCATGCTTCACCACCGCTCGAGCGAAGGCGGGCGCGCGCTGCGTCCTGCTTCTCCTGCGCCAGCTGTACCAACATCGCCGTTTGCATGCCCATGTCCGCGACGATCTCTGCGGAGATCTCTTCCATCACCGCGAGCATCGCTGCGACCGCCTCCTCCGCGTCGAGACTGCCCGGGTTCCTGGCGGCGTATCGCTCCTCCAACAGCCGAAACGCAGCTGCGGTGCCGCCGTAGAACAGAGCGCGCGCGCTGATCTCAGGCATGTCTACGGTCTCCATCACGCGCCGAGCGCGGGGCGTGCTGACGGCTTGGAACGTAGATTGGAATTCCTCGGAGAGTGTGGTCATGGGCAGTCCTTGGTCAGTAGGTGACGCCCGGCGCCCTCGCGGAAAGCCGGCTCATCGAAGTCGAAGTGGCCGAAGGCAACGCACGCAGGGAACGCCTTCGGTGGATCTATGCCGCAGGCCGCGATGCGCCCCACGGTGCTGAACAGATGCGAGCGCCTGAGGCAGTAGCAGCAGCCCCCATCAGCAACGACCGCCTCGCGCACGGCCCTGCCCTGTTGCCTGGAGCAGCTGCGTTCCGGTCTCGTGAGCGCGTCGGCGGTCATCAGAACGACTCGTACTGCCACTCGCCGCCGGCGCGGTGCACGCCGTAGAACTGGAAGGGATAGAGCTCGGCCGCGACCTTGATCTTCACGCGCGCGTCGTCTTCCCAATGCTTGTCCTTGCCCTTCAACTCATGGGCTTCCAGCGCACCGCCGGCGCGCATGACGAAGAAGTCCACGGTCAGCGTGGTGTTCGCGGCCAGGCGCAGCCGGATGGCTTCGAACGTCCACCAGAGCACCTCGCCCTTCGCGACCAGGTCCTGCAGGTGCAGTGCGTACGACTGCTCAGTGCCATTCATCTCGCCTTGCCGGTGCCGCGTGCGCCCCGAGGCCTTTGCACCGTTCGCTGACTGGCCGCTGCTGGTAGCCAGCGGGCGGTAGGCCGGCGCCGCCGGCTTCGTGCCCTGCTCAGCGCGCGCGGCCGCCGCACGCACGCTTGCTGGTGCCGCGTCGAGCGACGCGTAGCGGATGGCGCCGCCCTTACCCACGACCAGACTCCCGCGCGGACAGCACGCGCTTCGTGCGCGTCGCCAGGTCGCGCATGTCGCGCACGAATGACTCGACGCGGACGTCGACCTCGTCGGTCAGCTGGAGGATGGCGAGCAGCTGCTCACGGCTCAGCGTCTCCAGGGAAACGCCAGCTCCCAGCGCGGGTGCACCGACGGTCACAGCGCCAACGGCGGCAGCGGCAGCGCGCGCTGGGGTCATGTCGGGCTCGGGGTACATGGGCACCGTCACCTGCGGCGTGCCCGCGCACGGCTCCCACATCGGTTCGTCGCGGCTGTACCGGGTGTTACGGCGACCGCTGGGGCTCTGCACCAGGCCTTCGCGTTGGAGCTGGCGCAAGATGCCATGCACAGACTGTGGGCTCAGTGGTGCCCAGCACGCCTTCGGGTGGCCCTCGCTCATCGCCAGGCTGGTAGCGAACTCGGAGAGGTCGCCTGCTGTATGCGGACCGCCGGGTGCGTGTTGCAGACAAGCCAGCACCATGTCACGGCGATAGGTGGCCAGCTGAGTCTCGTAGCTTTCGCTCATCGCCGCGCCCCTTTGTTGATCGTGTAGGTGTTGCGGCGGCTCGCTGCCAACGACGCTTTGCGCCCGGCAGCCTGCTTCTCGCGGATCCGTTGCTCCATCTCCGCGATCGATCCGGCGCCGTCTTTCAGGAACGCCTCGTAGTTGGCGTAGGCGGGGAAAGCCGTGCGGAAGGCCTTCAGCGTGGGGAACGTCTGCCCCTCGAACTGGTAGCTCATGCGGGTTCGCCTTCGGCCTGCGGTTCAAGCTCAGCGCGCGCTTCCGCGATCAGGCGCTCCAGCTCCTCATCTGCAGCTGCACCTTCCCCGAACGCGCCATAGCCGTGCTGCTGCCGCAGGTACGCCAAGCGGCTGGCCAGCTTTGATCCCTCCGGCGGCGCCTTCGGATCTCGCAGTGCGGTTTGGGGAGTCGGGGCGGGCGGCGCTGGCTCGCTGGCCGCGCGCCGGGGCTGGAGCTCATCGGTCCAGCGCTCCTCCTCGAGGTATGTCACCGGATCCGGGACGTAGCCATTGAGCCAGCGGCCGTCTTCCTTCGCGCGACGCTGGACGTCGTCGATCAGCTGCTGCGCGATGTCCTCCAGGCCCTGACGCTGCCATGCCTCATGAGCACGCTTGCGCCCTACCCGATTCGGATACGCCTGATAGAACTCATCGAAGCGCGACGCGGAGCGTTGCGCAGATGAGTGATGGTTCTTGGTGGTTAATGACGTTTCCGTGTCCCGTTTTTGGGACTCTTCGCCGGAAAAACGGGACTGTTTCCCGGAATTCTGGACCTGTTCCTTTTTAGGAACCGTTCCGTTTCCGGAACCGTTCCGGTTTTCCTCCGGAACGAACAGGTCAGGGCCGCAGATGATGCGATACATGACGATCTGCTTCGTGGTGCCAGCACGTTTGCCGGTGTCCTCAATGAGTCCCCACTCCTGCAAGCGAGCGAGGTTCGCCACCACGGTCTTCCGGTCTTGCCCGGTGGCAGAAGCCAGGTACGCGATCGACGGCCATGCGAGCCCACTGTCGGCGCTGGAGCAGTTGGCCAGCACCACCAGCACGAACTTGGTGGAACTCTGGGGGATAGGCTGGCGCAGCGCCCAGGTGATTGCCTCGACACTCATGCTTTGCCCACCGCCTTGCGTGCGCGGCGAAGGTCGGGAAACCAGCGATACACCGTGGCGCGATTGACGCGGTACCGGTCTGCGATTTCTGGCCACTCTGGAAGGCGGTGGAGCTGCTGCGCCCAGAGCACCACGCCGGCATACGGGATCAGCTGCTGGAGGTCAGCAGAGATCTCTTTGCCCTCGGCCTGCATCGTCAGAACGAAGTCCACAGCCCAACTCATCGGGTGTGTCCCGCGCGGCTGCACGCGGGCAAGTTCGGGAAGCGTTGGCGCGTCGGAGAGCGTCACCTGCGGTCCCCGCGCATCGCCACGACGTTACAGTCCGGCTGCTCCAGCCTGGACTTGATGCTGGCCACCAGCGTGGTGGCGGCGGCGATGAGGTCCATGCCCTCCTTCAGCGCGCGCTGAAGCTCGGCGACGTCCTCTGGTCCGTTTACCTGGCCGTCGCTGATCAGGGCGACGCGCTGCAGTAGCTGGCCGAACTCGATGGACACCTCGCCGGTGCAGAGCATCTCGGCGGCTGCACTGGACAACGGGTTCTTGGCACCGATGAACCCGTAGCGCTGGGCAAGCTCGCGGGCGCAGTCCTCGCGATGCGGGGCCGGCAAGCTGGCCACCCACGCTTCCTCAAGGTCGGCCGGCAACTTCACCGCGCCCTTCAGGAAGCGATCGACGATCTGCAGGTTGGCCTTCTTCGCCTTGGTGATGGCGTCGACGGTCGTGCCGGCATGGAATTCGACAATGCGCTCGTGCGGCGCGACGCGCGCCTGGTACTCGTCGGCGACCTTGATCGCCAGCTGCATCGGCTCCAACGCGGTGGCGCGGAATGCAGCCTGCGTGTGCCGGAAGATGACCTGCGAGCGCGGCTCACGGGTCTGAGGATCATGCTTCATTTACGCCCCCTGCAAGCGGCGCCACGATGGGCGCCATGAACAACGCCCAGACCTCAGACACTCTCGAATGCCACGACGCGACCGGCGTCGGGGTCGTGCTCCACCTCGACGGCAGCGCGCGCCGCCGGCGCTGTCGGGTCGCCCTTCACACCCGGCCGCAGCTCACCAATGGGCACGCCTTCCGGGCCGATGCGCGCGCTTTCGCGCGCCAACAGCTTCGCCAGGGACTTGGACGGACGCCTGCCCCGCCAGCCGATGGAAAGCTGGTACAGGTAGGCGGGGGTCGTGTCGCAGGCCTTGGCCAAGGCGGCCCTGCGGTCGGAATCGGCGATGAAGGTCTTGAGGTCCATGCCCGAACAGTAGCATTGCTACTCTGGTTTTGGAATAGCAGTGCTATTTGTGCCGACGAACGGCGCTGAGTAGGGTCACGCCCCCATGGCCCGCCGTCCTCTCACCCCCGAAGAAGCCCTCGCCGCGGCGGAACTCCGCCGGCTGACGGATGCCTCTGAGCAGCGCCATGACGCAATTGCCGCCACCGTGGGTGTCTCCCCCTCGGCCTTCGGCCACTGGTATCGCGGTCTGATCCCAGTGCCGGCAGCCCGTGCAGCGGATCTGGCTGATGCAGTGGGGGGCGACCCGGACAAGATCTGCGTCGCCTACAGGAACCTCGCCATCTCGCGCCAGCTCAGACCTGACCCAGCGATTCTTCGCGTTGCATACGAAGCGATGGTTACGGCGATGTCGGGTCGCAAGAAGGTGTTCGATATGTCCCTCCACGCCAGTGCCTTCGCTGACGTTTACGAAGCCGCCGCCAAGAATGGTGGTCGGTTACCGAAGTCGTTCACGGACGCGCTGGGAATCCTGGTGGCCGTGGACACACCACGGGGGGATACCGATGGAACAGCACGAATGGGAAGCTCTAGTCCGAAAACTCGACGAAGTCGCTGAAAGTGCACCGGAGGCGTGCGGCGCACCATGCTTGGTAGCGAATTGCAGGCGCCGCATAGTGCCGCCGTACAGGGAAATTCCGGCAGGCAGCAACATTGTTCCGTTCCGTTCGCGCGAACGGCTGGCCAGGCAGGGAGGCGTGTGATGAAGCTGACGAACCCAATACTGCTGCTCGCCCTGATGGTCATCGCCATCGGCGGCATCGCCTACGTCTCCACGCGTAGCACTCAGAAGCCTGTGCCAGTGACCCTCACCGCCGCGGCTGGGGAGCCGAAGGTCGTTGAGGTAGTTCCCGACGCGGGACTGAAGCAATACGAGGCAGCGGCCACCACGTTGCGTGCAGCGCGCGCACGCTGGGACGATTCGGTGAAGCTCGCCAACGTGACGCCCCGCATCCAGCTGGCAAACGTAGTACAGGCCATGCAGCAGCAGGCCCACGATGTGGACACGCTGACCCCTACCCTACCCGTCTGCACCCAGCAGGCGGCAAAGCACCTGCGAGCCTCTCAGCAGGCGTCGATCGACATGCTCCTGGCCTTCATGAGTTCGGACATGGAGGCGCTTGCGCAGTCCACGAAATCCGACCCGGCGCCCGCCCTGCGGGACTTCGAAACAACGCTGGAGGGCTGCCGCCCCACCTGACCGGGTTACCGTTCGTCGGCGACAATAGCATTGCTATTGAATTCACAAAGTAGCATTGCTACCGTGCGTCCTGTCCCTCGGGGACGGGGCGCCGAAGCAGCTTTCGGTCAACCCCCGCAGCAGGCTCGGGCATTGCCCTGCTGCGGGGGCCGCCCTCCAACGAACTGGAGGCCGGCACGTGTCAGCACGCACTCTCTTTCCCTTCAGCAATCGCGAGGCGCTCGCCTTCGTGGTGCTTGGTCTAGCGGCTGGCCTCAGTCTGCCGCTGAGCACGACGCCTGCCCCGCTCAGCCCGACTGACGCTCCCCTGGCTGATGGGCGCAGCTGCGCCGCGCTGGCGGTCTACTCCATGGGTGGCCCGGAAGGTGCCGACGACTGGGCCCTGAAAGCCTCGGTCAGCGCCGTGGTCCTCAACACCTTCAAGGCAGAGACACACAGCGCGGCTTGCGACGACGGCACCGCTGCTGCCCTGCGCCAGGACTTCTCCGCAGTGCGCTGGCAGGCCTCGCTGGATGTCGTCGATGCAGTTGCGACGGGCGACTACTGGCTGCCGACCGACTGCTTCCAGGCGACGCGGATCCTCCCGCCTGACTCCGACGAGCCGGCCACCACCAGCTGCGTGATCGACGGCTACGCCTTCGTGCGGGGTGACTTGTGATCGCCGCCGCCGTCCCAGTACCGCTTGCCGATCTGCTCAGCGGCGTCCGGCTCAGCAACACCGAGCGCGTGCTGCTGCAGACGATGGACGTCGAGCGCGTGGTGACCGTGCACGAGCTGGCCGCCGCCACCTCCAGCAACTCCGTGCACTCGCAGTCGAACGTGCAGCAGGTGCAGATCGGGCGGATCCGCCGGAAGCTCGAGGCCGCCGGCGCCGCCGTGCGCATCGACACCGTCCACGGACGTGGCTACCGCCTGGTGCGGACGGATGGTGAAGCATGAGCCCCCAGCCCGCCCAGCGCACGCGCGTGCCGTACAAGCGGTCCTTCCGACCCAGCGTGGCCGCATGCGAGGGGCTGATCGTCGACGCGTGGTACGACCTGTGCGATCGCCAGAAGCGTGGTGACCTCACCGGCGTCGGCATCTCCACCACGAAGCTACACGACCTGGGCGTGTTCCTTCTCCGGGCGCGCAAGCGGGAAGCCCGCGCGGTGGCGGCATGAACGAGCAGCCTGCTTTCGACCGGCGTCGCGACACCGCAAACCCTCGACTGGCGCCAGCGCTCAACCCCTACCGGTTCTGCATGCACGTCGACCCGTACTGCACGAGGTGCGTGCGCGAGGGCACCCTGCTTCAGAACAACCACGATATCGAGACGCGTTCGTGGTGGAGCGCGGCGCCGAGGGTGGCCGCGTGAGCGCCGGTGACGATGTCCGGCTGCTCGGCTGGGGCTTGGACGCGATCATCGCGCACACCCGGGTGCCGCGCGGCCGCGGCCTGCTGGCGCGCCTGTTTCCTGCGGCGGATGTCCCGTCGCTTCCCTATGTCCCGTCGGAACGCGAGCGAGAAGCGCGCTACAACGACGCCGCGATGATGCATGCCGACCGCATGTACGACCTGCGCGTGGAGATCGGCGAACGCTTCAAGGCGGCGTGGAAGCGGGGGCAGGTGCCGGACCTTCGCATCGTCGCGAGCATGAGCCAGCGCGCGGGCGGCGACATCAATCAGGTTCGGCGGTACGCGGAGCGCATCGGGTGAGTGGCCTCCTGCGCTGGACGGTGCATGTGCCTGGTCTTGACGACGTGACCGTGTACGCCGACTGCGCTGGCTGCGCCTTCGACGAAGCAGCTGACCTGCACAACCTCAACGACATCCCCCCAGGCATGACCGCCCGCAATGAGCGGGGGCAGGAGTTCGCATGTTCTTCCGCAACCTCGTGATCTTCACCTTCCCGGTGAACTTCCCCGGCCTGATCGCCTCGCCGGTGGCCGATGAACTCAGTGACCTGCGCGAGCGTCTGGACGAGGCGCGACTGAAGCCGGTGGGCCCGCTGGAGCTGACGTCGGTGGGGTTCATCTCGCCGTTCGGCCGCGACCAGGAGCAGCTGGTGCACGAGATGCAGGATCAGCGCTGGATCAGCGTGGGAAGCGAGGAGCGGATCCTGCCCGGCGCCGTCGTCAATGAGCTGCTGCGCAAGAAACTGGTGGAGATCGAGGAACGGGAAGGCCGTGCGCCCGGCGGCAAGACCCGGAAGCGTCTGAAGGACGACCTGCTCCACGAGCTGATCCCGCAGGCCTTTGTGAAGCCCGGGCGCACCGACGCGTACCTCGACCTTGGGCGCGGTCTGATCTGCGTCGATACCTCGAGCCGGAAGCGTGGTGAGCGTGTGGTCAGCGAGATGCGCCGCGCGCTGGGCAGCTTCCCGGCACTGCCGCTGTACCCCGAGGTGGCGCCGCGGTCGATCCTGACGGGATGGCTGGCCGGCGAGCCGATGCCAGAAGGCTTCTCGCTGGGCGACGAGTGCGAACTCCGCGACGCGACGGAAGGCGGCGCCGTGGTGAAGGTCCAGAACAGCGACCTGCACGGCGAAGAAGTGCAGAAGCATCTGGAGACCGGACTGCAGTGCACCCGCCTGGCCGTGGTCTATCAGGACCACGTCAGCTTGGTGCTGGATGAGGACCTCACCATCCGCAAGCTGCGATTCCTCGACGGCGCCGTCGACCAGCTGGAGGAGACCTCACACGAGGATCTGCGCGCCGAGCTGGATGCGCGCTTCGCTCTGATGACCGGTGAGCTAGGACCGCTGCTGGATGCACTGTTCACTGCATTCAGGATCACGCGACCGGGTGGAGTAGAGCGGGACCGCAAGCCTGGAATCTCTGGCGTGGAGAAGGTCACCATCTCCGTGCGCGAGGCCGACGGCACGCTCAGCAACAGCGTGACGATGACCAGCGAGCAGTTCGCCAACCTCGGCGAGGACATCGAGGTCTTCGAGACTGCCAAGGCGCACGTCAAGAAATTGGGTCGCTGCAGCATTTCCAACCTTCAGCGCACGCTGAAGATCGGCTACAACCGCGCGGCTCGCCTGGTCGAACTCCTCGAACACCAGCGCGTCGTCTCCCCACCTGACCACCGCGGCGACCGAAAGGTCCTATAGCCGCCGCACCACCCTGCCCGCCCATAAAAGGAACTGACCTGTGGCCGACCGCTATCGCACTCCCTCCACCGCAGAACGTACCCGCACCGCCCGCAAGGTCCTCGTGGAGCGAATTGCTTCCTTCATCGAGGCAGTCCGCCTCTACCGCAAGCGCTGGGCGCCCGCAGGTGGCGGTGGCCGTGAAGTAGCGCGACGTCAACGCCAGCTCGACGCAGGGACCTTGCGCACTAACCCCCAGCACTTTCGGCAGGACTGATCATGGACCAGGTCATGTCGATCGAGGCCGCGCTGGCGGTCGCCGATGAGGTCTCGCCGTCACCAGCGCGCGCCGTCACAGCACTGAAGGTTCTGCGTCTGGCGCTCGCCCACGTCGGGCCTGGCACCGCTCTATTGGAAATGCTCGAAGAGCGCGTGCGGCAGGTGACCGTCGAGGGTTGGACTCCCGAGCACGACGAGGAGCATGGCGATGGCTCCCTCGCTGACGCTGCTGCCTGCTATGCGCTGCACGGTGGCGGCATGCCGGCCGAACTCTGCGTCGAGAACTGGCCGTGGGCTATGGAGTGGTTCAAGCCTGCCAGCGCCGCCCGCTCAATCGCGAAGGCTGGCGCGCTACTGATAGCAGAGCGGGAGCGCCAGCAGCGGTCGGAGAAGTCCAATGGCTGACCGGGCCGACGTCCTTCGTCGCTTCATGAAGGACACCGCGGAGCACCAGCTGACGGTGCTCCGCGATGAGGGCCTGTACCGCCACCTTCGGTTCCGCAAGCCCGGTACCGGCTGCTACGGCTTCGACATCGTCACCTGGCCGGGCTACCTCGCGATCTGCGGCGACATGGGCGAATCGGTGTTCACGCGCTCGCCGGACATGATCGAGTTCTTCCGCTCAGATGCGAAGGGCATTGCGGATCCCGGTGAGCTATTCATCAACCCCGGATATTGGTCGGAGAAGTGCAAGGCCAACGACGCCGAACGAAAGGAGTTCTGCCGCGATCGGCTCGACAGGCTGGTGCTCCAGCACGTTCAGGACTACCTCGCCGACTTCTACGACGAAGAGGAATGCAGCGCGGGGCCTGAATGGGCGGTCGCGCTGTGGGAGGAACTGCAGGAGGCCATTCGCTACGTCGAGACCACTACCGACGCCATCCACCAACTCGACATCTTCAAGCCGGACGACCCTCGGTACGACGAATTCCGCTTCCACGACGCATGGGAATACGCATCGAGCCTGGAGGCCTACACCTTCCACTTCCTGTGGCGCCTGTACGCCATCTCGCACGCAGTGCTTGCCTACGACTCCATGCGTGCAGCGCGCGTGGCCGAGCCGGTCCTGGAGGTCGACATCCCATGATTGAGCACGACGAGAGCCCGCGCGAGGTCCTGACGCACGTGCCGATCCATGGGCCCCGCAACCGCCAGACCTTCCCGGCTGAGCAGGCCTATCACGACGAGTGGCAGATCCTCGTGACCACACCGATGCGCAACCTCAGTGGTGACGATGATGAAGCGCGCACCGGCATGCTCGGACAGATCCTGGGCGATTTCCCGGTGGTGATCACCGACCGGCACAGCCGTATCGCGGCGTCGTTCATCACGTGGCTTGGCACCAACGTTGGCGGGGCCATTATTCGGCAAGCGCAACTTGACCTTAAGAACGGCGGCGGTGCCGCTCACTTCCTGCGCTGGAGCATCGCCAACCGGCGCTACTCCTTCGCCAACGACGGCTTCAGAGCCATCGACTACCTGACCACCGAGGACTGGAACCGCCCAAAGGTCTGCACGAACGCGACCGAGGTAGAGGTCGCGGACCTGGTCGCTGCCTGGCTTGACTCGCGGGAGGGGTTGGCATTCGTGCAGCGTGCGGAAGGGCGGGTCCTGATCTACGAGAAAGGGCTGACACCCGCTGAAGTGTCGTCTATCCAGCTGGCAGTGGTGCACTGATGGGAAAAACCACCTACCACGTCCACCTGCGAGTGCGTGCCGCGCTGCGCGATTTCTCGCGCAAGGAACTGGCGTCTCTGTTCCAGTCCACCAAGACGGGCAAGAGCCTCAGCGTCGACGAAGCGAAGGAGGTTCTGTACGACCACCTCGCCCAAGGCCACGAGGTGATCCCGATGGGACCGGTGTGCACGGGCTTCGACTGGACTGGCAAGGGATGCCCTGGGCATCGGGATGGTGACGCGTGAAAGCGCTGAGCATTCTCCAACCGTGGGCCTGGCTGATCGTGCACGGCCCCAAGGACGTCGAGAACCGGACCTGGTCCACGCCGTTCCGTGGTGAGTTCCTCGTGCACGCCGGCAAAGGCTTCGATCGCAAGGGCTACGAATTCGTGCGCGACACGCGTCGAGACATCGTCCTGCCGGCGTCGTACGTGCTGCAGCGTGGCGGTGTGATCGGAAAGGCCACCCTCATCGACTGCGTCACTGCGATGAACAGCGATTGGTTCCACGGCCCCTACGGCTTCGTGCTTGCGGACCGGCAGCCTCTCCCCTTTTTCCCAGCGCGCGGACAGCTCAGCTGGTTCAACATTCCCTACGAGGTGCCGGATGCGCACTGAATCCCGCTATCCCCTCAGCTGGCCGGCCGGCTGGAAGCGCACCGCGCTCCAGCACCGCACCGCGGCGCGCTTCGGCAAGGCAAGCCGCAACAGCGGCACCGGAAGTTGGCAGCCCTGGCGGGCGGTCACGATCGCGGAGGCCGTGGACCGCGTGCGCAAGCAGTTAGAGCACATGGGCATCCACGATGATGACCTGCTGATCAGCACGAACCTGCAGCTGCGCCTGGACGGGCTGCCGCGATCGAACCAGGGAGAGCCAGTAGATCCGGGCGTGGCCGTGTACTGGCAGGAGCGCGGCAAGCGCGATCAGGAGCCGAAGTGCATGGCCATCGACCGCTACGACCGCGTCGCAGATAACCTCGCCGCGATCGCCGCGACGCTGGACGCCATGCGCGCGATCGAGCGCCACGGTGGTGGCGAAATCCTTGCCCGCGCCTTCGCCGGCTTCACTGCGCTGGCACCGCCGGTGGACGTCCGCACCTGGTGGCAGGTGCTCGGCGTATCGGAAGTGTCCTTTGCCGCCGACGTGGAGGCCGTCTATCGCCGGCTGCGCAGCGCCGCACACCCCGACCGGCCTGGCGGTGACGCCCAGCGATTCAACGAAGTGCAGGCCGCCTACGAACAGTTCAAGCACGAGCGGGGTGTCGTATGAGCACCGTGCAAGTCTTGGTGATGGACAACGGCATCGAGTTGCTTCTCGATGAGGTCTTGCCCGGCCGTTTCGTAATATCTCGCCGCCACGCCACGCCAGCCCGCGATGGGGCTGTGCTCTTCCAGCAGCGGGTCGGACCATGGCTGGTGGAGTGCTTCGGAGAGCAGGTCGCCTTCGACGTGCAGGAGCGCTGCGACCGCTTCCTCGAGGAAGCGCTGGAGAAGGTTCAGGCCTACGGCTACGACCCAGCGCGTGTCGCCACCTTGGTGAACTACGTGTTCAACAGGCCTGTCGGGGACCCGTTCCAGGAAGCCGGCGGCGTCATGGTGACCCTCGCGGCACTCTGCTGGGCGACGGGTGTGGACGTGCACGCCGCTGCGGAGACCGAACTGGGCCGGATCCTCCAGCCGGACGTCATGGAGAAAATCCGGAAGAAGCAGGCGAGCAAGCGTGGGCTCCACACCCCGTTGCCGGTATCGCCAGGCGGTGAGGTGCACTGATGGGCTGGAGCATCGGCTACGACAGTACGTGGAAGCGGGACATCGGCTACGGCGTGCCGGCGACATGCGATCACCCGGGATGCGGAGCGGAGATCGACCGCGGGCTGGGATACGTCTGCGGTGACGACCCATACGGCGGCGAGCACGGGTGCGGGCTTTTCTTCTGCGAGAAGCATCGAAAGACCGCCGGTGATCGGCGCGAGAACGCCTCGCTCTGCACCCGCTGCTACCACGGACGCTTTCCATACACACCGACGCCCGACGTGCCGGACTGGATGCGCCACAAGCTGCGCGACTCCAGCTGGTTTGCGTGGCGCGCCGAGAATCCTGAACTCGTCCAAGCTATCCGCGCGGAACTCGGGGCGCGGCAGCGAGCGCCGGGAGCCTGAACATGCTGACGCCCTTCCTCTTCGACCATTCCCCCATCCGCGTCGTCAACGACGACGGCGTGCCGTGGTTCGTTGGGAAGGATGTCGCCTCGGCGCTGGGATACGCGAACGCCGCCGACGCGATGGAGAAGCACTGCAAGGGGGTCGTGAAGCGCTACCCCCTTCCGACCACCGGTGGTGTCCAGGAGGTGCGGGTGCTTTCGCAGGGTGATGTCCTGCGACTGATCCTGCGCAGCCGGCTGCCTGCCGCAGAGCGATTTGAGCGCTGGGTAATGGACGACGTGCTTCCCACGATCGCCCGGACGGGCAGCTACGGGCCCGCCGACACCCTGGCCGCTCTCTCCGACCCTGCCACCCTGCGCAGCCTGCTGCTGGACTTCAGCACGCGGACGCTGCAGCTGGAGGCGACGGTGGCGGCTCAGCAGCCGAAGGTGGAGGCCATGGACCGTCTGTCCGGCGCCAAGGGCGCGATCTGCCTCCGGGACGCCGCCAAGGCGCTGCAGGTGCGCCAGAGCGACTTGATCCAGTGGCTGCAGGCCCACGGCTGGATCCACAAGCGCGAGGGGACCAGCTGGAAGGCGTACCACCAGCGCATCGAGCAGGGCGTGCTGACGCATCGGGTCGTCACCCGGGGCGCGGCAGGCGACGAGCGCATGTATGACCAGGTGCTGGTGACCTCGAAAGGGGTCGCGAGGCTGGCCGAACTGATGGCAAGGGAACCCGCGTGATCGGTCCCATCCTCCAGTTTCAGGACCTGCAGCGGCTGTGTCGGCCGGATCCTCGGGCGGCCCCGCCCCGGCTCGCCACGGTCGTCCGTTGGGCGGATGTGCAAGGCATCCCGTTCAAATACGACGGAAACGGTGGCATCTTCACCACCGTGGACGCCGTCAATGCTGCGCTTGGGCTCGGGGAGCCTGCGAGCGCGCAGCGCCTGACCGCAGACCAAGTCTTCTGACCACGGACGTGGAGGCACGATGAAGCGCGACATGGACCTGATCCGCCGGCTGATGCTCGATATCGAGAAGGAGCCGCCCGGCATGCACACGCCCGGAACGACGCTATGGCGGGAGGGAGATGACCCTGCTGTCGTCGCAGAGCATCTGGCATTGCTGATAGATCACCAGTACCTCAAGGGTCACGTCGCGAGGTCGCTCAGCGGGCTGGAGCTCGGGCATGTGGTTGTGCTGTCCATTCCTTGGCG